>DASUPL010000158.1:0-5596 GCA_036281155.1 Solirubrobacteraceae bacterium | reverse complement strand
ATGCTGTTGAGTTTTCAAAGACCGCCAAGCCTCACCGAAAGGGGTTCCTTCTGGAGGAGACCGATCCGACCCACGCCCAAGGGCGCCTGCGGGCCGACCGGGGAGTATAGCGCGCGAGCGGCGGCGTGCGGTCAGCCCGCGCGCAGGCGCCTGAAGCGGCGCTTGCCGACCTTCAGCACCTGGCCGTCCGCGCGCTCGCAGGCGATGTCGTGCTCGCCCGCCGCCAGGGGCTGCTCGCCGAGCGTGACGGCGCCCTGGTCGATCAGACGTCGAGCGTCCGAGCGCGACATCGCGAACTCGCTCGCGATCAGCCCGGGCAGGTGCAGCATGCCGTCCTCGCCTTCGAAGCTCGCCTCGTCGATCTCCCGCGGGGCTTCGCGCTGCACGAACACGCGGTCGAAGTGCTCCTCGGCCGCGAGCGCGTCCGCGTCGCTGGCGAGCCACGCTACGAGCCCGCGCGCCAGCGCGCGCTTGGCGTCCCGCGGCGAGGCGCCGGCGTCGGCGGGCGGCTCGCCGCCGAGCAGCAGCCGGTGGTACTGCGCCATCGCCTCGTCGGGGATCGCCATCGTCTTGCCGTAGATCTCCCGCGGCTCGTCGGTGATGGCGATGTGGTTGCCCAGCGACTTGGACATCTTGCGCTGGCCGTCGATGCCCACCAGGATCGGCATCGTCAACACCGCCTGCTCGGATTGTCCGTAGGCGCGCTGGATGTCGCGCCCCAGCAGCAGGTTGAACTTCTGGTCGGTGCCGCCCAGCTCCACGTCGGCGCGCACCGCCACGGAGTCGAAGCCCTGCAGCAGCGGGTAGAGCAGCTCGAGCATCGAGATCGGCTCGCGCGCGCCGAAGCGTTTGGCGAAGTCGTCGCGCTCGAGCAGCTGCGCGACGGTGCTCGTGCGCAGCAGCGCGAGCAGGTCGAGCATCGACATGTCGAGCCACTCGCTGTTGCACCGCACCTCCAGCCGCCCCGGGTCGGCGTCGAGGATCCGCAGCGCCTGCTCCTGGAACGTCGCCGCGTTGGCGTCGATCTCCGCCTCGCCGAGCATCGGGCGCAGGCTCGAGCGCCCCGAGGGGTCGCCCACGCGCGCGGTGTAGTCGCCGACGATCAGCACCACGCGGTGGCCCGCGTCCTGGAACTCGCGCAGCTTGCCCAGCGCGACCGCGTGTCCGAGGTGGATGTCCGGCGCGGTCGGGTCGATGCCGAACTTCACGCGCAGCTGGCGATCCTCGGCGCGAGCGACGCGCAGCTTCTCGGCGAGCGCTCCCACGGGCAGGCTGTCGACGGCGTTGCGGGCGAGCTGTGCGGCCTCGTGCGTGGCCGCGTCGATGAGGTTCGCCATGGGGCGCCAATGCTAGACTCTCGCGATCCGGAGGGTCCCACCGCGCCGTGCCCCAGGCGGCTCGCGTTCTCGCAACCGACGCCTCCCGACACGCGGAGGGCTCTGCTCCGCAGCAGCCGATGAGCGATGACGATCGCCCCGACATAACGCCTCCGGATCTGAGATCGGCCAGCAAGCCGCGGCTGAAGCGGCTGCGCTTCGTCGCGATCCTCTCCTCGCTGCTGCTGCTCGGCCTCGTGTCGTTCGTGTTCGGGGTCTTCGTCTCGGTCGCCTCCGACCTCCCCTCGCTGACCCGCTTCTCACAGTTCAAGGAAGAGCAGAGCTCGATCCTGACCGACGACCTCGGCCACCCCCTCGGCGTGCTCAGCCAGCAGAACCGCGTGATCGTGACGCCCGCGCAGATACCGCGGATCGTCAAGCAGGCGGTGATCTCGATCGAGGACAAGCGCTTCGACAGCAACAGCGGAATCGACGTGCGCGGGATCGGACGCGCGTTCGTCGCCGACGTGCGCCACAAGGGCAACGTCCAGGGAGCGTCCACGATCGAGCAGCAGTTCATCAAGAACGCGCTCCAAGCCCAGTCGCACCGCACGATCTTCGAGAAGCTCCGCGAGACCGCTCTGGCCTACCAGCTCTCGCACAAGTGGTCCAAGGACAAGATCATCACCGCGTACCTCAACACGATCTACTTCGGCAACGGCGCCTACGGCATCGAGGCCGCCGCGCAGACGTACTTCGGCCGCGACGTCAACCACCTCGGCTGCGGCACCCCCGGCAAGAAGCTGTGCGTGGAAGAGCTGCAACCGTCGGAGGCCGCGCTGCTGGCGGGGATCATCCGCTCGCCGACCGAATACGACCCCACGACGCACCCGATGGCGGCGAAGCGACGCCGTGACGTGGTGCTCGAGCAGATGCTCCAGCAGGGATATCTGACGAGGTCGCTGTACGCAGCGAGCGCCAACGAGACGATCCCCGCGTCCGCGGAGATCCAGGCGCCGCGCGAGCAGACGGTCGAAGGCGTCGACGCGGGCTACTTCACCAGCTGGGTGCAGCAGCAGATCATCGAACGCTACGGCGCGGCGCGCGCGTTCAACGGCGGCCTGCGGATCAAGACGACGCTCGACCTCGACCTGCAGCGATCCGCCGAACAGGCGATCGACAACTATCTCGCCAACCCCGAAGGCCCGACCGCGTCGATGGTCGCGATCGAAAACTCCACCGGTGAGGTGCGCGCGATGGTGGGCGGGCGCAACTACAACGAGAGCCCCTTCAACCTCGCCACCCAGGGCGAGCGCCAGCCGGGCTCCTCATTCAAGGCGTTCGACCTCGCGGCGGCCCTCGCGGACGGCATCTCGCCGAACTCAATATGGAGCTCCAAGCAGAAGGTGTTCGTCGTCCCCAGCGCCCGCGGCCCGGAAAAGTTCGTCGTGCACAACGACGAGGACATATATTCGGGCTCGAGCACGCTGACCGCCGCGACCGCCTTCTCCGACAACTCGGTCTACGCGGAAGTGGGCCTGAAGGTCGGCACGCGGAGGATCGCGCTGCTCGCACACCGCATGGGCATCACGACCCCGCTGTCGACCAACCCCGCGATGACGATCGGCGGGTTGACCGTCGGCGTGACGCCGCTGGACATGGCCCACTCCTATGAGACGATCGCCCGCGGCGGCCTGCGCGTCAGCGGCAGCATGGTCAACGACGAAGCGCCCGTCGGCATCCAGGAAGTCACCGCCGGGCGCGAGCCGCTGCAGGACGGCACGCGCCGCGACACCAACCGCGTTCGCGTTCAACGTGTGCTGCCCGCGGACGTCGCCAGGACGGAGACGTCGATGCTCGAGACGGTCGTGCGGTACGGCACGGGACGAGCCGCCGCGATCGGACAGTTCGCGGCCGGCAAGACGGGCACCACGTCCAACTACGGCGACGCGTGGTTCGTGGGCTGGAACTCCAAGTACACGGTCGCCGTGTGGGTCGGCTACCCCGACAAGCTGGTCCCGATGACGACCGCGTTCAACGGCCACCCGGTGCTCGGCGGGACCTTCCCCGCGTTGATCTGGCACAGCTTCATGACCTCAGCCCTGGAGATCGACAGGGAACGCGGCGAACGCCTCGCCGAAGGCGGGGCGGGCAGCCACGCCGACGGCGAAAGCACCGAAGGACCCTTCGAAACGAGCTCGACCTCGGCGACCACGCCCTCGAACCAGAGCGCGAGCCCGAAGGGCACGCGCAAGTCAAGCCGCAAACCGAACGCTCCGAGCGGCGCGGGCGAAGAAGCGGAAGCGACCACGGGCGCCGGCACGCCGAGCCCCGAACGCTCGAGCTCCCCCACGTCGCCGACGCCACCCCGCGAAGCCCCGAGCGCGCCGCCCTCCGCACCATCCACTCCGCCCACCTCCTCGCCCTCCCCCACAGGCGGCGTGAGCCCCGGCGGGTAGCGCGAGCCGCGCGCGGCGGGGCCGGCGTGCCTCGCGCGTCAGGCCTTGGCCGCGTCCGGCTTGGGTCGCGGCCGGGAGACGTTGCGCTCGCCGGCGACACAGAAGCGCCAGCGCAGGTCCACCGCACGGGTGATCCCGATGCGCGTCCCCGCGACCACGACGGGCTCGGGACAGCCGGCGCGTGGCGGCTTGATCTGGATCGGGCCGCCGCTCAGGTCGCCGTCGTTCTCGGCGAGCGAGATGCCGAGCGCCTGCGTGAGCTTGCCCGGCCCCGAGCAGAGATCGTGCTCGCGCGCTGGACGATCGCCGACGAGACCGCGCCGCGAGCGCATCGCCTCGATGCCCTCGGTCGGCGCGAGCGCGCGGATCAGCACCGCCGCACCGACGCCCTCGGGCTCGCAGACGGCGTTCAGGAGCGCGTGGATGCCGTAGGAGCGGTACACGTACGCGCGCCCGGGCGCGCCGAACAGGGTCCTGGTACGCGGCGTCAAGCCCGCGTACGCGTGGCACGCGGGCTCGCTCTCGTGGTAGGCCTCGGTCTCGACGATCACGCCCGCCGCGCCGCGATACTCGACCGTGCAGCCGATCAGCTCACGGGCGACCTCGAGCACGGGACGGTCGTAGAAGTCAGCCGCCAGCGCCTTCATCCCCCTCCGGGGACGATGCGAGCACAGCCCGGGCCAGGACCAGCTGCTCACGCACACGCGCGAGCGCGGTGCCCCCCTCGGACACCTTCGACTCCAGCCACGAGCTTCGCGCCAGCACCTCGCGGTACTCCGCCTCGTGGCGCGCGAGCGTCTCGCTGTGCGCAGCGAGCTCCGCGGCGCTCAGATCGGACAGCGCCCGGCCGCCGTCGACGGCGCTGCGCACGAGCCCCGCGACGACGCCGTGCGCCTCGCGGAAAGGCATCCCCAGGCGCACCAGCAGGTCGGCCACATCGGTGGCGGCGATCATCTCGTCAGACGCCGCCCGCGCGAGTCGCTCGCGGTCGAAGTCCGCGCCGGCGATCATGCCCGTGGCGGCGGCGAGCGTCAACTCGAGCGTGTCGACCGCGTCGAACAGGTGCTCCTTGTCCTCCTGCAGATCCTTGTTGTACGTCAGCGGCAGCGCGTGCATCACGCCGTGGAAGGCCGTCAGGTGCCCGACCACGCGGGGCGCCTTCGCGCGCAACAGCTCGGCCGCGTCGGGGTTCTTCTTCTGCGGCATGATCGACGAGCCGGAGCTCCACGCGTCGGGCAGCTCGCAGAATCCGAACTCGGCGCTCGACCACAGCACGAGCTCCGCGCCCAGGCGCGAGAGGTGCGTCGAGCACGTCGCCGCGGCGGCGAGGTAGTCGAGGATGAAATCCCGTCCGGAGACGGCGTCGATCGAGTTGGGCGCCACCTCCTCGAAGCCGAGCTCGCGCGCGAGCAGCGCGCGGTCCGTGTCGAAGCTCACGCCCGCGAGCGCACCCGAGCCGAGCGGCAGGCGCCCGCACTCGCGCTCGGTGAACGCGAAGCGCGAGCGGTCGCGCGCGAGCATCCAGAAGTACGCGAGCAGGTGATGGCCGAGATACACCGGCTGGGCGCGCTGCAGGTGGGTGTAGCCGGGCATCGGCCAGTCGACGTGCTCCTCGGCGCGCGCGAGCAGCGCGGCCATCAGCTTCGCGAGCGCACCCTGCGCGGCGGCGGCGCGCTCGCGCGTGTACATCGCGAGGTCGGTCACCACCTGGTCGTTGCGCGAGCGTGCCGTGTGCAGGCGCTTGCCGGCGTCGCCGACCAGCTCGGTGAGCCGCTTCTCGATGTTGAGGTGCACGTCCTCGGCGTCGAGCGACCAGGCGAA
>DASUPL010000157.1:0-12718 GCA_036281155.1 Solirubrobacteraceae bacterium | reverse complement strand
CATGGAAGGGCAGCAGGCGCGAGCGCATCGTCGTCGGCTACGGCCACGCCGAGACGATCGTCGGCCAGCTCACCGCCCCCGGCGGCGGACCGATCTCGGGCGCGCAGGTCGAAGTGCTCGCGACTCCCGCCTACACGGGCGCGAAGCCAGCGAAGATGGCGAGCCCGATGACCGGATCGGACGGGCGCTTCGTCGTCCGACTACCCGCCGGTGCATCCTCGCGCACGCTGCGCTTCGTCTATCGCAGCCACCAAGGCGACGCCCTGCCATCGGTCACCCGCACGCTGACGCTGGCCGTGCGCGCGGGGATCGCGCTGACTCTCACACCACGCACCGCCAGCGTCGGACGCAGTGTCCGTTTCCGCGGGCGCCTGCGCGGCGGTCCGATCCCGCGCGGCGGGAAGCAGCTCGTGCTCGAGGCGCGCTCGCCCGGTGGGAGATGGATCAAGTTCGACGTGATCCGCACCGACTCTCACGGCCGCTACCACGCGAGCTACCGCTTCAAGTTCCCCGGCCCCGCCGACTACCAGTTCCGCGTCCGCTCCGAACCCGAGTCCGACTACCCGTTCGCCGCAGGCGCGTCCAAGGCGATCCGAGTGAGGGAGCGATAGGCGTGATGCACTATGCTATATGCGTGAAGCGAACTACGATCATGCTCCCAGACGATCTCGATGCTCGCCTGAGGCTCGAGGCTCGAAGGCGTGGCAGTTCCATCGCGGATGTGGCTCGCGAGGCCATCGACCGGCAGTTGCCGCAGCCCTCCGCGGACGGACGTCTGAGCTTTTTCTCGATTGGAGAGGGATCGCCCGTGGATGCCTCCGAGCGCGTGGACGAGTTCGTCGCGAAAGCTGTCAGTCGGCGCCACCCCGGCCACTCCGCCTAGTGCTTATCGTTGACGCCGGTCCTCTGTATGCCGCCGCAGCAACGCGCGACAAGCACCACCGACGCTCCGTGGAGCTGCTTTCGAACGCTTCCCGACCACTGCTCGTCCCCGCACTTGTTCTAAGTGAGGTCGCATATCTGCTCGGCGACCGCATAGGGCCTCATGCCGAGCTCCTGCTAGCGCGCTCCTTGGCTGAGGGCGAGCTGACCGTCGAACCGGTGATCGACTCCGACTGGGAGAGGATTGGCGAGCTGGTGGAGCAGTATCTCGATCTGCCGCTCGGAGTGGTCGATGCCTCGGTGGTCGTCTTGGCCGAGCGTCACGGACTCGACACGATCGCAACGCTCGACCGTCGCCACTTCGCCACAGTCAAGCCAAAGCACGTCGCCGGCTTCACGCTGGTGCCATAGGCACGAGGCCAATAACCTCCTCGCAATGAAGGCCGTGATCTTGGCGGGGGGCTTCGGCTCGCGGCTCAGCGAGGAGACCGCCGTGCGTCCGAAGCCGATGGTGGAGATCGGCGGCAAACCGATCCTGTGGCACATCATGAAGATCTACGCAGCCCACGGGATCGAGGAGTTCGTGATCTGCCTCGGCTACAAGGGCTACCTGATCAAGGAGTACTTCGCCAACTACTACCTGCATACGTGCGACGTGTCCTTCGACCTAGTCAAGGGAGACATGCAGGTTCACCGCTCGGAGACCGAGCCGTGGAAGGTCACGCTCGTGGATACCGGCGAGGACACCATGACCGGCGGGCGCCTGCAGCGTGTGCTCTCGTATCTGGATGACGGAGAGGACTTCTGCTTCACCTACGGTGACGGCGTCGGCGACGTGGACATCACCGCGCTTATCTCCTTCCACCGCGAGCAGGGCGCAAGCGCGACCGTCACCGCCGTGCAGCCGCCGGGCCGCTTCGGCGCGCTCGACGTCGACGGCGAGCGCGTCCGTCAGTTCGAGGAGAAGCCGCGCGGCGACGGCGGCTGGACGAACGGCGGCTTCTTCGTGCTCACACCCGGCGTAGCTCAATACCTGGAGGGCGCGCAGACCGTGTGGGAGCAGGGGCCGATGCGCTCGCTCGCCAGCGAGGGCCAGCTCGCGTGCTACCGCCACGACGGCTTCTGGCAGGCGATGGACACGCTGCGCGACCGCAACCACCTCCAGGAGCTGTGGAGCTCCGGCGCCGCGCCCTGGCGGACATGGAAGTGACGCGGCGATGGAAGTGACACGTCGATGAGCACTCAGGATCAGGCGCCCACCGCGACAGTCGACCCTGCGTTCTGGCGCGAGCGCCGTGTGTTGCTCACGGGCCACACTGGCTTCAAGGGCGCGTGGCTCGCGCTGTGGCTGCAGGCGCTCGGCGCGCGCGTCACGGGATTCTCCAACGGGGTGCCCACGGAGCCGTCGCTGTTCGAGCTCGCGCGCGTGGGTGAGGGCATGGACAGCGGTCACGGTGACGTGCGCGACCACGACGCCATCGCACGAGCGGTGCTCGACGCGAAGCCTGAGATCGTCATCCACATGGCCGCCCAGTCGCTCGTTCGCCGCTCGTTCGCCGAACCGCGCGACACGTACGCCACGAACGTGATGGGAACCGTCAACGTGCTCGACGCGGTGCGCCTCGGCGGCGGTGACGTGCGCGCGGTGGTCAACGTGACCTCGGACAAGTGCTACGAGAACCGCGAGTGGGAGTGGGGTTACCGCGAGCACGAGCCCATGGGGGGCTATGACCCCTACTCCAGCTCCAAGGGCGCCGCGGAGCTCGTCACGACCGCGTTTCGCCGCTCGTTCTTCTCCGCGCCCGACGGGCCGCGGCTCGCGTCCGCGCGCGCGGGCAACGTGATCGGCGGCGGCGACTGGGGAGAGGACCGGCTCGTGCCCGACCTCATGCGCTCGGCCCTCGCGGGCGAGCGGGCGCGCATCCGCAACCCCAACTCGATCCGCCCGTGGCAGCACGTGCTCAACCCGCTCAGCGGCTATCTGGTGCTCGCCCAGGCGCTGTGGGGCTCGCCCGAATACGCGCAGGGATGGAACTTCGGCCCAGCCGAAGAGGACGCCCGCCCCGTCGGCTGGCTCGTCCAGCGCATGGACGAGCTGTGGCCGGGAGGCTTGGACACGACGCTCGACGACGGTCCCCACCCGCACGAGGCGCGCTACCTCAAGCTCGACTCCTCGCTCGCACGCACACGCCTCGGCTGGCGCCCGCTCGTGGAGCTCGACGCCACGCTCCAGAGCATCGTCACGTGGTATCGCGCATTGCGCGAGGATGCGGACATGCGCGCGGTCACGCTGGAGCAGGTCGAAACCTTTGGGTACGCTGCCGCCTCGCCATGAGCCAGACCGCCTGCCGATTCTGCGCCGCACCCGTCGAAGCCGTGTTCGCCGATCTGGGCATGTCGCCGCTCGCCAACTCCTACCTTCCGCCTGAGCGCGCCAACCACATGGAGCCGTTCTACCCGTTGCGCGCGCTCGTGTGCGAGCGGTGCTTTCTCGTGCAGCTCGAGGAGTTCGAGACGCCCGAGGCGATCTTCTCCGACTACGCGTACTTCTCCTCGTACTCCTCCAGCTGGCTCGAGCACAGCCGCCGCTACTCCGAGCAGATGATCGAGCGCCTCGGCCTGGACGAAACCAGTCACGTCGTGGAGATCGCCTCCAACGACGGCTACCTGCTGCAGTTCTTCCACGAACGCCAGATCCCCGTGCTCGGCATCGAGCCGGCGGCGAACGTCGCGAAGGTGGCTCTGCAGAAGGGCATCCCCACGCTCGTGGAGTTCTTCGGCCGCGAGACCGCCAGCTCGCTCGCGGGCGAGTCCTCCGCGGACCTGCTGCTGGGCAACAACGTGCTCGCGCACGTCCCCGACCTCAACGACTTCGTCGCGGGCATGAAGATCCTGCTCAGCCCCACGGGCGTGATCACGATGGAGTTCCCGCACCTGCTGCGCCTGATGGCCGACAACCAGTGGGACACGATCTACCACGAGCACTTCTCCTACTTCTCCTTTCTCACCGTCAGCCGCGTGTTCGAGGCTCACGGGCTGCGCCTGTTCGACGTCGAGGAGCTGCCCACGCACGGCGGCTCGCTGCGGATCTACGGCGCGCACGCCGAGGACGACAGCAAGCCCCAGAGCGACGCCGCGCGCGAGCTGCTCGAGCGCGAGCGCGCCGCCGGCTATGAGGACATCGACACGTACCTCGGCTACGGCCGCCGCGTGGAGGCCGACAAGCGCCAGATCCTCAGCTTCCTCGTCGGCTTGAAGGAGCAGGGGCTGCACGTCGTCGGCTACGGCGCGCCCGCGAAGGGCAACACGCTGCTGAACTACTGCGGCGTGCGGCGCGACTTCATCGACTACACGTGCGACCTCAACCCGCACAAGCAGGGCCACTTCCTCCCGGGCAGCCACATCCCCATCCGCTCACCCGACGCGATCCGCGAAGAGAAGCCCGACGTGGTGCTGATCCTGCCGTGGAACCTCAAGGACGAGATCGTGCAGCAGCTGAGCTTCATCGGCGAGTGGGGCGGGCGGTTCGCGGCGCGCACGCCGGAGCTCAAGCTGCTCTGATGCGGTTCCTGCAGACGCCGCTGCCGGGGGCATGGGTCATCGAGCTGGACCTACTCGGCGACGAACGCGGCTGGTTCGCACGGACGTTCGACGCCGAGGAGTTCCGCGCCCGCGGGATGAACCCCGAAGTGGTGCAGTGCAACGCGTCGTTCAACGCCAAGCGCGACACGGTGCGCGGCATGCACTTCCAAGCCGACCCCCACGGTGAGTCCAAGCTCGTGCGCTGCGTGCGCGGCGCGATCTTCGATGTCGCCGTCGACCTGCGCGCGGACTCCCCCGCCCACCGCTCGTGGCACGGCGTCGAGCTGAGCGCGGAGAACCGCCGCGCGTTCTACATCCCCGCGGGGCTCGCGCACGGCTTTCAGACGCTCGCCGACGATTGCGAAGTGCTCTACCAGATGGGCAACCACTACGTGCCCGACGCCGCCAGTGGGGTGCGCTTCGACGATCCCGCCTTCGCCATCGAATGGCCCCAACCGCAGGGCGAGCTGACGATCTCCGACCGCGACCGCTCCTATCCGGACTACCGGCCTTGAGCCGCGTCCTGCTCACCGGCGCGAGCGGCTTCCTCGGCGCCCACGCGCTCGCGCCGCTGGTCGAGGCGGGACATGAGGTTCACGCGCTCGCGCGCTCGCGACGGCCCGACGAGCGCGCTCGCCCGGGCGCCGCCGCCGGCCCCGCCCACTCCGAGCGGGTGATCTGGCACGTCGCGGATCTCACCGACGCGGCCGCCGCGGAGGCGGTCGTGAGCGAGATCGCCGCCGAGCATCTCCTGCATCTGGCCTGGTACGTCGAGCACGGGCTGTACTGGCAGGCGCCCGAGAACGTCGTGTGGGTCGAGGCGACGCTGCGCCTGCTGCGCGCGTTCGCCACGGCGGGCGGCCGCCGCGCGGTGATCGCGGGCACGTGCGCCGAGTATGAGTGGTCTCAGGACGAGCCCTACGACGAGCGCACCGCGCCGCTCGCGCCCGCGACGATGTACGGCGTGGCCAAGCACGCCACCCACCTCGTCGCCGAGCGCTTCGCCGCAAGCGCCGACGTCGAGCTGGCGTGGGGGCGGATCTTCATGCCTTACGGGCCCGGTGAGGGCGGGCAGCGGCTCGTGCCGAGCGTCATCCGCGCGCTGCTCGCCGGCCAAGAGGCGCCCGTGTCCGACGGCGCGCAGGCGCGGGACTTCATGTACGCCGAAGACGTCGCGCGCGCCTTTGCCGCGATTCTCGACAGCGACGCGCGGGGCGCGATCAACGTCGCGTCTGGGCGTTGCTGCACGATCCGTGAGATGGTCACACTCGTCGCCGAGGCGGCCGGCAGGCCCGAGCTCGTGCGCTGGGGCGCCGTGCCGACGCGTCCGGGAGACCCATCGCGGCTGACCGCCGACGTGCGCCGGCTGCGTGAGGAGGTTGGGTTCGCCCCGCGGGTCGAGCTCGAGGACGGCGTTCAGCGCACCGTGGCGTGGTGGCGCGAGGCGGCCCTTTGAACGGTCCCGACGAGGAGCGGCGCTTCGGCGCTCTGCGCGACCTGCTCGGCCAGCCGGGCGATTCGATCGCGGCGGCTCGCGCGGGGCTCGCACACCACCTGACCGAGCGCCAGCTGTACTCCGGCGAGCGCCTCAGCATGGGTCGCCACAGCTACGGCGAGCCGCGCGTGGCGACGTTCCCTGGCGACACCGCGCACGTGCGCGTGGGCGCGTTCACGTCGATCGGCCCCGACGTGATCCTGATGGACGGCGGCGACCACCGTACGGACTGGGTCTCGACTTTCCCGTTCCGCGCCGTGCTGGGCCTGCCGGGCGCGTACGAGGACGGACACCCGAGCAGCCGCGGCGACATCGAGATCGGCAGCGACGTGTGGATCGGCCGCGGTGCGCGCATCCGCTCGGGCGTGACGATCGGCGACGGCGCGGTCGTGGGCGGCTACGCGGTGGTGACCCGTGACGTGCGCCCATACGCGGTCGTCGCCGGGGTGCCCGCGCACGAGATCCGCCGGCGCTTCGGCGACGAGCAGGTCGAGGCGCTGCTGCGCATCGCGTGGTGGGAGTGGCCGATGGACGCGATCGAACGCAGCGTTCCGCGGCTGTGCAGCGGCGACGTGAACGCGTTCATCCGCGAACATCTGCCCGAATGAGCTCCATCGAGTCGGGCGTGCCGCCAGGACCAGCGCGAGAGCTGCTGTTGGGGTCGGTGCAGGACGAGATCGACCTGCTCGACTCGCACGAGGCGGGGCCCGCGGCGATGCGCGGCAGCGTCCTGCGCACCGCCTCGTACGTGCTCGGCATCCTGCTGTCGCTGGTTTCCGCGCGCGTGCTGATCACCCATCTGGGCTTCTCCGAGTTCGGCCGCTACACGCTCGTGCTAGCGCTCGTGACGATCGTCAGCGGCTTCACCGAGGGTGGCCTCAACAGCGTGGTGATGCGCGAGTTCGCGACGCTCAGCGGCGAGCGCAGGCGCGAGATGATGGCCTCCGCGATCGGCATTCGCCTGGTGCTCACGCTCGTGGGCGTCGCGCTTGCGGTGGCGTTCGCCGCGGTGGCGGGCTACGGCTCCACGCTCGTCGCCGGCACCGCGCTCGCGGGTGCGGGCCTCGTGTTCCAACTGCTGCAGAGCACGCTCTCGACGACCCTGCAGGCGCGGTTGCGCTTCGGCTGGGTGTCGGTGGTGGAACTGCTGCGCCAGGTGCTGAGCGTGGGGCTGCTGCTCGCGCTGGCGCTGTCCGGCGCGGGGGTGCTGCCGCTGCTCGCGGTCGCCGTGCCGGCGTCGCTGTTCTCGCTGTTGATCACGATCCCGCTGGTCGCGCGCGACACCTCGCTGCGGCCCTCCTTCCACATGGGGCACTGGTGGCGGCTGTTGCGCGAGACCGTCCCGTGGGCGGTGATCGCGGCCGTGAGCATCGTGTACTTCCGCCTCGCGCTCGTGGTGATGTCGCTGATCGTGGGCGAGCTGCAGACGGGATATTTCGCGACCTCCTTTCGCGTGACCGAAGTGCTCCTGGGGATCCCCAACCTGGTCGTGGTGGCGGCGTTCCCGATCCTCGCTCGCGCCGAGCGCGAGGACTCCGCGCGCTTCGACTTCGCCAGTGGGCGCATCTTCGAGCTGGCGCTCGTGGCGGGCGTGCTGCTGGTGATGTGCCTGGAGGTGGGCGCGGGCTTCGCCATCCACACGATCGCCGGTGCGAACGCCGACCCCGCGATCCCCGTCCTGCGCATCCAGGGACTCGCGCTGATCGCGAGCTTCGTGGCGGTCGCGTGCGGGTACCCGCTGCTGATGCTGCGCCGCTACCGCGAGGTGCTGCTGTCGAACGTGATCGCGCTCGCGCTGTCGGGGGTTCTCACGCTCAGCCTCGCGCCGGCGCTCGGCGCGCGCGGGACGGCGATCGCGGCGCTCGTCGCGGAGATCGGCCTCGCGATCAGCCAGGCGATCATGCTCAAGCGGGCCGCGCCCGGCGTGCGGATGCCCGGCGCGACGGTGGCGGCGGTGGCGTTCGCGGGGGGAGCGGGCGCGCTGGCCGGCCTGCTGCTGCCGATCCACCCCATCCTCGGCGCGCTCGTGGCGAGCGTCGTGTATGTCGGCGCGCTGCGGCTGCTGGGGCGCCTGCCGGCGGAGGTCGGCGAGCTGCTGCGCGGCCGTCGGGCGGCGGGGTCCTGAGCATGGATCGCGCGACTGTGACAGTGGGTCCTCCGACGGTGACCGCGGTGGTGCTCAACTACGACGGTCGCGAGTTGCTGGAGGTGATCATGCCGTCGCTGGCCGCCCAAACGCTGCAGCCGAGCGAGACGATCGTCGTGGACAACGGCTCGCGAGACGATTCGCGCGCGTATCTCGCGCAGCATTGGCCGCACGCGCGCGTGGTCGCGATCGAGCACAACATCGGCGTCGCGGCGGCGCTCAACCGCGGCGTACGAGCGGCGGGCGGCGAGTACGTGGCGCTGCTGAACAACGACCTCGAGCTGGCGCCCGAGTGGCTCGCGGAGATGGCCGCGGGCCTCTCGCGCCACCCGGACGCGGCGTCGGTGGCGTGCAAGCTGCTGCGCTACCACGATCGTGCGCGCCTGGACGGCACGGGCGACGTGCTCACGCGTCGGCTCGTGGCCCACCCGCGCGGCGCGGGCGAGCTCGACGAGGGCCAGTACGAGACGGAGGGGGAGATCCTCACGCCCACGGCCGGCGCGGCGCTCTACCGTGCCTCGGCGCTCGTCGCCGTGGGCCCGTTCGACGAGTCCTTCTGGGCGTACTTCGAGGACGTCGACTGGGGTTTGCGCGCGCAGTTGGCGGGCCTGCGCAGCTGGTATGTGCCGAGCGCGGTGGCGTTCCACATGGGCGGCGCCACCACCGGCGGCGACCGCAACCCGCGCTACCAGGTGCTGCACCAGCGCAACCGCATCGGGCTGATGGTCAAGAACCTCCCGCTCGCGGTGCTCGCGAGCAGCGCACGGGCGATCACGCGCGAGCAGGCGGGCACGCTCGTGCACGCCGCGCGGAACGGCTCGCTGCGCGTGTTCCTGCGCGCGTGGTGGGGTGCGATCGTGCGCATGCCGCGCTGGCTGCGGGAGCGCAGGCGCATCCAGCGCGGGCGCGTCGTGCCGGCGAGCCGCATCGCGGAACTGCTGGAGGATTGAGCGTGGAGGTGAAGCGCCACCAAAACGCGAGCAGCGAGCCCGTGACGGCGCCACGCCTCACGGTGGCGATCGCGACGTACGACGGCCGTCACCTGCTGGAGACGGTGCTCCGTTCGCTGCGCGAGCAGAGCTTCGAGGACTTCCGCGTGGTCGTGGTGGACGACGCCTCGAGCGACGACACCTTGGAGTGGATGGCCGCGCACTGGCCGCGCGTGGAGACGATCGTGCACCCGCGCAACCGCGGCGTGACGGCCGCGCTGAACACGTGCCTGAAAGCGGGCGCGGAGAGCGAGCTGGTGGCGCTGCTGAACAACGACGTGGAGCTCCACCGCGACTGCCTGGCGGAGCTCGTCGCGGCGCTCGACGCGCACCCGGAGGCGGGCTCCGCGTGCGCGAAGCTGCTGGCCTCCGACGACCGCGCGCTGCTGGACGGCGCGGGCGACACGTACACATGGGGCGGCGAGGCCAACCGCCGTGGACAGGGGCAGCCCGACACGGGGCAGTACGACACGCCGCAGGAGGTGTTCAGCGCGTGCGGAGCGGTGGCCGTCTATCGCCGTGACGCGCTCGAGGAGGTGGGCATGTTGGACGAGCGGTTTTTCGCGCTGTACGAGGACGTGGACTGGTGCTACCGCGCGCAGCTCGCCGGCTGGACGTGTCGCTATGTGCCCACCGCGGTGGCCTACCACATGGGCAGCGCCACGCTGGGAAAAGGCGCGAGCGACTTCACGCTGTTCCACAACTGGCGCAACCAGATCTGGGTGGTCGCGAAGAACCACCCCGCCTCGGCGCTCGTGCGCCACGCGCCGGAGCTCGCGCTGGTGCAGGCGCGCAACCTCGGGATCGCGCTGCGCCGCGGCAGGGGCCGGCTGTGGCTGAAGGTGTGGCGCTCGGCGCTCACGGGGATGCCCGCGGTGCTACGCGAGCGCCGGCGCGTGCAGCGCTCACGCGTGCGCTCCACGACGGAGCTCGACGCGCTGATCGGGGCGGACAGGTGAGTGGCGCGCAGCGGCGTGGCCCGACGCCGCGTGTGACCGTCGCGATCGCGAACTACAACGGACGCGAGTTGCTGCACGGCGCACTCCGATCACTGGACGTTCAAACATTTAGAGATTTCTGCGTGCTCGTGGTTGACGACGGCTCCACCGACGACAGCGTCGCGTGGCTGCGATCCAGCCGCGCCGACGTGGAGGTGATCGCACAGTCCAATCGCGGCGTGACGGCCACGCTGAACGTGTGCCTGAGCGCTCCCGATACGGCGCTCGTGATGCTGTTGAACAACGACGTGGAGCTGCGCCCGGACTGCGTCGGCGAGCTCGTGGCGGCGCTCGACGCGCACCCGCAGGCGGGCTCCGCGTGCGCGAAGCTGCTGGACTTCCACCGTCGCGACATGCTCGACGGCGCGGGCGACGTGCTCACGTGGGCCGGCAACGGCCACCGCCGCGGGCAGGGCGAGGTCGACCGCGGGCAGTACGACCAGGAGCGCGCGATCTTCGGCGCGTGCGCCGCCGCGGCCGTCTACCGCCGCTCCGCTCTGGACGCGGTGGGCCTGTTCGACGAGGACTTCGAAGCGTTCTTCGAGGACACCGACTGGGCCCTGCGCGCCCAGCTGGCGGGCTTCGACTGTCGCTACGTCCCGAGCGCTGTCGTGTACCACATGGGCAGCGCCACGCTCGGCGTCGGCCTGACGGACTTCACCCGCTACCGGCTGTGGCGCAACACCGTGTGGATGCTCGCCAAGGGCCTGCCCGCCTCTGTCGCCCTGCGCCACTCCCCGCGGCTGCTGTTGGGGCAGCTGCTCAACCTCGCGGTGGCGGTCAGGGACCGCAAGCTGAACATCTGGCTGCGCGCGTGGCGCGACGCGCTGCGCGGGCTGCCGCGGATGCTCGCTCGGCGGAGGGCGATCCAGCGGGCGCGGCGTGTGAGCCCACGCGAGCTCGAAGCGCACCTCGGGCCGGACGGCTGAGAGCTCGGACGTTCGTGCGATGAGTTTTCGACCCAGCGCCGGTCTTACGGTTGGACGCTGAAACCACTACGAGGAGGATCGAGATGGGACGGATCGTCGTAACCGAGTTCATCACCCTGGATGGGGTCATCGAGGCGCCGGGGGGCGGCGAAGGGTTCGAGCACGATGGTTGGTCGTTCAAGTTCGACCGCGGCCCGGACGGCGATCAGTTCAAGTTCGACGAGCTGATGGCCTCAGATGCGCAGCTGCTCGGACGCGTCACCTACCAGGGCTTCGCCGCGGCGTGGCCCTCGATGGGTGGCGATGAGTTCGGCGACAAGATGAACTCGATGCGGAAGTACGTTGCCTCGAGGACGCTCACCGCGCAGGACGCGAGCTGGGAGAACTCGACCGTCATCGGCGCGGATCTTTCCGGCGAGCTGGAGTGTGTCAAGCGGGAGGTGGCGGGCGACATTCTCGTCGCGGGCAGCGCTCGGCTCGTGCGGAGCCTCGCCCAGCACGACCTCGTCGACGAGTACCGCCTGATGCTCTTCCCCGTCGTGCTCGGCTCCGGCAAGCGCCTGTTCGATGACGGCACGCCCCACACGACGCTGCGGCTCCTCGACTCCAAGCCGCTCGGCCCCGACGGGATCGTCCTGCTCACGTACGCGCCGGCAAACCGCGCCGCGGCTGGCTAATCGAGCTGCGTAGGCAGGCCAAAGCGCGCGAACACATCGTCCACCTTCGCCCCGTCCACGGGCTCGTCGGGGTAGCGCTCGAACACCTCGCGGTCGCGTGGCTCGGCGGAGCGGGCGATGAAAGCCGTGACGCCGCTGACCAGCTCCCCCCGCAAGCTCAGCACGTTCAGCGCGAACGGACGGTAGGCCCCGTCGTCGTCGCTCCACGCATAGAAGCCGAGCGCCGGCTGTCCGTTCGCGCTGGCGCGCACCGTGCGCCAGCGCCACGCGCCCGATAGGGGCCAGCCCGCCGCCCACTGCGCGATCGCCTCTCGGCCCTCGAACCAGCTCGCAAGCGGCGGCATCGCGAACACCGCATCCTGTGTGAGCATCGACGTGAACGCCTCGATGTCACAGCGCTCCCACGCATCCACGTAGCGCTCCACCATCTCGCGCACAGAGTCCTCGCCGAGCGCGCGCAGCGTCGCCTGCTGGCTGCGCTCGGGCACGCGCTCCTCGACGGAGGCGCGCGCTCTTTGCAGGGAGCTGTTGACCGACGCGACGGTCGTCTGCAGCGACTCCGCCACCTCCTTCGCTGAGAAGCCCAGCACCTGGCGCTGGATCAACACCGCGCGCTGTGTAGCCGGCAGATGCTGCAGCGCCGCCACGAACGCGAGCTCCACGCTCTCGCGTCGCTCGTAGCTCGCGTGCGGCGCGTCGTAGCCGTCCTCGACGCCGAGCAGCTCGTCCGGGTATGGCTCGACCCACACGGACTCCACGACCGGCTCGCCCGGCCCGATCCGCGGGTCCGTCGCCGGGCCGTAGTCGATCGGCAGCACCCGCTTGGGGCGTCGCGCGATCTGGTCCAGGCACGCGTTCGTCGCGATCGTGTACAGCCACGAGCGCAGCGAGCTGCGCCGCTCGAACTTCGACAGGCCGCGCCACGCGCGAAGCATCGCGTCCTGCAGCGCGTCTTCAGCGTCGTGCACCGACGCGAGCATGCGGTAGCAGTGGGCGTGCAGCTCGCCACGGTAGGGGTCA
>DASUPL010000156.1:0-6203 GCA_036281155.1 Solirubrobacteraceae bacterium | reverse complement strand
GCATGTTCTACCCGCTGCTGATCTACCTCGTGGTGGCGGGCACGACGAGCGCGGTCAACCTCACCGACGGCCTCGACGGGCTCGCGGCGGGCTGCGTGGCGATCGCGCTGCTGGCCTACATCGGCATCACTTTCCTCGCGGGCGACTACGACCTGGCGGTGCTCGCCGGCTGCCTGGTGGGTGCGTGCGTCGGCTTCTTGTGGTTCAACGCCTTTCCCGCCACGATCTTCATGGGCGACACCGGCTCGCTGGGGCTGGGGGGCGCGCTCGCGGGCATCGCGATCATGACGAAGACCGAGGTGCTGCTGATCCTGCTGGGCGGCATCTTCGTGGTCGAGGCGCTGTCGGTCGCGATCCAGGTGATCTCCTTCCAGACGACGCGCAAACGCGTGTTCCTGATGGCGCCGATCCACCACCACTTCGAGCTGAAGGCGTGGTCTGAGACGAAGATCATCCTGCGCTTCTGGATCGTCGCGTCGATCTGCGCCGCGATCGGCTTCACGATCTATCGACAGAGCCGAGGGTTGTAGACAAAAGAGACTTCTGTTTCTTCTAATCCCCATGACAGGCGTTTATGCGCGCGCTTTCCGTACGCTAAGGTCAGTGAGTAGGGGGGATGTGCAGAGGGCTGACGAGTACCGGGAAGCGCAGCGAGCGCTGGCTCGTCGTTTGCGCGCGCGGCAAGCGGACATCGAGGATGCGGCCTACGCTCGCCTTTCCGCGCAGTTGTCCAGCCGCCTCGAACGCGAGGACGCGGACTGCGTCAGCGGATTGCGGGTGGCGGTCACCGACTCCCTCGAATACGGGCTGGACGCCGTCGAGTACGGCGCCGAGTCGCTGCGCGAGGTTCCCTCGGCGCTGCTCGCCCAAGCTCGCAGCGCGGCGAGAAGCGGCCTTGGACTGGACACGCTGCTGCGCCGCTACGTCGCTGGCGATCGGGTGCTCGCCGAGTTCGTGAGCTACGAGGCCGCACAGTTGCCGGTGCGCGTGCACCAATCGGTGATGCGCGCTCAGGCGGAGGCCCTCGACCAGTTGATGGCGGCCGCCTCCTCCGAGCACGCCAGCGAGCTCGAGCTCGCCCGCAACTCGCCCGGGCATCGATACGCGAAGCTGGTACGTCGGCTGCTGAACGGCGATCACGTGGACCTGGACGCGTTCGCGTATGGATTCGACGGCTGGCATCTTGGGCTGACCGCGGTGGGCGGCGATGCGATGCGGGTCGTGCAGCGCCTCGCCGAGCGCTTGGAGCGCGACGTGTTGGTCGTGCCCGGCGGTGAGCAGATGGTGTGGGCGTGGCTCGGCGGGCGCCGGCATCTTGCGGCGGGCGACGTCGAGCGCGCGGCTCAGGGCGAGGTCAGATCCACGGTCACGATCGCGCTCGGAGAGCCGTTGAGGGGCATCGCCGGCTGGCGGCTCACCCACCGCCAGGCGCAGGCGGCGCGTCTTGTCTCGCTCGCGACGCGGGAGCGGGTCACGCGCTATGCGGACGTGGTGCTGCTCGCGTCGGCTCTGCGCGACGACACGACCGCCCAGTCGCTGTATGCGCTGTACATCGCGCCGTTGAACGATCAACGCGATGGGGGGCGCGGGTCGCGCGAGACGCTGAGGGCGTATCTGGCGGCCGGGCAGAACGCCTCGTCGGCCGCGTCGGCGCTCGGCGTCGCACGCCACACGGTCGAAAACCGGCTGCGGAAGATCGAGACCCTGCTTCCCCACTCGATTCACACCTGCCAGGCAGAGCTCGCCGTGGCGCTGCGCCTGGAGGCGCTGACCGACGAGCGCGAGGCGGACGGACGCGCTCGGCTGCGCATGTGGAAGGAAGTCGCGGTCGCCCTGGCCTCATGAGCCATAGTGGCCAAATCAGGGGTTTGAACTGTGCACATCGGCCAAACACAGATCGCCGATGACGTACTACAACTGCAGTGGTTCTCTGTCAGCCGACTATCTTTGGGGTTCGATCTGACTTCTGCAACAGTACCGGCAGTTCAACGGGGGGTCGGGCGGCTGAACGGCTCTTCGCGCCTTGGACGTCCGACGACGCCGACCGTGGCGTGGACGCCGAGCGGCGAGCTGGAGCGCCGCGATTGGCTGGAGGCCGGGCGGCGCATCGGCGAGATCAGCCGCTGCAGTCAATGGTGGGTTGGGGACTGGCTGCGCTATGGCACACGTCGCTGGGGGGACGGCTACACCGAAGCGGCCAAGATCACCGGCTATGACCCAGCCACGCTGCGCAACCTCGCGTGGGTCGCCTCGCAGGTGGATTTGTCACTACGAAATGACAAACTCACCTGGAGTCACCACGCGCTGGTGGCGCCCCTGGAGCCGGAGGAGCAGCGCTACTGGCTCGCGCTGGCGGAACGGGAGCGCATGTCGGTGGCCGACCTGAGAATCGAGCTGCGGGCGACCGAGCGGGGCGAGCGGCGCGCGAGCGCGGATGAGCCCGTGTCCCGCGCAGTGGATGTCGAGCACGGCCTGATCTGCCCTCACTGCGGCAACACCGTACCGCTGCCGAGCCCATGAGCGCCAAGCGGCCGCTTGCGCGCCTGATCGGCTATCTCTCACGCCGGCTCTCGCGCGCGAGGAGTCGCGGTGAGCTCCCCGATTACGCAGCTCTCAACGGCCTGGTAGCGGGCTATGTGGATGAGGCTGGCGTGCCGCGACCTCTGCTTTGACGGAGATGACCTCGATGGACGGGAACGGTGCGGCAGCGGGCTTGCGGCAAGCAAGCGCGACGAGCGGCCCCTCCGGCGAGGGTCTGGCCGAGCGACATTTCACGGACCTGCACGCGGGGGTCGCGGAGTTCGCGCGAGTCGAGGTCGGCGCCCTGGGCGAGTTCCTTCGCGGACTCCTCTTCACAGACGGCACCGTCACGCGGGCGCTCGAAGTCCAGACCCTCGACCGCGTCGAGGTCGAGGTCGTCGAGCAGCGCGCGGCGCGGCTGCCGGTGCACGCGGCGGGATATCTGCACAGCACCGAAGGGGCGCCCTGCGTGCTCAGGCGCGTCAGGATCGCAACCAGGCACAGCGCCCCGGCCGTGTGGGCGGAGTCCCACATCCTCGCGGATCGTCTCCCGGCGGGCTTCCACGGCTCGCTCGAAGGCGCCGCCCATGGGATCGGCGGCTCGATCCAGCAACTCGGCCTCGAGAGCCGTCGCGAGCTGCTGTGGTTCGGGCTCGGCGCTCCGCCGGATTGGGCTGGCGAGGCTCCCGTCTCGACAGCGGCGATCGTGCGGCTGTATCGCATCATCACCAATCAGCTCCCGGCGCTGCTGATCTCGGAGTCCTTCGCCGTCGAGGCACGCGACGGCCGCTACCACCTGCTCACCGAATCGCCATGAGCGAGGCGTGCAACGCGAGTCGGCTCGTGGATCGCCACGTCGAGGAGGGTCGCGGCGAGAAGGTCGCCGTCAGCGCGCTCGACGCCGAGCTGACCTACGCCGAGCTGCGCGGTCAGGTGAACCGCATGGGTCGCCTCCTGCACGAGCTGGGTGTACGGCGCGAGGAGCGGGTGCTGCTCGTGCTCGACGACACCACGGCGTTCCCGATCGCCTTCCTCGGCGCGATGCGGATCGGGGCGGTGCCCGTCCCCGTGAGCGTGCGCGACACGCCTGAGAACTATCGCCACTACCTCCGCGACTCCTACGCCGAGCTGGTCGTGTGCGACGCGAACCTCGTGGGCGCCCTAAAGGACACGCTGTCGCAGAGCGCCGTTCGCTTTCTCGCTCGCGGGACCGAGACCGATGGCGCGATCGAGCTGGACGCGGCGCTGGCCGCTCAGGAGGACGAGCTCGCGCCGGTCGCGACGCACGCCGACGACATGGCGTTCTGGCTCTACAGCTCGGGCTCGACCGGCAAACCCAAGGGCGTCGTGCACCGCCACCGCAGCATCGAGGTCACGTGCGAGACGTTCGCCGCGCAGGTGCTCGGGCTGCGAGCAGAGGATCGGATCTTCTCGACCACGAAGCTCCACCACGCCTACGGGCTGGGCAACGCGCTCTCGTTCCCGCTGTTCTTCGGCGCCACCGCGATCCTGCGCGCCGGCCAGGTCGACCCCGCGGCGCTGCTGGCGACGCTGCGCGAGCAGCGCCCGAGCGTCTTCTGCTCGGTCCCGGCGTTGTACGCGGCGCTCGTGGAAGACCCCGACTCCGCCAGCGCGTTCGACTCGGTGCGCCTCTGCGTCTCGGCGGCCGAGCCGCTGCCCGCGCGCACGTTCGACGCGTGGCGGGAGCGCTTCGGCATCGAGATCCTCGACGGCATCGGCTCGACCGAGATGCTCCAGGCGTACTGCTCCAACCGGCCGGGCGATGCGCGCAAGGGCACGGTGGGGTACCCGGTGCCAGGCTATGACCTGCGCATCACCGACGAGCAGGGCGCGGTCCTCGAGGGCCCCGCCACCGGAACGCTGGAGGTCCGCGGCGACTCCCGCGCGTTGTTCTATTGGCATCGGCGCGACGAGGCCCAGCGACGGATGCGCGGCGAGTGGTGGGCCAGCGGCGATCGCTTCCAACGCAGCGAGGACGGACGCTACGCATACCTGGGGCGCGACGACGACATGCTGAAGGTCGGGGGGCTGTGGGTCTCGCCGGTGAACATGGAGCAGCACCTGCGCCGGCATCCGGCGGTCGCCGACGTGGGCGTGATCGGCGCGACGTTCGAAGATCGCCCGCGCATCGTCGCCTTCGTCGAATGCGCGGCGGGCGCCAGCGGCGGCGAGCAGCTTTCGCAGGAACTGCGCGCATGGTGCGCCGAGGGCCTGCGCGAGCACGAATTCCCGCATCTCATCCACTACCCGCCGAGTCTGCCGCGGACGGCGACCGGCAAGCCGCAGCGCTTCAAGCTGCGTGAGCTGATCGCGGAGCTGCTCCCGAGCGATCGCACAGCGCCGCCGCGGTTGCAGCTCGCCTCCGTCCCGCAGGCCAACCGCTCCGCGGTGATCCTGCGCGCGATCCTCGAGCACCTCGGCGCGATCCTCGGTCGTGAGGAGACGCGGGAGATCGACCCTCGGCGCGATTTCAAGGGCCTTGGCCTGGACTCCGTCGGGGCGATGGCGCTTCGCAACCGCCTGGCGAGCGCTACCGGCCTCCCGCTGCCCTCGTCGATCGTGTTCGACTTTCCGTCTCCGTCGGAGTTGGCGGGTCATCTCGCTGGATCGCTCGACCGTGAGGATGTCCGCCGCAACGTGTCCGTCGTCTCCTCAGGCGGCTCCTCAGAGCCGGTTGCGATCGTGGGGATGGCGTGTCGTCTTCCGGGTGATGTCGCCTCGCCGGAGGCGCTGTGGGAGCTCCTCGCCTCGGGTGGCGATGCGATCTCGGGCTTTCCGGCGGATCGCGGCTGGGATCTGGAGGGCTTGTTCGATTCCGATCCCGATCGTCCGGGGAGGAGCTACGTGCGCGAGGGCGGGTTCGTGGAGGGCGCGACGTGCTTCGACGCTGGGTTCTTCGGGATCAGCCCGCGTGAGGCGTTGGCGATGGATCCGCAGCAGCGGTTGTTGTTGGAAGGCGCATGGGAGGCGCTCGAAGACGCGGGTATCGATCCGTTCTCTCTGCGCGGCACCCCCACCGGCATCTACGCCGGGGCGATGGCCTCGGACTACGCGGTCGGCGTCGATCTGCCGCCGGCGCTCGAGGGGTTGCGGCTCGCGGGGGCCGGCGGCAGCGCCCTCACGGGTCGCGTCGCCTACACGCTCGGCCTGCGAGGACCCGCCGTGTCACTGGATACAGCGTGCTCGTCGTCGCTCGTCGCGCTCGTCTCGGCGTGCCAGGCGCTGCGGATGAACACCTGCTCGCTGGCGCTGGCGGGCGGTGTGACGGTCCTCTCGACACCCGACGTGTTCGTGACGTTCAGCCGGCAGCGGGGCCTGTCACTCGACGGGCGCTGCCGCTCGTTCGCGGAGGACGCGGATGGGGCGGGGTTCTCGGAGGGTGTTGGGGTGTTGGTGTTGGAGCGGCTGTCGGACGCTCGTCGCAACGGTCATGAGGTGCTCGCGCTGGTGAGCGGTGGCGCGGTCAACCAGGACGGCGCGAGCAACGGCTTCTCGGCCCCGAGCGGAAGCGCTCAGGAACTGCTCATCCACCAGGCCCTCGCCAGCGCGGGTGTTGGTGTGGGTGAGGTTGATGTGGTGGAGGGGCATGGGACGGGTACGCGGTTGGGTGATCCGATTGAGGTGCATGCGTTGCAGGGTGTGTATGGGCGGGGTCGTGGTGC
>DASUPL010000155.1:0-7994 GCA_036281155.1 Solirubrobacteraceae bacterium | reverse complement strand
GTAGCGGCTGGGCCGATTTGGCGAGCGCGAGCATCTGCTCGTTCGACAGTTCCTCCAGCAGCGTGTTCGTCAGCCAGTACAGAACCCTGCCCTCGCGCCAGCCGATGACGTGGATGTGCGCGCCGTCGTTGACGAAGCGGTAGGAGCGCCCGTCGATCGTCTGGGTGCGCGCGTGCGCGAACAGGGGCGGGTTGAGCCAGTCGCTGCCCTCGAAGTCGTAGTAGCCGCCGAGCAGGCCGTTCTGCCGCCAGACGACCACGTAGGCGTGGTGCTTGTTGTGCTGCTGGTCCTCCAGCCGGTAGGAGCGCACCGTCTGCTGCACGGCCTGCCCCGTCTGCAGCGTCGGATACAGCACCGCGAAGGGCACGTTCAGGGCCGCTTTGACGGCTTCGCCCTCGCCGGTGGATGAGGTCGGGTAGAGGTTCAGCGCGCGCGCGGCGGCGGCGGGGCTGACGCTCTTGGCGTGCTTGTGGTGGTGCTTGGAGCGGCGGCTGGACTTGGGTTTGGGCTTCGGCAGCACGAGCTGTTCGTGGCCGTGGATGAAGGTGTCGAGCGTCTTCTTCTCCAGCGCCGGGGTCGAGGTCACATAGGAGCCGCCCTTGATCTGCGCGTTGACGCTGCTGGTGAGGAACTTCACCTGGCGCAGCGGCTTGGATTGCGAGAAGGCGATCAGCTTCGCGAGTTCGATGAGCTCGCTCGCGGAGGAGTCGAAGCCGGCCTGGATGATCGCGTGCCCGACGGCTTTGGCGACCTTGTCGATCTGGCCGATCTGGTTGGTGGGGCTGACCTGCTCGCGCAGGTTGCGCATGAAGTCCTGCTGGCGCGCGACGCGCACGAAGTCGGAGTCTTCGTGGCGGTAGCGGACATAGTTGAGCGCGCTTTCGTAGCACAGCTTCTGGTAGCCGGGCTGCAGGTTGATGCTCGTGTAGGCGGTCGCGGCGGTGCCGAGGTTCGCGTTGTAGTAGCGGTGGTCGACGTTCACATACGCGCAGCCGAGCGTGTCGACGACCTTGATGAAGCCCTTGAAGTTGACGTCGATGATGCCGTTCAACTTCCCTTTCAGCTCGGGGAACACTTCGCGCACGATCGTCTCCGCGGCGAGCACGATCCCGCCCTTCGCGCCACCGAATTTGCTGCCGATCGTGTAGGCGGCGTTGATCTTTTCCTGCGCGTAGATGCCGCCGTCGGGGTCGGTGATGTTGACGAGCAGATCGCGCGGTATCGACATCACCGAGGTCTGTCCCTGCGAGGGGTCGAAGCGCACGAGCAGGATCGTGTCGCTGTGCGGCGTCGCGTTGCGTTCGAAGCTGTTCTTGGAGCCCTGGCGGCGGTCGGAGCCGAGGATCAGGAACGTCTCCGGGCCGCCTTTGTATTCGGGCGTGACGAGCCCCTTGGGCGCGTTGATGCGGTTGAGCGCGGGGAACACCTCCGAGGCGATCCCGCCGACGGTGTTGAGCGTGACGGTCGCCGTCGCGGCGCCGCTGAGCGTCGAGATCAGCACTCCCGCGATCAGGAAGCGCTTCCACATGCCCAGCCACAGAGAGGGCGGGCGCTCGTCAGGCATGGGGTATGGACGCTCGGCAGCTCATGGACATGGGAACGGGCACGCGCGACCCCCCGACGGCGCGTTCGTGCACAAGCGTAGCGAGCGGATCGGAGCACGAGCGCCGGGGTGGGGGGTACGCTCGCACGCGTGCTCAGCCCGCGCAACCGAGAACTGCTCGGCCTGGTGCCCTCGGCGCTGCTCGTGGCGGGTGGGTTCACGGCGATCTTCATCCAGGCCCACAACGACACCGCGGACGCGTCGACGAACCTGACGCTCAACAGCCTCTCCAGCGTGTCGCTCTCATACGGCGCGGTGTTCCTCGGGCTGTGCGTGGCCGCGCACGTGGTGATCCGCTTCGCGCTGCCGCACGCCGACCCGTACCTGTTCCCGCTCGTCGCGGTGCTCGCGAGCGTGGGGATCGTGATGGTGTACAGGATCGACCCGGTGCTGGCGCGCCAGCAGGCCGTGTGGATGGTGATCGGGCTGGCGCTGTTCGCGGCGACGATCCTCGCGCTGCGCCGCCGCGGGGTGGGGGTGCTCGAGCCCTACCGCTACACGATCGCCGCCGTCGCGATCGGGATGGCGTTCCTGCCGCGGCTGCCCGGCATCGGCGAGCAGGTCAACGGCGCCTACCTCAACATCCACGTCGGCAGCGTGTCCTTCCAGCCCTCGGAGCTCGCGAAGATCGCGATCGTGATCTTCCTCGCGAGCTACCTGCGCGACAACCGCCAGATCCTCGTGACCGCGGGGCGGCGCGTGCTCGGCGTGACGATCCCGCCGATGAAGCAGTTCGGTCCGCTGATGATCGTGTGGGGGGCGGCGATGGCGACGCTGCTGATCACCCGCGAGCTGGGCACCTCGCTGATGTTCTACGGCGCGTTCCTCGCGCTCCTGTACGTCGCCACGGGGCGCTTCTCGTTCCCGCTGATCGGGCTCGTGCTGTTCGCGCTCGGCGCGTGGTTCCTGGCCGGGCACGTAAGTCACGTGCACGCGCGCGTGCTCGCGTGGGAACACCCCTTCGAGCCGGCGCTCTACTACCGGCCCGTCGGCGGCAGCTACCAGCTCGCGCAGTCGCTGTTCGCGCAGGCCGACGGCGGGCTGCTCGGCACCGGCTTCGACCGCTCGCTGCTGCGCGCCGCCCACCACGGCGCGCCGATCCTGCCGGTGCCGGAAAGCGACATGATCTACGCGGTCATCGTCAACGAGCTCGGGCTGCTCGGCGCGTCTGCGCTGCTGCTCGTGTACCTGTTGCTGATCGCGCGCGGCCTGAAGACGGCGATCCTCGCGCGCGACTCGTTCTCCAAGCTGCTCGCGACCGGCCTGTCGTTCATCGTCGCGATGCAGGTGTTCGTGATCGTCGGCGGCGTCACGCGCGTGATCCCGCTGACGGGCGTGACGCTCCCCTTCGTCGCCTACGGCGGCTCCTCGGTGGTGATGAACTTCGTGCTCGTCGCGCTGCTGCTCGTCGTCTCCGACCGCGCGCGCAGGCCGTACTCGAGGTCCGTGCGCGCCTGAGCGCCGCTTCCGCGGGCTGGGCGTCGCCGTTCAGGGACCGTCCAGCGCAGGTGAGACCGGCGAGCCGTCGAAGACCGTCGCTGCGATGCTCAGCTCGACCGTCACCGACGCGACGCCGCGCGTGTTTCTGCGCACCCCCCCGTCGCCCCGGTTCAGGCGCTACCGGGGGCTGCCGGAGACGCGCGAGCTCGCGGAAGGGTTCTGCTCGCCCGCCGGCCTGCACCGGCGTCCGTGGCTGGAGCGCCTGCGCCGCGCGCTCGAGGACGACCTGTTCGTGCTGCACTTCCAGCCGATCGTCTCGCTCGCGGACGGGACGGTGTCCCATCACGAGGCGCTCGTGCGCCTCGCCGACGAAGCGGACGGGCGGCTGATCGCGCCAGGGCTGTTCCTGCCGGCGGCGGAGCGCTACGGGCTGATCCGCGACATCGACAGGATGGTGCTCGACAAGGTCGCCGCGCTGCTCGGAGCGGAGCGCGGCGGGCGTGGGGTGAAGCTGACGATGAACCTGTCCGCGGTATCGGTCACGGACGGCTCGATGCTCTCGCACCTGGAGCGCCGCCTGGCCGAGCACGCGGTCGATCCGTCCTCGCTCGTGCTCGAGGTCACGGAGACCGCGGCGATCTCCGACATGAGCAGCGCGCGCGCGTTCTGCGCGGGAGCGCTCGCACTCGGCTGCGAGATCGCGCTCGACGACTTCGGCGCCGGCTTCGGCTCGTTCCAGTATCTCAAGCACCTGCCGTTCAGCTACCTGAAGATCGACGGCGACTTCATCCGCCGGCTGCCCGTCTCGCGCACCGACCAGCTCGTCGTGAAGGCGCTCGCGGGCGTCGTCAGCGGCATGGGCAGGAAGACGATCGCGGAGTTCGTCGGCGACGAGGCCACGATCAGCATGCTGCGCTGCTACGGCGTGGACTACGCGCAGGGCTTCGAGGTGGGGCGCCCCGTCGCGGGCATCCCGACGGCGGCGTAGACCTCCCGGTCGCGGGCGCCAAGGCAGCCGCGGATCTCGGCCGCGGCCCTCGCGGCGCCCGCTACTTCGGCTGGGGGAACTGCGCGCGCATCGCGGCATCCCACGCGCGGTCGCTCATCAGCCGCCGCGAGAGGATCGACAGCTTCGCCGACGGGGTGATCGTGATCCGCGGACGTGGGCGGCGGCGCTTGATCGCGCGCTCGATCACCTTCGCAACGCGCTCGGGGCCAGCCCCGAGGATGCGCATCGGGCCGTCGTAGGCGCCCTTGGTGACCGCGCCGACGGTCGCGTTGAAGCGCGCGTACGGGTCATCGCCGTCGCTGCTGACGTCGGCCATGCTCGCGGTCGCGGCCTCGCCGAAATCGGTCGTGATCAGGCCGGGCTCGAGCAGTACGACGTCGATGCCGAAGCCGCGCAGCTCGAAGCGCAGCGCGTCGGAGATCGCCTCCAGGGCGTGCTTGGTGGCGTGGTAGTGACCGCCGCCGGGGAACGTCAGCCGGCCGCCCATCGAGCCGAGGTTGACGATCTTGCCCCAGCGCTGCGCGCGCATCTTCGGCAGCACGAGCTGGGTGAGGCGCACGAGCCCGAACACGTTCGTCTCGAACTGGCGGCGCATCGCGTCCATCGGCACGGTCTCGATCGCGCCGCTCTGGCTGTAGCCGGCGTTGTTGATCAGCACGCCGACCGCGCCGTGCGCGCGCTCGACCTCAGCGACGACGGCCCGCATCGAGGCCTCGTCGGTGACGTCCAGCGCGAGCGTGTGGCAGCCGGCGTCCTTCAGGTCCACGATCGACTCGGGCCGGCGCGCCGTCGCGTACACGGTCCAGCCCGAGGCGGCGAGTCGCGACGCGGTCGCGCGGCCGATGCCTGAGGAGCAGCCGGTGATGAGCACTGCCTTGGACGGTTCGGACATCGACGCAGCATAAGGCCTGGATGTGGGTTGACGGGGCTCTCGCGAGGTAGGCTCCCTGTTATGAGCACTCTCTCCGCGACACCACTCCCCGACGCGCTCGGCGACGCCGCGCGCGAGTTCATCTCCAAGCCCCACCGCCTGCTGATCGGCGCCGAGCGCCCCGAGGCCGCCGACGGGCGCACGTTCGCCACGCTCGACCCATCGACCGGCCTGGAGATCGCGCAGGTCGCGCACGCGGGCGCGGAGGATGTGCAGCGGGCGGTCGCGGCCGCGCGCGCCGCGTTCGCGGACGGTCCCTGGGGGTCGATGCCGGCCGCGGGTCGTGAGCGGCTGATGCACGCGCTCGCGCAGGCGCTGGAAGATCGCGCCGAGGAGCTCGCCCAGATCGAGTCGCTCGACAACGGCAAGCCCGTCGGCCTGGCGCAGTACGTCGACGTCGGCGGAGCGGTCGCGCACCTGCGCTACTTCGCCGGCTGGCCGACGAAGATCGAGGGCGGGGTGCTGCCGGTGGCGGCGCCGAACATGCACTGCTACACCCGGCGTGAACCCGTGGGGGTGGCGGCGCAGATCATCCCGTGGAACTTCCCGCTGCTGATGGCCGCGTGGAAGCTCGGGCCGGCGCTCGCGGCCGGCTGCACGGTCGTGCTCAAGCCGGCCGAGCAGACCCCGCTCAGCGCGCTGCGCCTCGGCGAGCTGGCGCTCGAGGTTGGGTTCCCGCCGGGTGTGGTGAACGTGCTCACGGGCGATGGCTCGACGGGCGCGGCGCTCGTCGAGCACCCGGATGTCGACAAGATCGCGTTCACCGGCTCGACCGCCGTGGGTCGCGAGATCGGCTCGAAGGCGGGCAAGGCGCTGAAGCGCGTGACGCTCGAGCTCGGCGGCAAGTCGCCGAACATCATCCTGCCCGACGCCGACATCGACGCCGCCGTGAAGGGCTCCTTCCAGGCGATCTACTTCAACACCGGGCAGGCCTGCAACGCGGGCTCGCGGCTGTTCGTGCCGAAGGAGCGCTTCGACGAGGTGATGAGCGGACTGGCCGAGGCCGCCGGCGCGGCGCGCCTGGGTCCCGGCCTGGAGGCGGGCACGCAGCTCGGTCCGGTCGTGTCCGCCGAGCAGCACGAGCGCGTGATGGGCTACATCGAGTCCGGCCGCGCCGAAGGCGCCGAGGTCCTCGCGGGCGGTGAGGCGGCGCTCACCGACAGCGGCGGCTACTTCGTCGCGCCGACGCTGTTCTCCACCACCTCCGACGACCTGCGCATCGCGCGCGAGGAGATCTTCGGTCCGGTGCTCGTCGCCTCGCCGTATGACTCGCTCGAGGAGGTCGCCGCGCGCGCGAACGAGAGCGAATACGGGCTCGCGGCGGGCGTGTGGACGCGCGATGTCTCGAGCGCCCATCGCCTGGCGGCGATGCTGCGCGCGGGCATGGTCTACATCAACACCTGGGGGGCCGTCGACCCGTCGGCGCCGTTCGGCGGCTTCAAGGCGTCGGGCATCGGGCGCGAGCACGGCCACGACGGCCTCGACGCGTACCTGGAGACGAAGACGGTGTGGACCGCGCTGTGAGCTCCAGAGCCGGCGGAACCTGGCTCCCCGCCGCTTCGTGAGCGCGGTCGCGCAGAGCGAGCCCGTCCCGATCGCCGTCCGCTCCGAGCGCTGGGCGCCCGCGCTGGGCGCGCTGCTGGCGCTGTTGATGATCGCGGCGACCGCCGAGATCGTCATCGACGGCGCCGCCGGCATCTCGCCGGTGATCCCCAAATCGCCCGTCATCGCTGGCTGGCTGTCGGGCATCGGCGAGCGCCTCGACTACCGCGTGTTCCTGCTCGCGCTGCTCGTCGCCGTGGGCGCCTACGCGGGGATGCTCGCGCTCGCCCGCCTGCGCTCCACGGGGCGCGTGACGAAACGGTGGGCGATCGTCGTGATCACGGCGCTGCACGCGATCGTGTTCGTCGGCCCGATCCTGATCTCGACGGACGTGTTCAGCTACATCGCCTACGCGCGCATGGGCGTCGAGCACGGCCTGAACCCGTATCTGCACGGCCCCGCGGCGATCTCGCACGACCCCGTGTTCCAGTACGTCGGCCACGACTGGCGCAGGACCGCCACCGCGTACGGGCCGCTGTACACGCTGCTGAGCTACCCGCTCGCGCCGCTCGGCGTCGTCGGCGCACTGTGGGGGATGAAGATCATCGCGCTGCTCTCGAGCGCCGGCACGCTCGCGCTGACCTGGCGCTGCGCGCGCCAGCGCGGCCTGGACCCCGTGTGGGCGATCCTCGTCCTCGGCACGAACCCGCTGTACGTCATCTACGGCCTCGGCGGCGCGCACAACGATCTGATCATGATGCTGATGATGATGGTCGCGGTCACGCTCACGATCTCCCCACGCGTGTCCGCCGGGCGCGAAGCGGGGGCGGCGGGGATGGTCGTCGCGGGCGCGCTCGTGAAGGCCACCGTCGCCGCGCTGCTGCCGTTCATGATCGTCTCCAGGCGCCGCCTCGCGCCGATCCTCGGGGCGCTCGCGGCGCTCGTGCTCGGCATGCTCGCGGGCTTCCTCGCGTTCGGCGTCCACGGCATGGACGTCGTCTCGGCGCTCAACCGCAACGCGGCGTTCGTCTCCAGCGACAGCTTCGCCACCGAGATCGCGCACCTGCTCGGCAAGCCGGGCGTGTTCCCGATCGACCACGATCTGCTGAAGGGGAGCCTCGTGCTGATCGTCGTGCACCTGCTGTGGCGCACGTGGCGCGGGTATGACTGGGTCGCCGCATCCGGCTGGGCGCTGCTGGCGATCTCCGTCACGAGCACGTGGCTGCTCGCGTGGTACATCCTCTGGCCGCTGCCGCTCGCCGTCGTCACCCGCGACCGGCGGCTGCTGATCGCGACGTTCACGATCCAGGCGCTGTTCATCGCCCACCAGCTCTCGCCACTGTTGGCGCAGGTGCGATGACGCGCACCTGGCGCGTGGAGACGACGCTGCTGGTGCTCGTGGCGCTGCTGCTCGCCACGGCCACCGTCAACGACGTCGTTCGACAAAAGCACGTCAACGAGCGTCTGAT
>DASUPL010000154.1:0-24218 GCA_036281155.1 Solirubrobacteraceae bacterium | reverse complement strand
AGCGGCTACGCGCTGCTTCTCAAAATCACTTGCGGTGGCATTGTGTTGAGTAATAATAAGACTTACATCGGCAAGCGAAAGGTCAGTAACATCAAGTGAAATGACATCGGAACTGGAAGTGAGTAGCGACTCATGCTTCTTCTCGAGCACTGCCGCGAGCGCATCGACGGAAGCAAGGTAGCGCTTTAGGACTGCTCTAATCTGCTCGACCGCCCCCTCATATCCCTCTTTGTGCATCTCGAAAAGATCGCCCGATCGCGGTAGGGCTGCTACCGCCTGCTTGGCTGCAAGGCCCTTCTGATCTAACTCACGCTGGAGTGATGCGATCTTATTCTGTAGGCGCAAGAGGCTGGTGTCAAAATGCTCGGCTAGCGCCTGTCGTCGCTCTGGGCTAATGTCGCTCGCACAAAAGATACAAGTGTCTCGGTCCTTGTGCAGCTCAACACCATCTTGAGCCCAACGGCTGTGCGCAGGATCTTGAAGGTCGGCTAGAGCATTCGATACAGCACTCTCTCTTATGGCCTCTTGAGCCTGCCTGGCGATTTCAGCGAACGAAAATTGCGTCGCGATCAAGGCACCTATTTCGGGCTTAGACGAAGATCGCGCGAGAGAAAGCTCTTTGGTGATGTCAGCCTGCGTCGAGCTGGCCTCAATACCACTCTTGACGCTTTGTCGGACTTTGGTGGCGTTATAGCTTCTGGGTGCGTATCGACCCCCGACCGCACCAATCTCTTGCACGATCAGGCGCGCGCGGTCAGTAGCGAGCGTCTCTAGCTGCGTCCTTATTGATTTCTGCTCTTTTTTGAGTACAGGTAGCTGTTCGGCTATGTCAGCGAGACGCTTGTCGATGCGAGTCCGCTCGATCTCGGCTTCGACACGTTGCTCGCCGAGCACGAGAAGTGGTGCTGCGGTGCTGCCCGCCTGCTCTTCGAATTGAAGATTTGCCTCGACGTACTTGCGGTTGAACACCCGTACGTCGCGCCAGAGGGGGTCGCTTGCGGTGCTTACGACGCGAGATGAACCGCTGGCGGCTGTGACGTCGATTTCCAGCCCGGAGGACCAATCCTGGTCTAGCGCGGCCTGCTGGAGCAAGCTAGCAAGGGTTGACTTGCCCGTTCCGTTGATCCCGTAGACTAGGTTTACATGCCTAAAGAGCGGTAGATCATGAGGCCAGACCCAGCCGTTGAACGACCGGAAGTCCCGGACATGCTTGATCTTGGTAATCATGCTATTCAGTATTGCGGAATCCGCTGGCGCTGACAAGGCGGAGCGCTTTGGGCCGATTCCGTGCGAAGGCACGTCGCACAAGCGGCATCGGAAGACGACGGGAGCGGATCTTCCGCTAACCTATGCGTCCCAATGAGCCGCGCCTGGGAGTACACGCAACTCCGACTCACCTGTGACCCAGGCGCTAAAGATATGCCGGTTTACGGATGGTTGGCCCACCCTACCGAAACGAAATGGCAAGAGCTTGGGAAGATAGAGTCGGTAGTGCCGCTGATAAATCAGCTCGGCGCGGAAGGTTGGGAGATGGTCGGAGGCCCTGTCTCACAAAGTGCGGTATTCACTTACCAGGCTGCGAATCTGACGTGGCATGATCGGGCATACTGGGTGGTGCGCGACTTCTGGTTCAAGCGGCACGTGGTTGCATGAGTCAACCACCTGGGCATATCCCGGGCTTTCACCTACCGGGCACGCTGATCCCGGTCGGAGCTGCGGCGGCGGAGCAAGAGCGTAACAGCCGCGAGCACGACGAACGTGCAGCTGCCAAGCGCAGGGCTCGTCTACTCCTGTTGTCTGAGTAGCCGGAGGGGGTATATCGCGCAGCCGAGCAGGACAAACTGAGCACCTGCCGGCAGCGTCGCACATTCGGCGGCGGACGACCGGGGCTCTGGACTGGCGCCGTCGGTCCTCTCGCCCGCCTTGGCCCGGCTCAGCGTTTCCTGATGCCATATCTAGCAAATAGCTCGCATAGGCGTTAGCATCGCGACGAAGGTGTACCGTGATAGCTGAGAGCCCATCCGGCAATGAGTGCGCCCCGCCTCGTGCCGGTAGTGCTGCGACTTCGGATAGCGAGCACCTCGAGAAAGCAGTCGCATTGATGCGGCGGAGCGACCGAGAGACGACCTACATGCACGTCCTAAAGGTCACGGAGTTGTTTATGGATTGGCGTCATAGAGTGATGGCCTTTACGTTCACGGTTACCGCCGGTCTGCTCGCAATCAGCGCGTGGATGTACGACCGCGATCTCAAAGAAGCTATTGCGGCGCCGCTGATCTTGGGAGCCTTGCTCGCCCTTGCGTCGGCCGTGTTCGATGGGCGAAATCAACACATTCTTCGGGGCTGCTATGAGCTTGCAGATATCCTTGAGCACAGGCTCGGACTCCCCAGTGGACTAGGCCCACTCGGCCGTATCCCCATAGAGAAGGGTGCCCCGTGGTGGAAGCGCCTCAACACGTACCACGTTGTCTTGTGGTCTGCCTACATGTTGCTATTCATCCTGCTCTCTGGTGCAGCAGCGTACGTACTTATCTCCTCGCCGTCACCGCGATAGGTCCGCGTCGCACAACCGGGTATTAGCCGGCGTTGAGCGGAAGCACGCCTGGCGAGGCGGCGGGGCAACCTCACCGCCGGGTTGAGGGGGCGACAATCAACTCGTCGGAAAGTCGCGCGGCCCAGTGATCATCGCGGAATCCGTCGCGGAGAGCAATGACGTGACTCACGCCAATGTCTCTGAGGAATTGGCGATCATGGCTAACAATTAGAGCTGTGCCCCGGTAATCACTGAGAGCCTCCTCGACAACGTCAAGCGAATCAAAATCGAGATGGTTGGTGGGCTCATCGAGGAGAAGACACTCCGCGCCCGAGCAAACGAGCGCTGCAAGTGCTAGACGAGTCCGTTCGCCACTGGAAAGAGAGGCCAAGCGTTGACGCATCTGGAACTGCTCGAAAAGAAAGCGATCGAGGAAGGTGCGTGCTTCATCCTCGTCCATCACGACCTGAGAGCGAAAGAACTGGAGCACCGTCTCTTTCATAGGGAATTGCTGATGATCTTGTGGCAGATAGCCAACCTTGACTGTTCCACGTTCATCTAGCTTTTGCAGCGCAAGTCGCAGAAGCGTGGACTTGCCGCTTCCGTTTGCCCCCACAATCGCCACGCGGTCACGGCCACGCAATTCAAGATTAACGCCGTGGAGTACCTCATGGCCGTCGTACGAATAGTGGGAGTCTGTGAGCTTGAGCAGGGTCGAGCCGCTCGGAACCGCGGCAGAGAAGTGAATCGTGATTTTGGGTCGCGTCTCCGGTCTTGCCACCCATGAGGCCATCTTCATCTGGCGTTTGAGAATGTTTTCTCGCGCTTTCGCCTTTTTGGCGACCTTGGCGGCAAGGCGACGCGCCTGATCGTTTCGGGTTGACGACTCAACCGCGAAGGCTTGCTGCTTAGTGCGTTCTATGTCGGCCTCAAGACGCTGTCGATACTTTTCCTGGGCCTCGAAGTCAAGAAGCCGCCGCTCCCAGCGGCGCTGCTTCTCTTCCTTGTAAGCCGTGTAGCCGCCTGTATAGGTCTGGAGTTCGGTGCCGATCCCATCGAGCTCGAAGATCTTGCTGACCGCCCGATCAAGAAAGCGCCGATCATGGCTAACTGCGAAGACAACTCCGGAGAACTTGTCTACAAACTCTTCAAGCCAAAGGATGCCGTCAAGATCGAGATGGTTAGTTGGCTCATCGAGCAAGAGGATCGTGGGCTCTCGGAGTAGGACCCCAGCCATCATGACCCGCGCCTGCTGACCGCCAGAGATATCTCCGAGCGTCGTCCCAAGAGGGAGGTCCTCAATATCGAGGCGCTTTCGTCCGCGGGCGATGATGTCGTCGATCATCCAGCCGTCGAGGGTGGTGAAGCGGTCTTGTAGTGCTCCATAGCGCGTAAGAGCAGCCTCGCTTATGGTTCCGGAGACCATTTGCGTCTCAAGCTCGTGCAGCTCGCGCTCGATACTTGCGACCTCCCCGAGAGATGAGCGCAGGTAGTCACCGACTGTGATCGAGAGGTTAGTTACCTCCTGGCGGAGAAATCCGATCTGGTCATCACTACCGGTCTGGATCGACCCAGCGTCGGCCGTCTCTTCCCCGGCGATCATCTTGAAAAGCGTAGTCTTGCCGACTCCGTTGGGGCCCACGAGGCCGACGCGATCACCATCGTTGAGCACAAAGCTAACCCTGTCGAACAGCGGGTCAACATCGTGAGCCTTGCGGAGATCGGAAACCTTGAGCATAACTTTAATTTACAACGACGTGCTCACCTTTACCAGACTCGATACGTGTGACAAGGCGCGTGATAATTGCTTGATCGACCATCCCCACCCAGTTGTCAACGGGCGATTGGGTGCTAAGAAACCCACAGGAACGCCAACGCGCTTCACAGTCTCGTGTTGCTCTATAGCCCCTGCGAACGTCGCCGACGGCCAACTCTGCTCGACCGACGGCGTCCCAGCACGAGAACAAAGCGCCGTCTGGGCCGATGACAGCGCCGCCACGAGACGGTACACCAGAGCAATAGCCGCACCAGCGGGTGGATGGACTGATCCGGAAGCCCAGGTCATCAGCAAGGAGATAGCCAGCGACGAGAGACTGCACGAGGCTTTCGTCTCTCTCTGGTGTCCGCTCGAAGCCAATCCCGATATCGTCGATTGGCATTAGCGCGGCTGCGCATTTGTGGGTATCGAGGCGAGCACTTACCTCATGCAGTGCCCGTTCCGTGCGATCTGGGTTAGCGTCGAACAAATTGATCCGAACCGTGAACTGGAGGTCGGGCACGGCTTGCTGGACGGCGGCCAGATTGTCCAGAACTAGATCGAAGGTGCCAGACCGATCGCGTCGGAAGACACGCACTCGGTCGTGACTTGCCCTGTCACCGTCAAACGTTATCTGTATGTCGCGCAGCCCGGCGGCATAGAGCTGTTCGGCCACCGGAGGCGTGAGACGAGTGGCATTGGTGATCAAGGATGCAGTGAGAGGTAAGCAGCGCCCAAGCTCGTGCAATAGTCCTAGGCAAATATCGGCGCGCAAAAGCGGCTCGCCGCCGAAGAGACATACGTGTGCCTCGTCATGTGACTGCTCCGAAGCCTGTCGGGCCACAAAGGCCACCGCCGCACGGATCGTCTCCTCAGTCATTGCGGGAGAACGCAAGCGGGGCGGACGCGCAGAGCCAGCAGGAGCGAGCCCAGTATTCTGGAAGCAATAGGCACAGCCTAGGTCACAAGCCAGCAGTGGAACAATTGTGACGTGGTAGGCATTTGTTGGGTTCCAAAAGCCGGCGGCGCGAAGTCTGGTCATGCTTAGTCGTCGCATGGGCTTCAGGCGTGGCAGGCGCGCGAACTCGCCGTGGTCATTCCACGTCCACCAGTTGGCCCGGATTTGGACGAGCCTGTCGTGAGCGTACGCTGGCACCTGCGTCGCTAGTGCTGACCTCAAGCTCGTGCTCGATTCGCGGATTGGGTCACAGCCCAGGTCCAGCACCTATCGCTCTTCGCAAGGTCCTATTGACGACTTCGCACCGGGCATTTGTCGTCGTTGAGACGTGCCGGACGGTAAAGACGTGTGCCATAGAGCTTGCGTAGCGCTACGACAAATCGGCTCATACGAAGGCTCCTTCTCACGGTTGGTGCAGGTAGGGAGCCGATCGTATCAGGAGTTTGCGAGATCCAGTGATCGGAACAGCACAATAGTGTCGGTCGGTTGGAGTGCCAAACGGCCAGGCCAAGCGCCGGGCCTTAAGAGTAGGTCCGCGTCGCCCAAGTATCGGTGCGCGACCTGCGATCAGCCCACTGCCTCAGCCGCGTATGCGGCGTCTGCTCGCCTGGCGATATGGGGGCTTGTCGGTGTCGGCTTTGGAGTCGTCTGGCTCTGCCCACTCGCGGAGGCAGTGGATGGCAGTGGCGAGTTGCTGGCCGTCCTTGTGTAGGCGTTCACTGAACTCGAACCACGATGCTGAGTTGGCGTCGCGCTCGGCTTCCAGCAGCTCGACCGCTTCGTCAAGCGTGCCACGCAGATCCGCGCGGAGGCCGGCGATCCTGTCGCTGGCGGTGGCGCGCGCCTCACGCCAGATCCGATGCTGCGGTGCCTCGGGCAGCGTCAGCGTGTCGCGGACGGCATCCAGCCGTCTGCGTCCCTTGGCAGTGAGCCCCCACACGGGTCTGCTGCGGATGCGTGACTGCTCGATCAGACCAGCGACTTCTAGCGCCTCGAGTTTGGGGCGCAGCTGTTGGGTCGTCCAGCCAGTATGCGGGAGCCCCAGGTGCTCCTTGATGTAGCTGAGCGACTCCGGCTCGTCGCGGTCTCGGTGGCAGACGGCTCGCTCAATCGCGGCCAGGATCAGATCATTCGACGGCAGCTCAGGCGTAGGCTTCGTCTTGGGCATGGGGAGTACACGCTCCTTGTGTCCGGCCTCGGCGCGGTCATCAGCCGCGTCGAGGCGCTTGGTTATTGGAGCCGGGGAAGCTAGAGCTGCGTGACCTGAGAGGTCAACGTGTGACCTTGCGCGCGCTCCGGTAACGCTCTGGCGGGCGCGGGTGTGACCTGTCGGTGAGTGGCAGGCGCACAGGTTGCGCTATCAGCGGGACTCGTGGTTCGCTTCGGCGACTATGCCTGATGATCCCTCTGCGCACTTGCCGCCCGAGCGTGCCAAGGCAATCGAAGCCTGGCTCCACACGCCGCTCCGTGATTGCTGCATCTGCGGAGCCCCGGTCTACCCGACCGATCCCCGCTGCCTTGATCCGCGCGTGCCGGAAGATGCGGCGACGGTCGTGCATTTGAGCTGCACGGCTGCCGTGGAGTAGGAGCTGGTCATTTAGCGCGCGGCGCTCACCTCATGCCCCACGAGCACGTAGAGCGCGAGCCCGACTGAATACTTCGTCGGGAAGTAGAGCAAGTCGTCCTCATCGACCATCTTCCATTGCGCTACGGCTGCGGTCTCCATCTGCGGGGTGTGGATCTGCACGGAGATCGAGACTGTCTCTCCTGGCTCGGTGTCGGGGATCGGTGTGAATCGTGGCGAGGTGAGTGTCCACGGCCCGATGGTTGGCCCGATACGGCGTAGCCTGCGGCCGTGCCACGGGACGCTGCCGCTGTTGCGGATCGTCCAGGTCTTCGTGAACGTGACTCCACAGGGAACCGACGAGCCGTCGGGTGGTGTCTCGGACACGAACCGGGCCTCATCGCCGTCGAGCGGGTAGCGGGCTTGGCGGGCGATCAGGAGGGGGTCGCGTTTGCGTCGGCGTTCGCGGTCTCCCTCACGGGCGATATCGACGAGGCTTGCGAGAAGGTCGGCTGCGCCGAAGCGTTCGCTGTAGTAGCGGATGATGCGGTCTGAGGCTGGGCGGCTGCCGCGCTCGACCCGCGAGATGTAGCTCTGATCGACGCCGATGGCAGCCGCGATCTCGGCTTGGGTGACGTCTGCTTGCTCGCGTAGGCCGTGGAGCATCGCGCCGACGTGTTGGTTGGGTTGGTCTCCGACCGGCGTGTCCCAGCCGGCTTTGCGTGCTCGCGGCATATGACAGGAGGTCAAGAAAGCAGATCGGCCCGATCCTGGCCGGCACCGTCGCTCTGACGGCCCGCAAACGCCGACCAAAGGAACCCGAAATGTCGTCAACCAATCTGTCTGTTCGCCGCTCTTATCCGCTGGCGAGCCGTAGCGCTGATCGTGCCGTCGGGAGGGCGCTGGCGACGATCCAGACCGACGCGTTCTTGGCGCGCGCTGAGGATGAGGCCCGCCGCAACCTCACCCTGGCCCGCATGAGCGACCTGGGCGTAGCCACCCGCCACGCCCTGGACGAAGGCGACGGGATCGTCAGCGACCTGACGAGCCGCATCGAGAACAACGCCTTCGGCGCAAAGGCGCTCTCTGGCATTGCCGAGGACGGCGTTCGTGGCCTGCGCCGGGAGCTGCGTCGCCTCAGCGAGGACTGGTAGCAATGCTCGCTCTCATCACCGCTTCGGCGGTATTCATCCTCGTCATCATCGTGGTGCTGGTGGCGTTCCTGTTCGGGCTGATTCTGGCCCTGGCGGCTGTGAGCCCGCAGGAGCGCCTGATGCGTGAGCGTCGACGCCACGCTGAACGTACCGCCCGCGCGATGCTGCGCATGACCGAGATTCGCCAGCAGACGGCTGAACGGATGGATCGCGCCGAAGGACGGCCGCGATGACCAACCGCGAGCAGCTCCAGAACGTCTGCCGCTGGAACCGGGAACTCGTGCGCGAGAACAGCCGCCTCCATGAGGAGTTGTCTTGCGTGAATCGCGACCGGGATGAACTGAGCGACGCCAACGCCAATCTCCGGGTCGAGCTGCGCGCCGCCGATGGGCTGTTGGGTACTGCGATGGACGAGGCGCTGCGAGCGAGGCAGCTATGAACCGGCTCGTCTCGATGCTGGCTCTGGCGATTTTGGCGCTGGTGGTGGTTGCGGCCAGTAGCCGCGCTCTCATCGCTCTGGCCGGTGCCCTGACAGCGCCGATTGTGGCGCTCGGCATTGTCGTGGCTCTGTTGCGCTGCGTGTGGTTTTTCACGGGACCGAGATAGCCATACGTCGGGATTGTCCGGTGCTGAAAGCACAACTGGATTCACCCCAGTCACATAAAGCTGGTGCTTGACTCAAACAATTTAGTCATCGTAAGCTCTGGAGGTCGACCGAACAAACGGCGAACAAACTAACACGGGAGGTGACAAATGTAGAACCAACTCACACGAAAGGAGGAATTATCAATGGCGAATTCACGTCGTATCAAAGTAACGGGGGTCAGGCGGGAGGAGATTGATACCGAGCAGCTCGCGCTCGTATATTGGCTCCAAGCCAAACGCATATTGAAACAACGTCGCGCGAGTGAAGCGGCGGCGAAAGCCAGGCGCAAGAAAATCGAGGGCAGCCGTGAACACTGAGCTGCTTTCGCTCGCTGGTGCTGGGGCTGGTGGTTTGGGCCTGCTTGCCGGGATCGCTGGCTATGAGCACACTCAGGCCGAGAAAATGAGAGCCAGCCGGGTTCGGCTCAGTACCCGCTATCCGATCGGCCTTGACGCCGCGCAGGTATCGGCCGTCTGGAACGGCTTGGCTGGTTTGCCCTACACCACCGAGCTGGTCACAGAGGTCGTAGCGACGGAGGGCAAGATCACGCATAGCTTGCTCGTACCGGAGTCGGTGCGTGAATCGGTGCGGGCCGCGCTTACGGGAGCGGTCCCGTCGATGCGCATTACAGACGCGGACGCGGGTCCGAGTGAGACCGCGACGCTGACGCTGCGGCTGTTCGTCCAAACGCCGAGCTTTCTTCTGACGAGCGACGCCGCAAGTGTGTCCCGCTCGCTGCTTTCCGGCTTGGCTCAGTTGCGCCGTGACGAGGCTGTGGCGCTGCGGTGGGCGCTCTCACCGGGAAGCCCGCGGCAGCGGCAGGAACCGGCAGAGCCAACACCTCGTCAGAAGGAGATCGCGAAAGCCTGGACGGCCAAGACCGCGACCCCCGGTTTCCGCGTGAGCGGCCTCGTCTCAATCCGGGCTGGTTCGCGCGGTCGAGCGCGGGAGCTGGCCTCGCACATCGAGAGTGTGCTGCGTAGCCGTCGTGGGTTCGCTGGTGGTGTCCGGGTGACATATGAGCGTGGCAGTCGGACGCTGGCTGCGCTCCCCAAGGTCACTCGGTCATCTGGCTGGCTCGGCGTTTCGGAGATGGTGCCGTTGCTCGGGCTGCCGCTTGGTGAGCCGGTGGCGGGTGTGGAGGTCGGTGCCTCGCGTGAGCTGTTGGTTCCGCGTCATGTTCCCCGCAACGGGCGGAGGTTGTTCGTCGGACGGGACTCGGATGGCGAGCGGCCGGTGGCGCTCTCGCCGGAGGCTTCGCGGGTCCACATGGCCGTGATCTCGCCGACCGGCGGCGGCAAGTCGACGCTCCTGCTGCGCAGCATCCTCGCCGACATTGCCGCTGGCTACGGCGGGATTCTGCTCGACCCCAAGAACCAACTCGTGAGCGACCTGCTGGATCGTGTGCCGCCCGAGCACGCCGACCGGATCGTGGTCTTGGACCCGTCGGCTCCTGGCCCGGTGCCAGGGTTGGACTTGCTCGGCAGCGGCGACCCGGATACCCGCACGGAGGTCGTGCTGTCAGCGCTCAAGGGCATTTACAAAGACGCCTGGGGCGTGCGGATAGATGGCTACCTGCGGATGGGGCTCCGCGCGCTGGCGGAGCTACCGGACCCAGTGCTCTCGGACTGGATGCGGCTCTACACCGACGCGGATCTGCGGCGTAGCGCTGTTGGGCGGCTGCGCGACCCCATCCTCGCCGCTCAGTGGCGCACCTACGAGGAGTCCCTTTCGAGCGCTGAGCAGTTTCAGCACATCGCCCCGGCCCTTTCGAGGATCACGAGCTTGCTGGCACGTCCGGCGCTCAGAAATATCATCAACCAGCCGGAGCCGAAGCTCTCGATTCCCAGGCTGCTGGCCGAGCGGAAGTGGCTGGTGGTGGCGCTCAGCCCGAGTGCGCTGGGGGAGAGCGCCAACGACCTTCTCTCGGCCCTGGTTGGCTATCTCGTGTGGACGGCCGTCGAGGCTCGGGTCAATCTGCCGGAGCACGCCCGTCACCCGATCTTCTTCTACTGCGACGAGCTGCAATCGCTGAGGCTCCCGGTCGGCATTGAGCGGTTCCTCGAGCGCAGCCGAGGACTCGGCTGCGGCGTGGTCGCCGCCACGCAGGGACTCGCTCGGCTGCCGCAGAGCGTCCGTGATTCGCTGCTCAGCAATGTCGGGAGTCTGATGGCGTTGAACATCACCGGCAGTGAGGAGGCCACCAGGCTCGCCAAGGAGCTACCCGGCCTCACCGCCGCCGACCTGATGGGCCTAGGCCGCTACGAGTGCGCCGCGCGGATCAACACAGGATCGCTCGGCAATGGCTCGGTGGTCATCACCGGACGCACCGAGGGACCGCCACCGACGACCGGCCAGGCTGCCCGCATCCGGGCGCTGTCGGCTCAAGCGTACGGCCGTGATCCGGCCGAGATCGAGGCGGAGCTCGCACGCCGCATGGATGGCGAATCCACCGAGAGCGGCGGCATGTACGGGCGGGTCGGGAGGCAGGCATGACCCGTCCCGTCGCTTCACCCATGACGTCGAGTCAGGAGAGCCACACTCCCCGTACAGGAGTAGCTTCCCGGGATTTTTCGCCGCCGAAGCAGTCGGTTCCCGCCCGCTCCAACTACATCACCCCGGATCGGCTGTATCGGACTCTCCAACGTATGACCGACACGGACTGGCTGGTCCTCGGATTCGTCAGCAGCTCCAGGCTTGCGAGCGGTCATCAGCTGATCCGCCGGTACTGGCTGACGTCCGAGCGTAACGACGCGCGTGCCAGAGCTGGACGCCGCGCCCTCAAACGCTTGGCGGACTGGCGGGTACTCGACGCGCTACCGCGCCGTGTCGGTGGCGAGCGCGCCGGAAGCAGCGGCATGGTCTACACCGTTGGCATCGCCGGGGCGAAGCTGCTCGCCCGACGCGGCCAACATGCCAACCGTCTCGAAGCTCCGGGCGCGTTGTATGTCGCACACACGCTCGCCTGTACCGAGCTGGTCGTCGCACTTGGCGAAGCCAGCCGGAGCGGCACCCTGGAATGCATCGAGGTTCAGAGCGAGCCGGAATGCTGGCGCACCTTCCTCGCCGGGCTGGGCGCTCGACTCACATTGAAGCCCGACCTGTTCATCCGCGTCGCGGTCCCTGGCAGCAGCTTTGAGGATCGCTGGTATGTGGAGGTTGATCTGGCAACCGAGGCGACCGGGACGGTTCTCGCCAAAGCCAAGCGCTACCTCGCTCACCACCGCTCCGGCAACGAACGAGTACATCCCAAGGTGCTGTGGGTGGTGCCGGACACCCGCCGCGCAGAGCGTATCCACAGCGCTCTCGGCCGCTTGCCGGTGGAGGCTCAGCGCATGTTCGCGGTCTGCCTGACGAGCGAGGTCGTGGAGTTCCTGACCACAGAGGCCCGCTCGTGAGCGCCCGCAAGCTATCGCTCTACAGCGACGCGACCGACCGCTGGCGACTAGCCGAAGCCGACTCCTTGACCCTGATGGCGAAGCTGCCCGAGAACTCGGTCGACGCAATCGTCACCGACCCGCCCTACGGGATCGCCTTCCACGGCGAAGCCTGGGACGGAGCCGGCAAGGCCGGGACGCAGCTCGCGAGCGGTGAAGCCTTCGCCGCATGGGCGCGCAGTTGGGCGGCCGAGTGCCAGCGCGTACTCAAACCGGGCGGGCACATGGTCGCGTTCGGGAGCCCGCGCACCTTCCATCGCCTGACGAGCGGCATCGAGGATTCAGGGCTCCAGATCCGTGACGTGTTGATGTGGGTCTACGCCCAAGGCGCACCCAAGACCCGCAAGCTCTCCGGCGGACGGGCCGCGATGCTCAAACCGGCGTATGAGCCGATCCTCCTCGCCCGCAACCCGCTGGACGGCACCACGCCGCGCAATCTGGAGGCATGGGGCACCGGGGCGCTGAACATTGAGGCGTCTCGCGTGAATGGCTACTGGCCCGCGCATCTGGCACTCTCCCACGCCCCCGCCTGCACCGAGGGTCGGTGCGAGAGCGACTGTCCGGCAGGGCTGCTCGATGCCGCCCGTCCCGATCTGCGCCCCAGCCGCCTGTTCTTCTGCGCGAAGGCGTCAAAGGCCGAGCGCGAGACCGGATGTGACGAGCTGCCGTTGCAGTCCGATCTGCTCTACAGCCGCCCAGCGGTGCGACTGCGGCGCAATATCCACCCGACGGTCAAACCGCTCGCGCTGATGCGCTGGCTGGTCGCCTTGGTGACACCACCAGGTGGAGTCGTGCTCGATCCGTTCACCGGAAGCGCCACCACCGGAATCGCGGCGATCATGGAGGATCGGCCGTTCCTCGGTGTCGAACGGGAGGCCAGGTACATCGACATCGCTTGCGCCCGTCTCACCCATTGGGCGCGTGAAGCCGAGAGGGAATCCTCGTGAGGGCTGGGCGGCCCCACGGCGGGCGGAAGGACTCCGGTCTTTCTGCTTGCCGACAAGGCCGTTCAACCCAAAGGAGACAACGCATGGCAGTGACCAAGGCCCAAGAGATCTACGACCGTGTCGAGGCGATGATCGCCTCCGGCACCGAGAAGGCGGACGCCTTCCGTCAGATCGCAGAGGAGGCCGGCAGGCCGTTTGACTCGGTGCGCGGGTCTTACTACTCGCACAAGAAGAAGCTCGACGGCGGCGACAGCGCCAAGCCGACGCGGACACGCCGTCGTGAGACGACACCGGACGACGCACTGGCCGACGCGAGAGCGGCATTGGAACGCGCAATTGCCTCAATCGACCGAGAGGTCGAGGCAGCGAAATCCAGGGCCGACGAGGCCAAGGCCGAGTACGAAGCGCTCAAAGGTAGCGCCACTGACAGGAAGAACGCCATCACTCAGCGTCTGGAGGCGTTGAACTAAAGCCACAGCGGGCCGGTCGGGGTTTCACACCTTGACCGGCTCGTACTACCAATTAACACGTTGCTTAAATCACGACTTAACGGGAAAATCGTTAAGCCAAAATTAACCGAGAAAGGAGGTAGTCCTGACTAAACGTAGCGACATTCACTACGTTGCAGCGTTCACACCACATAACAGAAAGGAGAACATATCTATGCCCCAACTACACAACACATCACAATCACTGACCGATGAGATCAAGCCGGTAAAGGAGCTGGCGGCGGTCTATGCCCGAGTCTCCAGTGCTGGCCAGATGGGCCGCGACGGCGACGAGGACGGCGATGGCTACTCGTTGCCCGCCCAGGTCGAGGGCTGCAAGCGTAAAGCGATTGAGCTTGGTGCTGACATGGCGAAGGTGTACATGGAGCGGGCCGAGTCGGCGCGCAGCGACAGTCGGCCGGTGTTGCAGCAGATGCTCCGCGAGCTGCCAGCGCTCGGCGTCAAGTACCTGATCGTCCACAAGGTCGACCGGCTGGCGCGTAACCGTCTGGATGACGCGGTGCTCTACCAAAAGCTCGTCGGGATGGGCATTACTTTGGTGTCCGCCAGCGAGAACATTGACGAGACACCGGCCGGGCGGTTGATGCACGGGATGCTCGCCACCTTCGCGGAGTACTACAGCAACAACCTCTCGACAGAGGTCAAGAAGGGGCTGCGGCGCAAGCATGAACTCGGCGGCACGCCGTTCAAGCCGCCCATCGGCTACCAGTCGGCGCAGCGCCAGGTCGGCGCTCAAGGAGTGCGCGGGGTGGAGCTAGACCCGGCGCGGGCACCGCTGGTCACGCTCGCGTTCGAGCTGTACTCCACGGCGGTGTGGTCGCTACGGGATCTAGCGGATCATCTCGCCGAGCGAGGGCTCCGCAGCAGGGGCACCGCTAAATTCCCCGAACGAGTACTCGGCCCGAACCGTGTCCACGAGATGTTGCAAAATCCCTACTACATCGGCATAGTGAGATGGGACGGCCGCAGCTACCCAGGCCGTCACCAGAAGCTCATTGACCAAGAGACGTTCGACCGGGTGCAAGTGCTTCTGACCGCTGCTCGCATCAGCGGGGATCGGCCGCAGATCCACGAGCACTACCTGAGAGGGACGGTGCTCTGCGAGCAGTGCAAGGGACGACTGCTGTTCGGGCGCCACCGCAACCGAACCGGCGTGGCCTACGACTACTTCTCCTGTACGAACCGAGCGGTACGGCGCAGGCCCATCCGCTGCGAGACGAGCGCGCACTATCCCGTGCCGAGGGTTGAGGATGAGGTCGAGCAGCTCTACCGCACGCTTGAGCTCTCCGAGGACATCAAGCGCCAGATCCGCAGCGAGCTACGAAGCGAGCTGAGCGACCGTGCGGCGCTGATCGGCAAAGAAGCCGAAGCCCACGAACGCTCTCTCACGAAGATCGAGGCGAAGCAAGAAAAGCTGGTGCAGCTGTTCTATGACGATCTCGTGACTGCTGACGTGTTCGAGCGCCAGCAAGCCAAACTGAAGGCCGAGGCCAAAGCAGCGAGCAGGCTTCGCAGGGTCGCGATCACCGAGACCCAGGACATCGAGGGAGCCTTGGAGGAGGCGCTGGGACGACTGGAGCGCATACACGCCAGCTATCTCGAAGCGACCCCGCTTGAGCGGCGCGTGATGAACCGCGCGATCTTCGAGCGCATCGAAATAGGCGAGGACAGCGCCATCACCGGGACGACCCTGACCCCGACCTACAAGGCCATTTCGGCCTGGCAGCAAGGGCTGGGACGCCCCAGCAGAAACCAGGGCTGCGCCCAGGAGCCAACCGGCCGACGTTCGGCCTATGTTCGGCCATGCTCCGGCGCCGCCGATAAGTTCAAGCAGGACGAGCCCGCACGAACTCCTACGATTGGGCCAGTAAGTATGGGCTCTACTGGGAGCCAGATCGTGTGTGTTCGTGGGAGTTCGTGGGTTTGGCTGTTGCAGATCCGTTGCAGCGAGCCCCAAGATCCGTTGCAGATCCGTTGCAGCGGATTTCGTGGTTGCCCCTCTTGAGATCATGTGCGAGTTCTGCTCTGGCGGCAATCAAAGAAAACCGAGTGGCCGGACTAGTGCGCTACACCCGCCCGGCCGTAGCACCGAAGGATCACGCCTTCGATGCCACGGAGAACCGTAGCCTGCTCAGCTACGGACGGCTCCTAACCGTGTTCGTGGGCGTGGTCCTTCCTCGCTCCGGGGAGCTCGGGACAACTTGCGAACCCCGCTGCGCTTCTGGACCGGCTGCTTGAGCACCTCATGGAGCTGGTCGGTCGGCAAGCGCGGCGCCGGGCAGCGGAGGGGATCAAGAACATCGCGTGAGGGGCACGTATCGCGGCCCTGACGGAGGCACAAGACATCTTTGCTGATGGAGTCCGAAACAATTTCGCTAGCACTAAACGTTTAGAATCCTCGATTTTGGCCCGTTTTGCCGGACGAGCTGTCACGGCCATTTCAGTAACGCTACGTTGTGTGGATTAGCACCTCTATTTGAAAGGCCAGAAAAGTGGCATCATACGATTACAGAAAGATTACTCACGACGATTTCCCACTGGCTCCAGGGCAGGCTGTGTGGGTTGATCTGGGAGAATCTGATAGCTTCGGCAACTGCGCCCTGAGCGTTACCGCAAGTCCTCATACAAGTGAGTTCGGCACTCATGTGCTCAAGGTTGACAACGTCAATATCACCCAAATTGAGAGCTTCAAAGGCGACATTACCGAAACCGTCTATCACGCTGGCTGTAACGTCACAAACAACGGCAAGACCACAATAGCTAAATGGACCGTGCAGGTAGGTTTGATTGGCCCCTAGTCGCTGGCTTCCGGGTTACTTGGGCAACAACCCGGCGAACCTGTGGCTCTCTAGCGTCCGAAGCGGCGGGGGAAGGGCAGAACAAGCAGATATGGGACGAAGTCACGGGCGGTCCATCGGGCGCCTGAAACGCAGGACAGGCCCCCGCCGGTTGGCACCGCGGGTCCAGATATAGCGAGCCTGTCGGCAACTGCGCAACGAGTCGCCTAACTGCTCGCCACGCGACGTGTCGAGGTTGTTCTCGTTCCAATGGCACCTCAAGACCGCGCTCGTGGTCTTCGGTAATCGACGACCTTGATGCGGCGCTTTGGATACAACGACCAGTCTGGATCACCGAAGGCAGATCCATCATTGGAGCCGATCGAACACAACACTGAGAGTCGCCACGCGACGGGTCAGGCTGCTTGTCAATCGAACTCGTCAACGCCGGTTTCGTCGTACAGGCCGAGCGCGTGCCGCAACGATTCGTGGGCTTTCTGGATGGCTCTTTCCAGGCGATCGAGATCGACTGCTTGCTTCCGCAGGTGCGATTCGAGTCGTCGTAGGAGCGCTCCGAAGTGCTTTTGCTCGTAGCGGTTCAGCTTCTTGGCGCCGGCCCGTGACGCTGCGTAGGCTCTCTGCAACGCCACCTCGCGCCCATGAAAGCTCCTCGTTGCCGCCGAGAGCGTCTTGTATCCGCTTTCAACCCAGCTCTTGATATCCGCGCATACGCTTGGCGGTGGCCCTTCTGTTTCCGCTTGTATCTCGGCGATCCCAGCCCTGACCGACCGCGTGACCTCCGATTCGCTCCAGTGCAGTGGCGTGACGGTCGCAACGAAGCTCGCCGTCGCCGGCCGATCTGGTTCCAGCGAAGCCGCTTCAAGGGAAGCTGCCAGCTCTTTCACCATCTCCTTTCAGGCTTGCGCTTGACATAGGAACAACGAGCCCAGGACACAGCGATGGGGGCCACGGCGAGGCTCGCGCTGCCTGGTCAGTCGCGGTCTCGGCTGCTGGGTGCGCGGAGGGTTTAGGCGCGCAGTTGGCGTTCGGCGGTGTCGATCGCAGCGGCGAAGTCGCTGGTGCTGGAGTCGGTCGCGGCGAGGATGCGGCGGATGGTGCGCCAATGCGCGCCGCGTTGGCCCCGCTCCAGTCGGCCGATGAACGTGGGTCCACCCCGAGCTGTTCGGCGACCTACTCCTGGGTCATGCGGGCCTGCTTGCGTGGTGCGCGCAGGGCGTCGCCGAGGATGAGCTGATCCTGATCGGCGGTCGGCCGGGGTCTGCGTGGCATCATCGAGAACTCTCTTGACCCCTTCCAAGCACCAGGGTATTTATGGTCTGGTTTTCGGGGTAGGGTCGGTTTTGTCTCGCTGCGCGGCGAGCATTGGACGCCAGGCTCGCGGGCGTATCACTGGAAGGCCGTGCGGGCAGCTGCTGGGTGGGAGGGGAGCTTGTTGTATCTCGCCACGCGTCATTTCGCGGGCTGGTACATGGTCACCGTCCTTGAGATGTCCTCAGGGGACGTAGCGATCGCGCTCGGACACCAGGACGGCGGAAACCTCCTGCGCCGCCTCTACGGGCACCGCGACAGAAACCCTATCGCTTGACCGAATCGTCGGCGCGTACGCGACCCGCGCGGCAGAGAACTGTCTCAAGCAGAGCCCATCATCTCCGTCTTCGTCTCAGCAGCAGAGCCCCTTCTAAGGAATACTTATGTCAGACAGAACTGATAGAGTGTCGAATATGGGCGTGCGGTTTGCGCGCTCCGCAACCAAGCACCGAGTGTCGAAGGAGAGCATCCGCCATGTCATCGCCCACTGCGGGCTGGCGTTCGAGGAGCCCGCACCCACAGGTGACGCCGAAGTGTTGGATCGGCGGCTCGTCTCCTTGGGCGACGATGCGACTGGCCGTGCATTGGAGATCATCGCCGTCGAAGGTCCCGGCGGTGAGCTGATCGTGATCCACGCGATGGCGCTACGCAACAAGTACAAGGCTCAGTACGAGGAGGCCAAGAGATGGCGACTCTGAGAACCCGCAGCGGCACCAAGCTGACCAAGAAGGCCGTCGATGCCCTCGCGGCAGAGGCCGAGCGCGGATATGACCTCAGCAAGGCCAAGCGAGTGCGCATGGGCAGGCCCTCTCTAGGTGACGCAGGCACCTCCCCCCGAGTGCAGGTCCGGGTCGACGCCGACCTCGCTGAGGCGCTCCAGGCTGTAGCTCAGAAGGAGCAGCGCTCGGTCAGCGAGATCGCCCGTACAGCCCTTCGTGAATACCTCGAGCGCCGCCCAGGCAGCATAAGGAGATCAAGCAATGACGAACAGGTAGAGCCAACCCCACCAATCACCCGGATTGGTTAGTGTTTGGCGAAGGCCAGCAACGACGGGCGAAAACCGCCGAAAACACGGGGTATAGGTGTCGGCCGTTTCGCCTGTTTGAGCCGCGCCAACTGCCGAGTACGGGAACCGGCGAATAAGCTGCCGTTCGGTGTCCGAGCTTGGCGATCGCATCTACGAGCGCGCCCGCCTCACGGGCGAGTTCCGGCTGCGCTCGGGCGCGACCAGCAGCGAATACTTCGACAAGTACCTGTTCGAGTCCGACCCTCGGCTGCTGCGCGAGATTGCGAAGAGTTGGTTGGCCTGCTGCCCGCTGGGGTGGAAGTGATCGCTGGTATTGAGCTTGGCGGCGTGCCGCTGGCTGTAGTCGTCTCCCAGGTGTCAGGGCTACCGACTGTGTTCGTTCGTAAGGCTGCGAAGACCTACGGAACCTGCCGTTTGGCCGAGGGCGGCGACGTCGCCGGGCGTCGGATCGCGGTCATCGAGGACGTGGTGACTTCCGGCGGCCAGGTGATCGAGTCCTGCCGTGAGCTGCGCGACCGCGAAGCTGATATCGCGGCGGTGCTGTGCGTGATCGACCGTGAGGCCGGTGGCCGGGAGAACCTTGCTGGCGAGGGTCTTGACCTGCGCGCGCTGTTCACGATGAGCCAGCTTCAAGAAGGCCGAGCAGCCGGTCCCGCCCGCTCGTGAGCACGCCCCATCGCAAGCGCGCTCTGATCTTGCTCGGCGTCGCCACCGTCGCATTCACAGTGGTCCTTGAAGTGATCGACCCGTCGCACCTCTCGCATGGGCCAACGATTTTCGACTTCGAGTTCGCCGGTAGTCACGCTCGCGCGACGCAGATCATTGCTGAATGGGGACCGAAAGGCCGCAGCACCGCGCACCTGTCGCTGCTGCTCGACTACGGCTACATGCTCTCCTATGGCCTGTTCTTCGCGCTCGCCGGCTTCGCAGTCCGCGACACGGCGCGAGCGCGCGGTTGGCGGCGCCTCGCAGCCATCGGCGCCGTTGTCCCGTTCTTTGCGCTTGCCGCGGCGAGCTTCGACGCGAGCGAAAACGTTGCGCTGCTGCTCACGCTCGCTGGCAACGGCGGCAGCTTCGCTCCGCCGTTCGCGGCCGTGTGCTCAGCGATCAAGTTCACGCTCATCACCGTCGCCATCCTCTACGCGCTGTGCGGCTTCGTGCGCTGGCTCAGGGCGCGTCGCCTACAGCCGAGCCGAGCCTTATAGGCCGTCATCGACCACCATGCAGGCACCGCGAAGAAACGTCGAGCTGAAGGCGACCGACCCGGACCGTCCGCGTCGCTTGAGGTATGCCGGGCGCTCGGGGCCGAGGATTGCGGCGCGATCGCGCAGCGCGATACCTACTTCGAGGTTGCCCGCGGAGGGCTCAAGCTCCGCGAGGAGCAGCCCGGCCGTCCGCACTTGATCCAGTTCGAGCGCGCCAGCGAATCGCAGCAGCGCGAGAGCCGCTACCGCATCATCGAGGTCAGCGACGGCACGACGCTGTGCGCGGCGCTCGCCGCCGCGATCGGCATACGCGGAATCGTCGTCAAGCGCCGTCATCTGCTGCTGTGCAGAGCGTTCGCATCCATCTAGAGGAGTTCGAGCGGCTTGGGACGTTCATCGAGCTTGAGGCCGTCGCGCCGGCAGACTCCGACCCTCGCCCACGAGCACCGGCTTATCGCCGAGCTACGCGACGCGCTCGGGATTACCGACAACGTCTCATCGCGCTCGGCTACGCGGCGCAGCTAATCCGCGCGAGCGGCGATTCCGGCGCAAGCTGATCGCCGGGGGCCGTGGCCCTGGGAATCGCACCCTGACTTGCCGGTTAGAACGCGGAAAAATCGGGGTATGTGACACTCGCAACGACGACCATCCGAACGGAGGAACTCATGGATCTGCTCTTGCTTCTCATCGTCGCGCTGGTCATTCTTAGCATCGCGGGCGGCGCCTTGGTCAGCCCTTTCGTGCTGGCACTGCTCCTGGTGGCTCTACTGCTGTTCGTGGGCCCCTATCGCGGTCGCGGAGCTCGCCTGTAGCGATCTCACCGTCGGCGCTCGGAGTGTTCCGCCGGGGTCGTGCTCGCCGCCATCCATCATGTCCGCTCCTTTCGTCTCGAGCTTCGTGCGATTAGCTTCTCAGCGAACTGGGTAGACATCTGATGCGAGGGTCTAGCAGTGCGGTTAGTTTGCTAAGGCTGAGGAACACTTCGCTTTCTGCTGGATCGAGACTCGGTCGAGTGCCGCGGTTTGCGGTTGCGTTCGTTGACTCTAGGTCTGCGGCCTTTAGCGCCAGCGGCACCAGGACCCATCACGCGCGTTCTGGGCTAGACGTCTTCGCGTCAGCCATAGGGGTCGCCCGGAATCTAAACCAAGCTAGCTATAGGAGGAAACCGTGAGCACCGGAACGATCATCGTAATTGCTGTTTGCGCCGTAGTGGCGCTCCTGCTCATCGCTCTCGTTGCTCGCGCCGCGAGCCGCAGGCGTGACGAAGGTCGTCGTGAGCAGGCAGGCGAGCTTCGCCAGGAGGCCAGAAGCCGTTCGATCCAAGCGGAAAGTGCGCGGGCCTCGGCTGATGAGCAGGCCGCCGAAGCCAAGCGCGCTCAGGCTGAAGCTGAGGAACGCGCCGCTCAGGCGCGGCAGGGACATGCCGCCGCAGAGCGACAGGCGGTTGAGGCTGAGCATCTGACCGAGTCTGCCCGCGATCAGCACGCGCAGGCACGTGCGATCGACCCGGATGCGAGCGACAGCGGCCAAGACGAGGCACTGGCGATCGATGAACGCACTGGTTGACAGAGCAGCTTCACCGGCCGCAGCGCTGCGCCCAAGATACGAAGCTTGAACGTGCGTCTACGCAACGTCACTACACACTCTCTAAAGAAAGCTGAGACCAATGGACAAGGCTGAACAGAAGATCGCGCAGTACCTAGGCGAGGCGCATGCCACGGAGCAGGCGCTTGTCACCGTGCTACAGGCGCAGATCGCGATGACCCCGCGTGGAAGCTACCGCGACGGCCTGGAATCTCACCTGCGCGAGACGCGCGACCATGCAATCCGGGTGCAGCGCCGTCTAGACGAGCTCGGACAGGGCAGCAGCCCGATACAAGCCGGCCTTGGGCTCCTCCAGAGCGTCGTTGGCCAGGCACTGGCTCTGGGAAAGACGCCTCTCGACCTCGTCCGCGGCACGGGAGGAGAGGAGAAAGTGCTTAAGAACGCCAAGGACGCGTGTGCGACCGAGGCTTTGGAGATCGCCACCTACACCGCCATCGAGCGTCTGGCGAGCTCTGTTGGCGACAAGGCCACACAGGCTCTTGCCGACTCCATTCGAGCTGATGAGCAGAAGATGCTAGACCGGATTTTGAAGGAGATCCCGAAGCTGACCGATGCTGTGGTGCGCTCAGAGATCCGCGGGAATCCTTCATATGACATCAGCAAGACAGGTGCTGCCGACGCGGGCCGCTCGGCGTCGGAGAGTGTGAAGGAGGCTGCTCGTGACGCGACATCGAGTGCAAAACGCACAGCCCGAAAAGCACGCAAGGTACCGGGGGTCGCGCAGGCCGAGGGTCAGGTCAAGGGAGCGCTGGCCTCTGAAGGAGACCTCGCAATCACCGGCTACGGGAAGCTCGCCGCTGCGGAGATTGTCGAAAAGCTCGCACATCTCTCACAGGTCGACCTCGCGAAGATCGACTCCTACGAGCGCAAGAATGAAAACCGCACGACCATCCTCAGCCGGATCGCCAGTCTGCGCGGCGACGAGCCGTGGCCTGGATATGACGAGCTCGGCGTGGACGAGATCCGCGCGGTGCTGGATGAGAGCGATGAGGACCGCGTCAAGCGCGTGCGCTCCTATGAGCGCTCCCACAAGAACCGCTCAGGTGTGATCGACGCCGCGGAACGCGAGCTGGTCAAAGCGTAGGGAAGGACACATCAGCGCACAGGTTCATCGGCGCCCTCCCTGGGCAGTGGTGCTTGGCCCTCCCAGCCTCCAGAGAGGGCGCCGATCGGCGACTCCGCGCCGAAGCCGCGGACGGCGGGAACCTTGTACGTCGCCTCTATGGGTACCGCGACAGGAACCTGCGCAATGACGAGGAAGATCATCACGACAGCCGGGGGAGACGAACTCTACGAGGAGGACATCGAGGCGCTGGCCGACGAGGCCGAACGCGGCTACGACCTGGAGAGGGCTGAGCGCGTAGCGGCTGGCAGACCGCCGCTCGGCGCCGCGGGGCACCCCGCCTTGCGTTCAGGCGCGGGCGGACCCGAACCTAGCTGAGACCCCTCTGGCTCCTCGGATCTCGTACGGCGGCCCACGCACACCGCCTATCTAGGGCGCCGTATTTACCCGCTCTGCCACACCGTCGTGCTGGGGAGCGATGAGCCATTGGATCCGCGGCACGGACGTGTGCGGCCCGCGGCGCGTCAGGTCGTGCGCGGGGCTCGTCGAGCGCGCGGGCTGCGGACGACGACGAGCGAAGCGATCCCCGGAGTCGGAGACGATGTAGAAGAGGCCGATGGTGTCGCCAGCGCGAAAATCTGGCTGCATCACGGCAACTTTCCACTTTCACCGCTGAGCAACTGGATGTATGAATATTGATCATTGAGATAGTTAGCGACACGTACTCAGATGCAGCTGGACTGGAACTACAACACCCACTATCACCGGTGGGTGCTCAGCGTGATGCCACAGCCGTGCGGGCATGCGCTCGACGTAGGCTGCGGCGAGGGCGCCCTCACGCGGCAGATAGCCAGCTTCGCGGACGAGGTAACGGCGATCGACCGCAGCTCCGCCTGCATCGACAACGCGCACACGAACGAGACCGACGACACGATCGAGTACGTTCTTGGTGATTTCCTGACGTTTCCCCTCGCGCCCGCGTCGTTTGACTTCATCGCGTCCATCGCCGCGCTGCATCACATGGACGAGGAGCTGGCGCTGCGGCGGATGAGCAACCTGCTCAAGCCGGGAGGGACGCTCGCGATCATCGGCCTGGGGAAAAGTCGCTATCCCGCCGATCTGCCGCGAGATGCGTTCTCCGTCGTGTTCGACGGCGCTCACCGGCTCGGCACCGGGTACAAGGAGTCGATGGCTCCGCAGCTCTCACCTGTTCACAGCTATGACGAGCTCCGGCGCATGGCTGCACGGCTGCTTCCCGGTTGTCACTTCACGCGGCGCCTGCTGTGGCGATACTCGCTCGTGTGGGTCAAGCCCGGACAGGCTCCGTGAGCCCGCGAGCGGGAGGGCTTGGCTCGCGAGAGGGGTGCATGCCTGCGCTCGTGTGGCGCTCGTGGCATGGATGGGCGCTGCTGCGCGCAGAGTCTGTGGTCTCCTCGCGGATGCCGTCGCACTTCACAGCGTGTCAAGCGGCACCCCGACGATCTTCAGCCTCCGAGTCAGCCCGTCGAGCGCAAAGCCGCGAAGCTCCTCGGCCGATGCCCCAAGCACGGATGCGTCGGCTCCCTCGGGTGGCGTAAGGGACTCCGCAACCGCCGGCAGTAGCTCGCGCAGCGTCCCGCGCACCACATCTCCCATCGCCGCGTCTCGCGTCACAGCCTCCCGCAAACACCAGACGCCATAGCCAATATGCCGGTGCTCGTCGTGGTGG
>DASUPL010000153.1:0-4494 GCA_036281155.1 Solirubrobacteraceae bacterium | reverse complement strand
CCTCGTTGAAGCAGGGGATCTGGATGATGAGCTTGATGGGTGGAGGATAGGCTCTGCGGCCAGTGGGAGGCTCGACGCTCACCCGGCCGGGAACGACGCCGGGCTCGACCCGGCGCTCGCGGCTGCCTGCCGTGAGCGCGGGCGTGTGGGCGCGCGTGGGCCTCGCGGCGATGTGCGTCGCGGCGCTCGTCGGCTACTTCGCGTTCACGACGTTCCCGACGTACGACTCGTTCTACGCGCTGCTGTGGGGGCGCGACGTGCTGCACCTGCACCTGCCCGACTTCAGGGTCTACCGCGGGCCGACCGAGCACCCGCTGGCGATCGGCTTCGGCGCGATCTGCTCGCTCTTCGGGCAGGGCGGCGCGCGACTGATGGTGTTCGGCTCGATCGCGTCGTTCGTGGCCGCCGTCGCGGGGATCTACAGGCTCGGTCGCCTGTGCTTCGGCCCCGTCGTGGGGCTGCTCGCGGCGCTGCTGCTGCTCAGCCGCTTCTTCGTCGAGAACCTCGCCGCGCAGGGCTATCTGGACATCTCCTATCTCGCGCTGATCGTGTGGGCGATCGTGCTCGAGGTGGAACGTCCCCGCCGCGGCACGCCCGTCTTCCTCACGCTCGCGGGCGCCGGGCTGCTGCGACCCGACGCGTGGGTGCTGAGCGGCGTGTACTGGCTGTGGTGCTCGTGGCCGGCGAGCAACCGCACGCGTCTGAAGTACCTCGCGCTGGCGGCGATCGCGCCCGTGCTGTGGGTGGCGGTGGACGCGATCGTGACGGGCAACCCGGTGTACTCGCTGACCGCTACGGCCGGCCTGGCGCAGGAACTGGAACGCACGCAGGGCTTCACGAGCGTCGTCGGCTCGATGTGGAGCTACACCAACCGCATCGACAAGCTTCCCGTGCTGCTCGGCGCGATCGTCGGCCTGCCACTCGCGGTGTGGATGGCGCCGCGGCGGGTGCTCGTGCCGTTGATCGCGCTGGTCCTGCTGTTCGGGGTGTTCCTCGCGGAGGGCGCGGCCGGGGCGTCGGTGATCGACCGCTACCTGATCGGCGCCGCGAGCGTGGCGCTCCTGTTCTGCGCGGTCACGCTCGGCGGCTGGGCGATGCTCGAGCCCCGCTCCACCTTGCGGCGGGTGTGGATCGCGGGCGCGAGCGCGCTGCTGCTGTTCGGGGGCGCCTCGGCGGCGAAAACGCTCAGCCTCTCGAGCCTGCGCACGACGCTCGCCTACCACGAGGAGTTCCACGAGGGTCTCGCCGTCGCGCTGAAGAGCCCGGCGGTCGCGGCCAAGCTGCGGCGCTGCCCGCTGCTGTCGCTGCCGAACAACAAGCTGATCCCCGACGCGCGCTGGATCCTCGACACGGTCGGCCAGCACGACATCCTCGCGCGCAGCCAGGTGCGCGCGGATGTCGCGAAGGGCTCGCACACGCTCGAGCGCCGTCTCGCCCGCGGAAGCGTCGCGATCTACCCGCTCGGCAGCGCCGTGTTCGTCGAGGCGATCGTCAACGTCGGCGACGATCCGCGCGACCAGGTTCCCCCGACGGGCTACAGACAGATCTACACGAGCCGCTACTACGCGGTGTATGAGAACTGCTGAGGCGAGCCTGCGCGCCGGGCCCGCCAGCGCCCGCCGCTGGGCGTGGCCGGCGCTCGCGGTCGTGCTGCTCGGCGGCCTGGGGCTGCGCCTGTGGGGGGTGCGCCAGGGGCTGCCCTACGCGTACAACACCGACGAGAATGACCACTTCGTGCCGCACGCGGTGAGGATGTTCGCGGACGGGAGCCTCGACCCGCACTACTTCGCGAACCCGCCCGCGTTCACGTACGTGCTGCACTACCTGTTCGCGCTCTACTACGGCGGCGGCGCGGGCGTGCGCCGCGCGTTCGCGCTGCACCCCGGTGAGGTGTACACGCTCGCGCGCGTCGCCGCCGCGGTGCTCGGAACGGCCGCTTTGTGGCTGCTGTACGCGACCGGCGCGCGGCTGTTCGGCCGCGCGGTCGGCCTGCTGGCGGCGGCGATCGAGGCGGTCGCGTTCCTGCCGGTGTTCTACGCGCACCTCGCGCTCAACGACGTGCCCACGCTCGCGCCGCTGACGCTGTCGCTGCTGGGCACGGCGGGCGTGCTGCGCAAAGGCCGCAAGCGCGACTACGCGCTAGCGGGGGTGGGCCTCGGCCTGGCGTGCGCGAGCAAGTACACGGCCGGCGTCGTGCTCCTGCCGCTGCTCGTCGCGGCCGGGGCGCGCTATCTCGACGCGGACGCTCGCCCTCGTGCGGACGCGGACGCGGACTCGAACCCGGACGCTGGCCATCTCGGCGCCGGCCCGGCCAAGAGGCTTGTCCTCGCCGGCCTGCTCGTCGCGGGCGCCTGCGCGCTGGCGGCGTTCCTGCTGGCGAACCCCTACGCGGCGCTCGATTACGACGCCTTCCACGCCGAATTGGTGCACCAGTCGACGCTGTCCTCCGAATCCCAGGGCAAGCTGGGGGCGCCGAAGGACGGGGGTTTCCTCTACTACCTGTGGTCGCTCACGTGGGGCCTTGGCTGGGCGCCGGCGCTGGCGGCGCTCGGCGGCGCGCTCGTGGTGTGGCGCTCGAACCGGCGCCTCGGCGTGCTGCTCGTGCCGGCGACGCTGCTGTTCCTCGTGTTCATGGGCCTGCAGGGCCGCTACTTCGGGCGCTGGCTGCTGCCGGTCTTCCCGCTCGTGTGCCTGCTCGCGGCGTTCTTCGGCGTGCGCCTGATCGCGTGGGCCTCGCGCCTGGCGCGGCTGCCCGCGCCGGGGCGTGTGGCGCTCGCCGTCGCGCTCGTCGCGGCGCTGCTCGCGCAGGGGCTGATCTACAGCGTCCACTCGGGCCTCGTGCTCGCGCGCACCGACACACGCGCGCTGACGCGCGCGTGGATGGTCGCGAACATCCCCAAGGGCGCGCGCATCGTGGTCGAGCCGATCGCGCCCGACGACTGGGCGCGCGAAGTCCAGCCGGGGACCTCGACGCGGAGCAACCCGTATCGCTGGCCGAAGTACGCCGGGCTGTTGCCGCGCGTCTCCCCGAGCGGCCGTCTGGAAGCGCGACCCCGCGCGGCGGTCGCGATCGAGGGCGATGAGACGACGCTCGCTCCGGCGCTGATCGGCTACTACGAAGCGAAGGGCTACTGCTGGGTGATCAGCGGCTCGACGCAGTCCGGGCGCGCGTTCGCCGACCCGCGCGCGGTGGCGCGCGCGGTCGCCTACTACGACGAGCTCGCCCGCCGGGGTGAGGTCGTCCACCGCGCCACGCCGTATGCCCTGGGCGATGGCCCGGTGGCGTTTGGCTTCGACTGGAGCTTCGACTACTACCCGCTCGCCTACGAGCGGCCCGGCCCACAGGTCACCGTCTACCGACTGCGTGGCGGTCTCTGCGCGAGACCGTAGATCTCATGCGCGGCCCGCTCGCCCGCGCCCACGCCTGGCGGGGCTATCCTTAAAAGATAGACATGCCCAGTTGCACCGACACCGACAGGGTGTGCCTGTCGCGAGCGATCGAGCTCGCCGCCAAGGGGGCCGGCGCGGTCCGGCCGAACCCCGTCGTGGGGGCGGTCGTCGCGCGCGACGGCGAGATCCTCGGCGAGGGCTGGCACCAGCAGTACGGCGGCGCGCACGCGGAGGTGAACGCGATCGAGGCGTGTGGCCTCGAGGATCTGAGCGCGGCGACGCTGTACGTCTCGCTCGAGCCGTGCTGCCACGAGGGCAAGACGCCGCCGTGCACGGACGCGATCCTCGGCGCGGGCATCAGGCGCGTGGTCGTCGCGTCGGACGATCCCACCGAGAAGGCGTCCGGTCGCGGCCTGGGGATCCTGCGCGACGAGGGCGTCGAGGTCGTGGTCGCCGACGGCGAGCTGGCGGCCGCGGCGCGCCTGCTCAACCAGGCCTTTCGCAAGCACGCGCGCGTGGGCCGCCCATGGGTGCTGTTCAAGTCCGCGATGACGCTCGACGGCAAGGTCGCGACGCGCACGGGCGACTCGCAGTGGATCAGCGGCGAGGACAGCCGCGGCCTGGCCCATCGCTGGCGCGCGTCGGTCGACGCGGTGATCGTCGGCATCGGCACCGCGCTGGCGGACGATCCGCGGCTGACCGCGCGCCCCGACGGCCTGCCCGCGGAGCCGGGCTCCCAGCCGCGGCGCGTGGTGTTCGACTCGCTCGCGCGCCTACCGCCCAGCTCGCAGCTGGTGGCCGCGGTGGCGGAGATACCGCTCACGATCGTCGTCTCCAGGGCGGCCGCGCGCGCGGACACCGACGCGTTGGAAGCCGCCGGCGTGCAGGTGCTCGTCGCGACGGGCGAAAACGAGCCCGCGCGGGTTCGCTCGGCGCTGGACCAGCTCGGCGCGCTCGGCGTCGCGTCGGTGCTGCTGGAGGGCGGGCCACATCTGGCGGGCGCGTTCCTCGACGCGGGGGAGATCGACGAAATCAGACTGTTCCTGGCGCCGCTGCTGCTCGGCGGCAGCGCCGCCCGCGACCCGCTCGAGGGCGAAGGGGTCG
>DASUPL010000152.1:0-4449 GCA_036281155.1 Solirubrobacteraceae bacterium | reverse complement strand
GCCACCCGCGCCGAGCTGCTGCGCCGTCTCGGGCGTACCGGAGAGGCCAGAGACGCGTACGAGCGCGCGCTGGCGCTGGTGCGCTCGGCGACCGAGCGGAGGTTCCTCGAGCGTCGCGTGGCCGAGATGCAGCCGTCCGACGGCGGTTCTTAGACCTGCGTGGCTAGGCGAGCGTTCGCCCGGCGTCGCTAGACGAGCAGTTCGCCGGGCGTGGCGACGGTGCGCAGGTGCTCGCTCACGCCGGTCACGCTCAACAGTCGCTGCACCTGATCGGAGCCTGGCGTGATCGCGAACTCCTGTCCGCGCTCGCGGCAGCGCTCGCGCGTGGCGAGGATGATCCGCAGGCCGGTCGAGTCGATGAACCGCAGCTGCTGCAGGTCGAGCACGACGGTCGAGGTTCCAGCCAGCTCAGCCCCGTCGAGCGCGTCCTGGAACAGCGGCGCGCTGGCCATGTCCAGTTCGCCGTCCAGCGACAGAATCGCCCGATCGGCTTCTTGGCGGACGCCGATCCGAAGCTGATCTTCTACCCCCATTGGATTAATTCTAGCCGAGGCGCAGTGCCATGAGCGCAATATCGTCACGCAGCGTGCCCTTCGCGTGGTCGACCGCCGCGCGCTCGATGAATTCCAGCAAGCTGGCGGCGCTGAGCTTCGGCGCCTGCGCGCACAGTTCCAGCAGCCGCTCCTCGCCGAGCTGCTCGCCCGCGCGGCCCGCCTCGGGAAGACCGTCGGTGTAGAGCAGCAGGGTTTCGCCCTCTTGCATGTCGGTTTGGACTTCGTGGATCTCGATCGGGTCGACCACCCCGAGCAGAGTGCCCGGCGTGCCCAGCCGCGTGGCGTTTCCCTCAGCGTCGATCAGCAGCGGCTGCGGATGCCCCGCCAGCGCCACCGTCAGCCGCGCGTGCGTGGGGCGGCGCTCGAGCACGATCATGCAGACGGTGCACAGGTCGGCGCCGGGGGGCTGATCGCTGAGCGCGGCGTGCAGCGTGGCGAGCATCCCCGCGGGAGCCTGGCCGAGCATCGCGGCGGTACGCAGCGTATGGCGCGCGAGCGCCGTCACGCCCGCCGCGCGTGGGCCCTTGCCACACACGTCGCCGATCGCGAGCAGCCAGCGGTCGGGGCCATAGGGGACGACGTCGTAGAAGTCGCCGCCCACGTCGTTCAGCTCGCCGGCCGCGCGATACAGCGCCTGCAGCTGTGCACCGGGGATCTCGGGCAGCCTCTCGGGCAGCAGCGCCGCCTGCAGGATGTTGGCGATGCGCGTGCGCTCGGTGTACAGCCGCGCGCTCTCCACCGCCGTGCCCGCCCGCCGCCCGAGGCGCTCCGCGAGCGCCAGATCGGCTTGCGAGAGCCGACGACTGGACTCTGAAGAGACGAGCGTGATCGCGCCGACGGTCCGCGTGGGGGCGCTCAGCGGCACGATGATCACCGATGTGGCGCCGATTGCCCGCAGCATCTCCAGGTGCGCCTCGTCGCGCGCATACGCCGCGAGTATGTCGGGGGTGATCTCCGTGTAGATGCGCGCGCGCCCGGAGCGAATCACCTCCGGTACGCCCACCGGCTCATCGCGCGAGGGACGGTAGTCGCGGTCGAGCGCTTCCGCCAGCGCGAGCTTGCTCGGATCGGCGTGATGGGTCGCCACGCGCTCGATCTCGCCGTCCTCGCCGATCACGTCGACCGCGCACCAGTCGACGATTTGCGGTACCGCCAGTCGCGCGACGCGGGCGAGCGTCTCGGAGTAGTCCATCGAGGACGCGAGCACCCGACTGACCTCGGCCATGAAGCTTTCCGCCAGCTGCACGCGCTTGACCTCGGTGATGTTCTCGAACACGTTGACCGCGTAGAGGATGTTGTCCGTCTCGAGGTCGTGGACGGGCGATGAGCGCGCGATCAGCCAGCGCTCCTCGCCGGTGGCGCGGACGATGTTCCTCACCAGCAACGGCTCTGGCTCCTCTCCAGAGAACAGCCTCCAGCCGGGCATCTGCTCGGGGCTGAGCTCTCGGCCGTGCTCGTCGAGGACGAGAAACCGCGGCATGATCGATTCTGGGCTCGCGCTCATCAGCTCAGCCGGCGTGCGCGCGCCGAGCAGATCGGCCGCGGCCTGGTTGGCGAACAGCATCCGCCCGCGCTCGTCGGTCAGCGTGATCGCCTCGGCGACGCTCGCGAGGATCGTCTCCAGGCGCTGCTCCACGCGCCGTATCTCCGAGAACAGGCGCGCGTTGTCGATCGCCAACGCCGCTCGCCGCGCGAGCTCGCTCGCGAGCTCCATGTCGGCGGCGGTATAGGACTCCCCGCCCGCCAAGCGCAGCACCGACAGCGCTCCAAGCGTGCGACGGCGGGTCAGCAGTGGCGCGACCGCAGCCGAGTGATAGCCGTGGGCGAGCATGAACTGGGCGTGCTCCGAGCCCTCGGCGAACGAGCGAAGTTGCGTGCCCGTCATGACCGAGCGCAGTTCCGGCTCGCCGCTGCGGATCACGCGCGCGACGGGGTGCTCGCCATCGGGATTCAGTCGCTGGCGCTCGCGCAGCGCTCGCAGATCCCGCGCCACCTGCTCATCTACGGAAGCGACGGCCATCTGCCTGATCGACCCGTCCGACTCGAGCAGGTCGATCACACACAGGTCGGCCAGCCGTGGCACGGTCAGGCGCGCCACACGACCCAGCGTCTGGGCCATGTCGAGGGACTCCCCCAGCGCCACCCCGGCCTCGACGAGCAGCTCGACGGCCACATCGTCCATATCGCGTCAAGTATCGCAACACACACGCTCCCGAGTGCCGGTCGCCACGTGCCGCAGACATTCGTCGTAGGACACGCCCGAACGGCGGTGTGCGAATCAGTCGCTGCGCATGTGCGCGCGCACGATGCTGCCACTGGGGGAGGAGCGCACCTGTACGAGATTGCACAGCTGGTTGACGAGCCACAGCCCGCGCCCGCCGAGATCCTCGGGCGTTGGGCGTCGGCGTCCCGTGAGCGGCTCGGCGATGTGTCCGCTGTCGCGAACCTCGCACAGCAATATGTCGGACTCCCTCCACATGAGCAGCTTTCCCGCACCGCCGCCGTGGCGAATGCTGTTCGTCGCGAGCTCGTTGACCGCCAACACCAGGCGTTCGCGGTGCTCGTCGCCGAGCCGCTCCTCCCGGGCCCACGCGGAGACGAAGTGTCGTATCGATGCCAGATCCTGCATCGCGAACGTGCGTTCCCGCACGGGGGGCCGCGGCGGCGGAAGCGGATCTTCGAGCGGCCGGGGCGGCTCGTGCGCACAGACGTAGGTATCGCTGTCGTGACTGGTGGCGGCGTCATGCGCGATCAACGGGTGGCTCAGGCGCGCGGCCTCGATCACATCGTCGTCGAGCCCGTCGAGGTCGTATGGGCACAGCAGATGCCACGCCTGACCGGGATCGAACGCGAGGTTGAGCAGCGCCTCGTGGTAGTGACACTCCACCAGCTCCGCGGGGCTGCGTCCCGGCCAGATCGGTTCGCCGATGCCAAACGCGCGCCCGCCGTCGGGGCAGTTCTGCTCGAGGAACTCATGCCAGGCGGGAATGATCCGCGCGGGGTTTCCGCCCAGCGCGCGCATGTCGGCGAAGCGCACACGCTCGGCGTCGTCTCCGAGCGCCTCTTTCAGGCCCGCGATCCTGGGCGCGCCGACCGCCACGAGCACGGGCTCCTCGGCGGCCAACGCGCGCTGGACGAACGGCAGCGTACCCGCGACGAATCCCTCAACGCCTTCTGCGTAATAGAGAACCTCATGGCGGAAGCGGTCGTCGGGCACAGCTCACCTCGATTGGAACGGCAAGTGTGCGCCAGTGGCGTCAACGCCACTGGCGCTGAGAACAGCAAGGAATGAAGCCTACTAGCGGCCATACCAGCGTCGACTGCCACCATCGGCGACACCACCGACGAAGAAGCCGATCAGCCACAGCAGCACCGCGAAGATGAGCACATACCACAGCACATGCGCAGCAAAGCCCAGACCACCGAAGATGGCCAATATCAAGATGAGTGCCAGTAGTGCAACCATGTTCGCCCTCTATTCGCGTTGACTCCCGGCGCTTTCGATCGCTCCGGCCTGGTCGTTAACTGCCCGAACGGGACCAATGTCAAACGTCTGCGACTGAACGCTCGCGCGCCGCTCGAGGAAATATTGTCGTGGAGTGTTTAGAGCCCGCGCGGGCGGGGCATGGAACTGAATGCCAGTGTCGCCCCTGGCGGTGACGGATGCGAGCCCCCCGCAGCCGTCGCCCACAAGGGGGGTGACTCAGGGCGGCATGTCGGCTTGGCTCGCCTTCGTGGCTGAGCGGCCGGCATGTCGTCTTTTCAACGTCTCGCGGCGAGTTGCAGCGCGAGGATCTCTGCGGCCCCTCCCGCGACGCGGGACACGCGGTAGGCGTCGGCGAGCCGCTCGAGCATCCCGCCCAGTCCCCGTCCCTCGGGATCGTCGTTCAGCAGC
>DASUPL010000151.1:0-10588 GCA_036281155.1 Solirubrobacteraceae bacterium | reverse complement strand
TGCATCACGCGCCAGATCATCACCGCGGTGAAGACCGCCACGCGCAACAAGCACACGCCGCTGAACCAGTACGTGTCGTTCTCCTCCACGCCCGCGGGCAGCGGGGAAGACGTGCCCACGCTCGACCAGATGCTGCCCGGGCCAACCGTCCACGACCCCGTCAACCAGGTGATCTCCTCAGAGGAGCTGCGCTCGCTCGTCGGCTGCCTCTCCACCGCGCTTTCGGAGCTCGAGAGCCGCGTGCTGTCGCTGTACCTCGACGGCTACTCCTACGAGCAGGTCGGCGAGCGGCTCAGCTGCGACACGAAGACCGTCGACAACGCGCTGCAGCGCGTCAAGCGCAAGGTCGGCGCGCATCTGGACTCGCGCGCCGTCGCCGCCTGACGCTCCACCCACGCAACCGGCATCTCCCCCTGCGAGGGGGAGGCCTCGACCGAAACGGCTGTGGCCGCCCCCCTAGCGGGAGACGGCCACAGTGCGCGTACCTCTCTCAGGAGACGTCCCCCGAGTGTTCAGCTGTGCCCCGGCGAGGGCTGGGTCGAGTTGCCCGGCGCTTCCGGCGTCAGCGTCGAGGGCGCGGGCGGCGTCACGGTGATCGTGAAGTTCTCGCTCACCGTCCCGCCGTTCTGCGGATCGCCGGGCACCTTCACGCGGAACACGCCCGTGCCGGGCGCGTAGAGCGTGTGCGTGATCGAGTACGTCGAGCCCGCTCCGATCGTCGCCACCTCCACCACGTGGAACGCGGTCCCCGAGGCGTTCTGGCGCTCGAGGTAGATCACGTGACCGGTGTGGTCGGGCGTGACCGTGCCCGTGAACGTCAGTGGCTGCCCCGCGGCGATCGTCGTCGCGGACACCTGCGCGGTCAGCACGTCTTTGACGCCCTCATACAGAACCGCGGACGATTTACCCGCGCCCTGCACCCGGTAGAAGGTGCTCGCCACCGGCGACTGCGGTGGGAACGCGTAGTTGCCGCTGGCGTCGGTCGTGACCTGGGCGACGGGCGAGAACCTGCCGTGGCGGGTGTGGGCGAGCAGCGTCATCGGCATGTTCGGCGCCCCCGCGGCCGTCCCGCTGATCGTCACGGACTGGCCGTAGGAGATCGGGTCTTGCGAGCTCGCGATCGTCAGCTCGGGGTTCTGAGCCTGCGAGATCTGGTAGTTGAGCACGTTCGAGACGCTCGGGACGTTGCGCCGGTGGCTGCGCACGAGCACGCGAATGTTCGCGTCTCCGGGAACGCGGAACACGTGCGCGATCGAGAAGCTGCCGTCGGCGTTGACCCGGCCGAGCTGAATCCGGTGCCAGTCGTTGCCGGTGAGGGCGTTCTGACGTTGCAGCACGACGAGCGCGCCCGCGTCAGGCGGGGTGACGGTGCCGGTGAACGTCACGCGGTTGGGTCGGCCCGTCCTCAGAGATGTCAGGATCTGCGTGCCCTCGGCTGGGCCAACGAGCGTCACCTGCGCGGCCACGCGGACGACTCTGGTCGCGCTGCGCGCGTCATGCGCGACCACGTAGAACGCGCTGTTCGTGGTCAGCGAGCTGGCGGTGATCGCGTAGAAGCCGTGCTCGTCGGTCGTGCTCGTGCCGACGACGCCGAAGCCCGGCGAGCCGACCGAGTGCCGATAGAGCGTCACCGTCTGTCCCGGCTGGTTGCTCGGGAGATCGCACGTCAGCTGTCCATACGCGAGCGCCGATTCGCCCGCCGTCAGCAGGCGGGGCGCGACGCTGAGCCGCACACGGCAGCCCGGGCCTGGATGCCCGTGTTTGTGGTGGATCTCCGCGTGCCTGTGGTGGGTCTCCCGGTGGTCGTGTCCACGCGCCGCCGCACCGGCCGGAGCCAGTAGCAGCAGAGCGGCCGCAGCCGTCATGGCCGCGTTCAGCTTTTTAGAACGCATCTGCGCCTCTCCTTCGGGTTAGGGGTCCTGTGTACGAACCTTCCTCTGGCTCTCTCTAACCCTCCGCGGAGGGATTCGATGCGGTCCGTACAGCCCCGAGCGCGGGCTATGATTGAGCGCGGGATGGAGGCTGCGGTCACCGAGTCGGGCACGCGTGAGCGAGCGGCAGGCGCGCCGACGATCGCGGCCGCGTTTCGCATCACGGCCGCGGAGCGCTCGGATCAGGTCGCGATCCGCACCAAAGGCGACGCGTTCACGATCACGTGGGGTCAGCTGCGCGAGCGCGTGGACGCACTCGCGGGCGCCCTCGCCGATCTGGGCCTCGCGCGCGGCGAGACGCTCGCGTTGATGCTGTCCAACCGCCCCGAGTTTCACGTCTGCGATCTGGCGGGCATGATGCTCGGCGCGGCGCCGTTCTCGATCTACAGCACCTACACCTCCGAGCAGATCCAGTACCTCGTTAAGGACGCCGAGGCGAAGATGCTGATCTGCGAGCAGCAGTACCTGCCGCGGGTGCTCGAGGCGCGGCGAGATCTTCCCGAGCTGGAGCACGTGATCGTGATCGACGGCGAGGCGCCTGGGGGCACGCTCGCGCTCTCCGACGTGGAGGCGATGAGCACGAGCTTCGACGTCGAGGCATCCGTCGCGCGGATCCAGCCCACCGACGTGCTGACGCTGATCTACACCTCTGGGACGACCGGCCCGCCGAAGGGCGTGCAGCTGATCCACCGCAACCTGCTCGCCGCCGTCGAGGGGCTCGACGAGCTGATCGAGTTCCCACAGGACGGGCGCGTGATCTCGTGGCTGCCGAGCGCGCACATCGCGGAGCGCAACGCCCACCACTACCTGCCGATCGTCTTCGGCCTGCAGATCACCTGCTGCGAGGACCCTCGCCAGGTGCTCTCCTACCTGCCGGAAGTACGCCCGAGCTGGTTCTTCGCGGTGCCGCGCATCTGGGAGAAGCTGAAGGCGGGCCTGGAGACGATGGTCGCCGGCCAGCCCGAGGTGCAGCGCCAGAAGATGCGGACGGCGCTCGACGCGAGCATCGAGAAGGTCCGCCTCGAGCAGCGCGGCGAGCCGGTGCCCGCGGATCTCGCCGAGCAGGTCGCCACGGCGGACGCTGAGATCTTCGCGGGCCTGCGCTCGATGCTCGGCCTCGACCAGGTCGAGGCGATCAACGTCGGCGCCGCGCCCACGCCAGTGGAGGTGCTCGAGTTCTTTCACGCGATTGGGCTGCCGCTGGCGGAGCTGTGGGGCATGAGCGAGACGTGCGGCGCCGGCAGCGTGAACCCCAACGCGCGGATCAAGATCGGCACCGTCGGGCCGCCCGCGCCGGGGGTGCAGATCAAGCTCGACAGCGACGGCGAGGTGCTCGTCAAATCCGAAGTGGTGATGCTCGGCTACCGCAACCTGCCGCAGAAGACGAGCGAGTCGTTCACCGACGACGGCTGGCTGCGCACGGGCGACATCGGCTCCTTCGACGAGGACGGCTACCTGACGATCGTCGATCGCAAGAAGGAGCTGATCATCAGCGCGGGCGGCAAGAACATGTCCCCCGCGAACATCGAGGCCACGATCAAGACCGCCTCGCCGCTGATCGGCCAGGCGTGCTGCATCGGCGACGCCCGTCCCTACAACACCGCGCTGATCGTGCTCGACGCGGACTTCGCGCCCGCGTGGGCCGCGCAGCAGGGCATCGAGGACACGACGCTCGAGTCGCTCGCCCGCGACCAGCGCGTCCGCTCGGAGGTGCAGAAGGGCGTGGACGTGGCCAACGCGAAGCTCGCGAAAGTGGAACAGCTGAAGAAGTTCACCCTCGTCGAGGGCGACTGGCTGCCTGGCGGCGATGAGCTCACGCCGACGATGAAGCTGAAGCGCAAGCCGATCGCCGAGAAGTACGCCGCCGCGATCGAGGCGATGTACGGGGGATAGTCGCCCAGGCTTGCGACTACACTGTGCCGATGGATCTCTACACGTGCCCCGCACGAACCCTCGGCGCGAACGCTCCGCTCTACAAGCACCCGTGTGGAGTGGCGGGGAAGGCGCTCGAGAACGCGGGCCACAGCTACACGTTGAAGGTCGCCGGCGGCTTCAAAAAGGTCCCGTTCAGCCGCAGGGGCAAGCGCGATCACATCCGCGAGCTGACCGGGCAGGAGGACGTTCCGGTGCTCGTGCTCGACGATGGCGGCACCGTCACCGGAACTGCCGCGATCGTTGAGTGGGCAGCCGCCCACTCAGCCGCCGCCTAAGCGACCTACGGTCCCGCAGGCACTGAGCTGCGGCACTGCGCGTCGGCCGTCTAGTCCTGCTCGACCCAGTCGAAGGACCGCGTGACGGCCTTCCTCCATTTGGCGTACTCGCGTTCGCGTGTCGCCTCCTCCATCCGCGGCTCCCAGCGCTTGTCTTGCGACCAGCGCTCGCGCAGCTCCTCCAGGTCTGACCAGAAGCCGCACGCCAGCCCGGCGGCGAACGCCGCGCCGAGCGCGGTCGTCTCGGTCACCTTGGGCCGGACCACGGGCACGCCGAGCACGTCTGATTGAAACTGCATCAGCAGCTCGTTCGCGGTCATGCCGCCGTCGACCCTCAGCTCGGTCAAGGCGGCGCCCGTGACGGCCCTCGCCTCGTCGACCACCTCGCGGGTCTGCCATGCGCTCGCCTCCAGCGCAGCGCGCGCGATGTGGCCCCTATTTGAATAAGCGGTCAGGCCCACGATCACGCCGCGCGCGTCGTCGCGCCAGTAGGGCGCGAACAGGCCGGAGAACGCCGGCACGAAGTACACACCGCCGTTGTCATCGACCGTGCGCGCGAGCGTCTCGACCTCCTGCGCCGTCTCGATCAGCCCGAGGCGATCGCGCAGCCACTGCACGAGCGCGCCGGTGACCGCGATCGAGCCCTCCAGGACGTAGGAGGGCTCGCCGTCGCCGAGCTTGTAGCCTACGCTCGTGAGCAGCTTCGCCGACCTCACTATCTCCGCGCCCGTGTTCAGCAGCAGGAACGACCCGGTGCCATACGTGTTCTTCGCTTCGCCCCGCTCGAAGCACGTCTGCCCGAACAGCGCCGCCTGCTGGTCGCCGAGGATGCCCGCGATCGGGCGCCCGCCAGCGGCCGTGCCCGACACCTCGCCGTAGATCTCGCTCGAGGAGCGAATCTCGGGCAGCAGCGCGCGCGGGACGCCCATCAGCTCGAGGCTCGGCTCGTGCCAGTCGAGCGTTCGCAGGTCCATCAGCATCGTGCGGCTGGCGTTCGTCACGTCCGTCGCGTGCACCCCGCCGCGCGCGCCGCCGGTGAGGTTCCACAGCACCCACGCGTCCATCGTCCCGTACGCCAGCTCGCCTTGCTCGGCGCGCTCGCGCGCGCCGGCGACGTTGTCGAGCAGCCACGTGATCTTCGGGCCGGAGAAGTACGTCGACAGCGGCAGGCCCACGCGCTCGCGCAGCCGGTCCACGCCCGCATCGCCCGCGAGCTCGCGCACGAGCCGGTCGGTGCGCGTGTCCTGCCACACGATCGCGTTGTGGATCGGCTCGCCGCTCTCGCGGTCCCACACGACGGTGCTCTCGCGCTGGTTCGTGATCCCGATCGCCGCCACGTCGCCCGCCTCCGCGTCGGACTGCGCGAGAGCCCCGCCGATCACTTCGCGCGTGCGACGCCAGATCTCCATCGCGTCGTGCTCAACCCAGCCCGCGCGGGGATTGATCTGCTCATGCTCGCGCTGATCGACGCTCGCGATGCGGCCGTCCCTGTCGAACAGGATGAAGCGGGTGCTGGTCGTCCCCTGGTCGATCGCGCCGATGTACTTGGGCATGGTCTCAGCCTACGGACGCAGGCGACGCCATCTGGCGCCTCGGCCTGTTCCGATCGGTTCGAGAGTCCCCGCCTTCTTCAGTTCGCCGAGAATTTTGCTGATGTACGTATCGCTCACGCCTGGAGCTGCTCTGCGAACCTCCGCGACCGCGAACTCGTCGACCAGAAGCGAGTCGATGAATGTGGTGATCAGCGCTTTCTTCGACCCCCGGCCAAGCACCGTGATCGCTCGACGCTCGAACTCGCTATAGGCGGCGATCAGGATGCCGAGAAAGTAGTCGATCCATCGTGTGAGGTCGTGTTCTCCGTCGTGCCATCCCATGGTCGAGAGGCTCAGCGTCTCGTAGTAGGAGTCCTTGCTGCCTTCGATCAGCTTCTCGATGCTGACGAAGCGCCCAACGTCATGTCCGATGATGTAAAGCAGCCACAGCGTGATCAGGCGCGACATCCGGCCGTTGCCGTCGCGAAACGGGTGAATCACGGTGAAGTCGAAGATATAAGCGGCGCACAGCAGCAGCGGAGGGTACGTGTTGTCTGCGAGCGCCCTCTGAAACCTCTCGTGCAGGTCACGCATGGCCGCTGGCGTGTCGGCCGCCGCGACAGGCGTGAACCGATCGACCCAGGTGGCGTCGGGGCGTTCTTCCTGCACCTTGTTGTCGAGTCGCTTCCAGTGTCCTGCGGTGGTGTCGCCCGTATATCTGTAGAGATCGCCATGGAGTTGCTCCACATATCGGGGCTCGAACGGGATGTCCGCTCTGTTGGCGTGGATCAGTCCGAGTACGTCTCGGTATCCAGCGATCTCCTGCTCGGGGCGGTTCCTCGGAGTGGTTCGCTCGGCGACGAGAGCTTCGATGCGGGCTCTCGGCGCGCGAATGTTCTCGATCGCGTTAGAGGACTCGGTGCTCTGGATCAGCGCGACCTGGCGAAGGGTCTCCAGACCCGCCGGGCTCTGCTGCCGGGAGAGATCCTCGCGGCCACGAGCCTCGGCGATCACGACCAGCGAGGCGACGGTACCTGGCTCGAGTGCGCCGAAGTGGCGAGCAAGATCTTGAAAGCTGCTCATCCCGGAAACGTACTACTAACTTACCGAAGAGTATGACGTTTACTGGGAAAGTGGGTGTTCTCCAAGCCGGAGAGGGGTCTCGAACCCCTGACCTCCTGTTTACAAGACAGGTGCTCTACCAGCTGAGCTACTCCGGCATCGATTCAGGCGAGGGTCAACTGTAACGAGGCCGCCGCGAACGGTGTACTTGATACATGGCTCTCAAGCCCCTCGAAGCCCCAGCGCAGACCGTCGCGAGCCGTGAGCTCACGGCTCATCCGGACGCGCCCAGCACGGACCTGAACGGCTTCCGCGAGCATGCGCTCAGCCGTGGCGTGAACCCGTTCGTGTACTGGCCCGTGCGGGCATTGCTGATCCCGTTCTTCCTGGTCTACTTCCGCCTCCAGCGCGTCGGGCGCGAGCACCTGCCGCGCACGGGGCCGCTGCTGCTGGCGGCGAACCACCGCAGCTTCCTCGACCCGTTCGTGATCGGCGCGCTCGTGCGGCGCCCCGTCTACTACATGGCCAAGCGCGAGCTGTTCGAAAAGCGCTGGCAGGCGTGGATCCTGAACGCCCTCGGCGCGTTTCCCGTCGATCGCGGCGCGGGCGACGGCGAGGCGATGGCCACCGCGCGCGCGATCCTGCAGCGCGGCGACTGCGTGGTCGTGTTTCCAGAGGGCACGCGCGTGCGCAAGGGGCCGCTGCGCGACCCGCGCCGCGGCATCGGGCGCCTGGCGCTCGAAACGGGCACGCCCGTCGCGCCGGTGGCGGTGATCGGCACCGAACACGTCCGCAGGGGCTGGCGCATACGCCCGTGCAAGGTCAGCCTGCGCGTCGGCGCGCCGCTGCGGTTCCCGATCGTGGAGGACTGCTCGCCGGCGCTCGCCGCGGGCGTCACCGAGCGCATCTGGGCGTGCGTTCGCCTGCAATGGAACTGGTTCGGCGGCGCTCAGCCCGCGCTCCCGTCGCCCGGCGACAGGGCTGTGACGCGCGAAATCTCGCGCGCCGCCTGACCGACGGCTGCCGCGCGGGTAGGGTGCAATGAGTGTCCGAGCAGACAAGCCAGAAGCCCAAGGCCCAGCTCGACGCGGAGTTCTCAGATCTGTATCGCGCGCATCTGCGCGACGTGTACAGCTACGCGTACTACCGCATCGGCAACCATCACGACGCCGAGGACCTGACCGAGCAGACGTTCCTGCAGGCCTACCGCCACTTCGAGCGCGCGCAGCGCGAATCGCACGGGCGTCCGCTGCGTCCGTGGCTGATTCGCATCGCGCACAACCTCGCCGCGAACCTCTACCGCGACCGCTCGCGCAAGCCCGCCTCGCCGATCGACGACACGACGACGCTCGCGGCGCTGCACACGACCGAGCAGCTGGTCGAGGGCCGCGACGAGTTGAGCAGGGTTCTGGATGGAGTGGGCAAGCTGCCGGACGACCGTCGCGAGGCGCTGATCATGCGCTTCGCGTTGGGCATGGACAACCGCGAGATCGCGCGCGCGCTGGGGCGCACGGACGGAGCCACGAAGGTGCTGATCCATCGCGCGATCAAGCAGCTCGAGGAGATCGTCGGAGACCGGGGTCACGGCGATGGCGGCCCCTCGCGCAACGGGCGCGTGGACGGCGATGCGCGACTCGACGCGAAGAAGGGAGGGTCGGATGACTGAAGCGATGCCCACCAGCTTCGAGGGTCTGCTGCGCGAAGCGCTCGCGCCGGTGGAGCCGCCCGCGGAACTCATCGAGCGGCTCGAGAGCACGCTCACGAGTATCACCGAGATGGCCGCCGACGAGCTCGAGGCGTGGGAGCTCTCCGCGATGCGCGACCCGCGCAACTGGGTTCGTCCCGCCGCCGCGCTGATCGCCGGCGGCGCCGCTGGGACCGCGCTCGTGATCCTGCGCGCGCGCCGCCGCGCGCCGCGCTCCAGCGCCGACCTGAGCGCGCTCAAAGAGAGCGCCGAGCGCACCGTGCGCGATCTCGGCCGCGAGACGCGCAAGCTGCTCGGCGACCGCTGAGCCGGGCGCTGGTCCTCGCGTGCCACCCGTGCGCTCCAGTTCCGCCAGATAGGCTCTTCCTCCGCCCATGGCCACCTGCTACCGCCATCCATCGCGCGAGACCGGCGTCTCCTGCTCCAACTGCGGACGGCCGATCTGCACCGACTGCATGACGACCACGCCCGTCGGCATGCGCTGCCCGGAGTGCTCCAAACAGCGCACCAAGGTGATGCGCATGCGCGACATGGCAGCCGTTCCCCAGGTCACCTACGCGCTGATCGCGATCAACGTCGTCGCGTTCCTCGGCGAGGGCAACCTCTCCTTCGGCGGCCATCCCACGAGCAGCGTGTACGAGAAAGGCGCCCTGCTCGGCAGCTTCCAGGGATTGCCCGGCGAGGGCGTCGCGCACGGCCAGTGGTGGCGGATCGTAAGCGGCGGGTTCCTGCACGAGAGCCTGCTGCACATCGGCTTCAACATGTACATCCTCTACGTCCTCGGCCTCCAGCTGGAGCCGGCGCTCGGGCGCGTCAAGTTCGCCGCGATCTACGCCGTCGCGCTGCTCACTGGCTCGCTCGGCGCGTTGCTCGTCTCACCACACGCCCTCACGGTCGGCGCCTCGGGCGCGGTATTCGGCATCATGGGCGCCACGGCCGTCGAGATGCGCGCGCGTCAGATCCCGGTCATGCAGAGCGGCGTCGGCACGCTGATCGCGATCAACCTCGTCATCAGCTTCGCGCTCCCCGGCATCTCCTGGGGCGGTCACATCGGCGGCCTCGTCGGCGGCGCGCTCGCCACGGTCGTGCTGCAGTTCGGAGATCGCTTGCGCGCACCCGCGCTCGCCCTGGCCGGATGCGTGCTCATCGCGGCGGCGGCCGTCGCGGGCTCGATCGCGACGGCCAAGTCGAGCGAGGTCGAATCGACGCTCTCCATCCCGAGCGTGTCGCTCACGCCCGAAGAACCGTGACCGCAAGCGCCTGAGCGACGGGTCGGCGCTCAGCGCAACGCGGCTGGTACCGCGAGCGCCTGCGCGCCCGCGGGCGCGTCGGGCACGCGCTCCGGGTGCAGGATGTGCGCGAGCAACTCCACGCCGTCGGTCAGCCGCGGACCGGGCCGCGAGAAGTACGCCGAAGCGTTCACCGCCACGACCTTCATCGCGCCGAGCGCGGCCAGTTCGTCGGCGTGCTCCATCGCCTCCCGCAGCGCGCGCGGCGCGTCGTAGCCGCACGGCATCACCACGACCACATCCGGCGCGGCGGCGGCGACCGTCTCCCAGCTGACGCTGACGGACGGTTCTCCGGCCATGCCGAGCACGTCCTCGCCGCCGGCCAGCTCGATCAGCTGCGGCGTCCAGTGGCCGGCGACGTAGACGGGGTCGAGCCACTCCAGCGCAGCGACGCGCGGGCGGGGCGCTCCGCGCACGGCCAGCTTGACGCGGTCGATGCGCGCGGCTGCGTGCTGGATCAGATCGACGCCCGCGTCGCGCCGCGCGGTCGCCCGCGCGAGCGTACGCACGTCGCTGAACGTCTCGCCGAGCGTCTTCGGGTCGAGCGCGATCACGCTCGGAGGCGACGGCAGCCCCTTCGCGATCTCGGCGACCTCGTCGTAGGAGACCGCGCACACGGGACACAGCGCCTGCGTCACGATCAGATCCGGCTCGAGCGTCGCCAACCTGTCGCGGTCGAGCGCGTAGATCGCCTCGCCCGCGAGCGTTCGCTCGCGCACCGCTGTGTCGATCTCCGCAGCGCTGAGACCGCTCGGGAGCACGTCGCGCGTCACTTGCGCCAGCGCGAGCGCGGCGGGCGGGTGGTCGCACTCGTGCGTCACGCCGACGAGCTCCTCGCCGAGGCCGAGCGCGTACAGCA
>DASUPL010000150.1:0-2465 GCA_036281155.1 Solirubrobacteraceae bacterium | reverse complement strand
GCAGGATTGTACGCCAAGCGGTTTGGAAGGCCTTTGCGTTGAATCGGTTGGCGCGTAGCGGGCGGAAGCGCTCGCGGGGTTTGTCGATATCGGACCAGAGGTAGTCGCCGGTGAGCGCGATGTGGTCCCATTTGACCGGTGCGACGTGGGCCAGGGCGTCGTCGGGGATATTGGGGTGGAAGGCCCATCCGCGTAAAACTGCACGGTAGCGTATTGCACGCAATGTTATGGGTGGGGTTAGCGATGGCTGAGGGGTCGGTTTCCGAGGAGCGTCTGGAGGCCGAGTTCGACGTCGTTCATCTCCATGATGCGGTCGATGGTGCCTTTGCGCAGTTCATGGGCCAACGCGAGGACATTCACCGTTACGGCTCGTAGCTGCCGGTTCTGTTCCTCCATCCGGTCCAGGTCACGGGTCTGATCTGTCGTCGGGCTTTCAGTTCGCCAACGGCGGATCTGCTGGGCGTAGATGTCCACGAATTCGAGCTGCTCGTTGTGAACCCGCTCGACCCGGTCGATGGTGGCGTCATCCAGCACATGGGGCCGGGTTCGCGCCTTGGTCAGGGTTTCGATGTGATCGCGCGTGTCGTCCAGGGCGCCGTCGATCATGCTGGCGATGAGGGGCATCTTGCCGATCGACTGCCAGTTCACCGGGTCTGCGTGCGGCATGCAGGGACTCCTCTGGCTCATGCCATGACGGGTTCGGGGGCCGCCTCGGCACGCCGGCGGGGGGACTGAAAGTAGCTGCCGTTGGGAATGACGTGGGCGTGTGCCAGGGGCGAGACGCGGGCGAGGTCCTCGTCCTTCACCTCGTGCCCGGCGGCGCGGAGTTGGTCGACGATGCGAGCAATGTGGACGGTATTCCAGACCAGCACGGCATTGGAGAGCAGGCTGAGGCAGCTGGCCTTGTTCATCACCTCTTCGTAGTCACCGGAGCGGAATCCGCCCTGGTTGGCAAAGAACAGCCACTTGGCAAGGATATGGCGGAACTCGCCGCGGTTGAGTTGCAGCTGGATGGCGTCGCGAAGCGGCTCCTCTTGGATGTAGCGCAGGATGTGCAGCGTCTTCATCAGGCGCCCGAGCTGGCTCAGCGCGGCGGCGAGACGGTCGGAGGCGTTCGCGTTGACCAGGCGCTGCATGACGACATGAGCCGGGGTCAGCCTGTCCTTCAGCGAGGCGACGAGGCGAACCAGCTGATCCCACTGCTCGATGATGAGTTCGACATTGATGCGGCCGCGCAGTAGCGGTTGCAGCGCACCGTAGTCGGCGTCTCGATCGATGCGGCTGAGCACCTGGTCGGGCAAGTCCTTCAGCCGCGGCATGAAAGTGATGCCGAGTAGCGCGCAGAGACCGAACAGATGCTCGGTAAAGCCGTGCGTATCAGAGGCGTGCTCGCGGATCGTCAGCACCGTGTCGTTGTCGAGAATGCCGCCAAGCACGTAGCCCGCCTCGCGCGGCGCACACGAGATCGCCTGGGTAGCGTAGACGCTGTGCTGGTCGGACGTGTGAGTGTAGAGCGCGAGCGCCCGGTCGTAGTAGCCAAAATAGCGCGGGTAGAAGCTGGCGAGCAGACTGTCGCGCTCGACCGCGAAGCGTTGGCCATCGGAGGAGGAGCGACAACCGTCGCCCCAGATGCTGCTCAGCTTCAGGCCATGGTGGTGATCGACCAGGATGGTGTTGGCCGCCTTGAGCGTGGCGTCGCGCAGGAACCACCGGCTGGTGTCCTGCAGCGTCGCTGCGGTGAGGCTGTCGACGCTCTGGCTCATGGCGGCGAGGCCGAGGTTGGTGCCGTGCGCGATCAGGGTGGCGAGCAGCGACCGGGGCAGATCGGCGTCGCGCGGCTGATACCCGCCGAGCGGCTGGAAGGCGCGGGTGAAGCCGCACCATTCGTCGACGTCCTGCAGCAGATCCTCGATGCGTACGCGGGGTAGGCTGGCGCCGATGGTGGCGCGCAGCTGAAGCAACGTGCGCGGGATCGGCAGCGCGTCCCGCCGTTTGAGCTTGAGTCGGCCATCGCGGACAGCGGCGAAGCGGTTGCTGGGCAAGCCGCGTTCCGCTGCTCGCGCCGCCCGGTCGAATTCGGCGGTGATCCGGGCCAAGAACGCCTGTCCATCGGCCGGCAGGTCGAGGCGCTGATAGGCTTGTTCGCGGGTCTGCTGCCAGTTGGGGTAGGCCCAACAGTCGTGTCACCAGCCGCCAAATTGGTCAGTCGAGGGGTAGCCTGATATTCATGTCCAGTTCGAAGCGGCCGTAAGGGTTGACGTGCTCCCAGATCAGGGGCGTGAGGGCGCCGAGATCCCTGGGGCTGAGCCGTGATGACCACGGCGGCCGGGCCAGGATCTGCTGGAGCATGAGGGTGTTGATGTAGACCATGCAGTTTTGGAGCAGATGCAGCGCGAGCATGCTGATTTCGTGATCTTCTCGGCGGTTGCTCGCAAAATCGCCACGCCGGGCAAAGAAGACAAAGT
>DASUPL010000149.1:0-12482 GCA_036281155.1 Solirubrobacteraceae bacterium | reverse complement strand
AACCTCGTGTCGTTCCTCTCGCCATACGACGCGCTGCTCACCCCGGCGCTCGCCGAGCGGCCGCTGCCGCTGGGCACGCTCGACACCGCCGCGGCGGAGCCGATGGCCACGTTCACGCGCTCGGGGCTGTTCACGCCCTTCACACCCGTGTTCAACGCCAGCGGCCAGCCGGGCATCTCGCTGCCGCTGTACGAGGGCGAGGACGGGCTGCCGCTCGGCGTCCAACTCGTCGGGCGCCCGGCCGGCGAGGGCGCCCTGCTGGCGCTCGCTAGCCAGCTCGAGGCGGCGCTGCCATGGGCAGCACGGCGGCCATCCGTCGCGGCGTGACGCCCAGAGCCTGCGCGTCGGCCGATCCGCGCGCGGAGGTCATCGCGACCTCCATCAACTCGGCCTCGTCCCATGTGGCGAACGCGCGTGGACCGACGGCCGCCTCGAGCAGGCGCAGCGTGCGCGAGACGATCGGCGTTGGCACGTGCACGAGCGGGCGCCTGCGCCCGAGCGAGGCCAGCAGCGTCCGCACGATGTCGTTGTGGCTGAGCGTCTCCGGGCCCGCGAGCTCGTGGCGGGCGTGAGGCTCCGCGTCCTCGGCGCGTAGCGCGGCGATCACGCAGTCGGCCACGTCCTCGGCCCAGATCGGCTGGTATAGGGCGCTCCCGCGGCCCGACACGGGCATCAGCGGGAGCAGCGCCATCCGCTCCAGCAGCGTCAGCCAGGGATCCCCGGGGGCGTACACGATCGACGGGGCGAACACCACCGAGCGCACGTTCGCGTCGCGCACCGCCTGCTCGGCGAGCGCCTTCGCGCGCAGGCAGCGCGTGCGGTGGTGGGTGGAGGCGCCGAGCGCGGAGAAGAACACGAACCGCTCCACGCCCTGACGCTCCGCCGCCTCGACCATCCGCCACGTGGCGATGCCGCACAGCTCCTCGATCGAGCCGTGCCGCTGGTCGCGGATCGACGCGGCCAGGTGCACGACCGTGTGCACGCCGCGCAGCGCGTTGCGGAACGACGGCGGGTCGGTGAGGTCGCCGAGCGCGATCTGCACGCGCACGCGGTGCGCGCCCAAACGTCGCGGGTCGCGCACGAGGCAGCGCACCGGGGTGCCTTCGCCCAGCAGGCGCGGCAGCAGTGCGGAGCCCACCAGACCGGTCGCGCCGGTAAGCAGCAGCATGCTTCGTACAATATGCGTCTCCCGAGGAGGACTACAGCTATCCGACCGAAAGAAAGAAGCGAATGGCCTACGTGATCGCCGAGCCGTGCATTGGCACCAAGGACAACTCGTGTGTCGAGGTGTGCCCCGTGGACTGCATCCACCCGACGCCCGACGAGCCCGGATACGACGCGGCGGAGATGCTCTACATCGACCCCGAGGAGTGCATCGACTGCGACGCGTGCGTCGAGGCGTGCCCGGTGGACGCGTGCTTCGCCGAGGACCAGCTGCCGGAGGAGTGGCAGAAGTTCACGCAGATCAACGCCGACTACTTCGCCAACGCGAAGTAGCACGCGCCGCCGCGGGTAGCGGCGGCGAGCGCGGAGGAGCAGCACGGCGCCTATCCGTAGTAGCGGGCGATCACCTGTAGCTGGGCGAACACGTCGTGCGCGAGCAGCAGCACGACGATCGCCGCGCCGGCCGCCGGCCTCCAACGCCTGCCGGCGCCACGTGCGCTCAGCGCGAGCGCCGCGCCCAGCAGCGGCATCAGCGGCAGCAGGTAGCGAGGCTCGAACAGCGCGCCGCCCGCTCCGACGAAAGCCAGATAGGAGCCAGCTCCCACCAGCGCCATCAGGCCCGCGGCGAGAGCGAGATAGACGGTCAGCTCCCCCGCGCGGGCGCGCAGCGTCCCACGCCCGGCGAGCAGCGCGCGGACGCAGAGGGCGCCGATCAGCGCGGCGGGAACGAGCGCGACGGTATAGACCCAGTCGGGGAACATCGTGTCCAGCCAGCCAAAGAGCCCCACGTACCCGTTGAACCAGATGTCGCGCGTCGTCACCAGCCCCGGGAAGTCGCTGTGCATCCCCGGCAGCTTCGGCAGATACAGCTGCCATACATAGCTGATCTCATCGAGCGCCGAGCCGGCGTGGCGGGTGCTGCTGAGGGCGTTCGCCACGACCCCGAACGCCGGTCGGTCAGAGAGCAGGTTCGCCGCCACGTATACCGCCAGGGGAGCGAGCGCGAGCGCGCTCGCCGTGGCGAGCGAGCGCCACGCGTCGTCTCGACCGGCGCGACGAGCGCGGACGGTCAGCACCGCCAGCGCGACGATCACGCCGGGGATCAGGCCGAGGAAGTTGACCTTCGTGAGCAGGCCCACGGCGGTTGCGAGGCCGATCGCCGCGGCCACGCGCGGCGTCAGCCCGCGACGGAAGGCGCGCGCGAGGCAGTAGAGCAGCGCCGCGGATACCGCGTACAGGAGCGCGTCGGGATTGACCCCGCCGGACATCTCCGCGAGCAGCGGCGCGAGCGCCACGCCGAGCGCGCCCACCGTCCACGACCACGGGCTGGAGGGGAGCGTCTCGCGGATGAACAGGAACGCGAACAACGCGGTCAGTCCGGCGAGCACCGCGGAGAGCAGTCTCATCAGCGCGAGTCGATCGAGCACGGTACCCGACGAGCCCAGTCCATACGGGATCGTCGCGAGCGCGTAGTACAGCGGCGGCTCCGACGCCGCCACGCCCGCCTCGCCGTCGCCGCGTCTATCGAGCGCGAGCGACAGGTTGCTCGCCAGTTCCGCTTGCTCTGCCTCGCTGGAGAGACTCGGGACCTGGGGCTCGAGCGTCACCGCGGAGGAGTTCAGGCCGCTCAGCGCGGCCCGCTCCTCAGCCGAATAACGTTCGCCAGCCGAGCTCGGCAGCGTGCCCGTCTGCGCGAGCCGCTGCACGTAGGCGAAGTGCGCGGGCTCGTCGGGCACCTGGAACGGTGGCGTGAGGATCGACCAGCACGCCGCGTTCAGCAACGCCACGAGCGCGCAGATCCAGCAGTTGGCAACGAGCCCGCCGAGCACGAGCCAGACGGTGAGCGCGATGACCGCGACCGCGAGCGCCGCCGCGAGCGCTGGGATCGCCGCGCCGCTGCCCGCGTGGCCGAAGCCGAGGTGTTCGACCACGGATGACGCGCGCGACCACCACGAGCGTCTGCCCGGCGCCAGGTATTCGACTCTCACGCGCCCCGCGAGAGGCTTGCCGCGCGCCACCGCCGCTCGCGCGGGAGCGCTCTGTTCACCGAGCAGGCTCACGACCTTGTAGGAGGGGCCGAGCGAGAAGCACACGGTCGCGGCTGGCGCCGCCCGCGCCAAGCGCCCGACGGGGACCGTGACGGCCCCCGCCGCCCACCCGGCCGTCTGGCTGCCGGCGCTCAGCAGGCGCCCGTGTTCGGAGACCCGAACGCGCACCCACGGCCCGATCACCGTTTCCAGCGACAGGCGTATCGCCGTGGTGCCCCGTGGCAGCGCTTCGCCGCTCTGGCACGCGGAGGAGTTGCCCGGCGTGGTGGCCAGCCTGGCGGCGCCGGTGACGCCGTTGGTGCCCGCGAGCGAGAGCGGCGAGCGCGAGAGCGTCACGCACAGCGCGGCCGCCGCGAGGATCAGGGCAACCGCGGTCGTGATCTGCGCGCGGCGCACGACGCGTCGTCAGCCGTAGAAGCGAGCGACGGTCAGCAGCTGGCCGAAGATCTCCTGCGCGAGGAAGACGGTGACGATCAGAGCCCCGGCGACGGGTCCCCAGCGCCGGCCGGCGCCACGCGCCGCGAGGGCGACCATCGCGGCGGCGAGCGGCAGCAGCGGCATCAGGTAGCGCGGTTGCGCGTAGCCCGCGCCTTCGGAGGTGGAGGCCAACTTCGAGTCGCCGCCGATCAACGCCATCAGCCCGAGGCAGATCGCGAGATACACGAGCAGCTCGGGCATCCTCCGCAGCAGCGCGGATCGACACACGATCAGCGAACGCAGGGCGAGGGCCGCCATCAGCCCCGCGGGGAACAGCGCGAACGTGTACACCCACGGCGGGAAGGTCGTGTCGAGCCAGCCGTAGAGCCCGACGGTGCGGTTGAACCACACCTGATGGATCGTGGAAAGCCCGGGGAAGTTGTCCGTCATGCCGGGGAGTCGGGGCAGGTAGAACTCCCAGATGTAAACGATCTCCGCCACGATCGAGGATTCTTTTTGGCTGACTCCGTCGATGGCGCCCGAGACGAGTCCGAACGTGGGATCGCCGTTGACCAGGTTGAAGAGCACGTAGACGCAGATCGGGCTCATCGCGATGCCGATCGCCAGCGCCATCGGTCCGAACGAGCGTCTCACGCGGGGTCCGCCCGGCGTATCGCGCACGCCGCGGAAGGCGAGCACCACGAGCCCGAGCATCACCCCGGGCGCCAGCCCGATGAAGTTGACCTTGGTCAGGAAGCCGATGCCGATGAGGGCGCCGAGCACGATCGCCCCTCTCCACGTGAGGCCATGTCTGAACGCGCGCGCGAGCGAGCAGAAGAGCGCGGCGCAGACGGCGTAGAGCATCGCGTCGGGCGTCACGAAGCCGGAGGTGAACCCGAGCAGCGGCATCAGCGCGGCCGCGAGGCCCCCCACCGTCCACGCCCACGGCACACCAGGCAGCGACTCGCGGACGAACAGGAACGTGAACAGGGCCGTGAGCCCGGCCAGCAGCGCGCCCATCAGGCGCATCAGCTCCAGTCGATCGAGCAGCGAGCCGCCCGATCCCAGCCTGTAGGGGATCGTGGCGAGCGCGTAGTACAGAGGCGGCTGGGAGGATGCCACGCCAGCTCCGCCACCGCCCACCCGCGGTAGTCCCGCGCCAAGATCGCGCCGCAGCTTGCCAACCGCCGCGGGCGAGGAGATGGTCCGGACTTCGGGGTGCCAGCGCAGTGCGGACTGCTGCAGGTCCACCAGCACCGCGGTCTCCTCCGGGGAATATTGATCGGCGTGGGAGGTCGGAAGCCGCCCCGTCTCGGCGAGGTACTGGGCGTAGGTGAAGTGCGCCGGCTCGTCCGGGGCTTGGAAGGGCGGCGTGATGATCGACCAGCACGCCGCGCTGATGACCGCGATCAGCGCGCACCCCCAGGCGGCGCGCGGGATCCCTCTCAGCGTCGCGCGCGACGCTCCACGCACGCGCGCGAAGCGCCCGCGGGCAGAGGCCGCTTGTGCCTCCGTGGTGTCCGCCGCCGCCCGCGAGGGCCCGGTCGACGGCGATTCGGAGGATGGCCTCGTGGGCGTGTCGGCTGGCGATGAGCTTCCGCGCGCGTTCACCGCAGCTCCCGCAGTACGAGCCGTGAGGCGATTACGCAGACGGCGATCATCGCGACGATCGCGAGATACGCGGGCCACGCTCCCGTGGGGGCGTGGGCGAGGCCCATGCGGCTGGCGATCGAGGAGGCACGCGACAGCCACGAGCCGTCCCCCGGTCGTAGGTATTCCATCCGCAGGCGGTAGGTGCTACGGCCGCTGGGTTCTCGCACCGTTTCTCCGTTGACCTGGACGCCTTCGACGGTGGGACCGATGGTCGTGCAGACGCGCGTGTCGGTTGCCGTTCGCGCGACCCGCTTGACGGGCACGGTGACGGTTTCGTCGACTCCCCACCCCGCGGCTCGCGTGCCTTCGGTGAGGACCGTCGAGCCACTCGTGAGCCTGAGCGCGACGCGAGGCCCGATGTTTGGGGACAGCGACACGCGGATCGCCTCTGTTCCCCGCGGGACGGTCCCACCCGGCTGGCAGGCTCTTTCGTTGCCCTGGGTGAACGTGATCGCGAAGTTCGCCGCGACGTTGTTGCTCCCGGCGACGACGAGCGGCGGACGCGACAACACCATCACGAGCGCCACCGCCGTCGCCACGAGCCCCGCGGCGAGTCCGAGCCGCACGCGGAGCATCAGTCGCGTCGGAGCCCGAGGATGCTGAGCAGGAAGGAGGAGAAGATGATCTGAATACCTATCACCAGCAGGGTGGCGGCCACAATCGCGACCCGCTCCTCGGACAGGCTCCCGAGGCCGCGGCCGATCCATTCGATCGCCATCACGGCGATCATCGCCAGGCCGACGAGCGTGACCGCGCCGCCGAACAGCAGGCCGTGCTCGAGGCGCAGCCGTTCGCGCGCGCGATCGAACCACGCGTCTCGCTCGCCCATGAAGTACGTGGCATAGGCATGGGCGCAGAGCCCGAGGCTGACCACCTGCGCGCCCACGATCAGCAGCAGCGAACCGCCGATCAGCGTGTGCAGATCCCAGTTGCGTCCGAGCGCGTTGACGTGCGCGAGCACCGTCAGCGAGATCAGGCCGCCGAGCAGCGACATCAGCGCGCCGGGGAGGATGAAGAGGTGATTCGGAGCGTGCAGCAGCAGGAAGCGCACGTGGCGCCAGCCGTCACGAAAGCTCGAGAGCTTCGATTCCCCGCCACGAGGGCGGTATTCGATCGGCAGCTGGCGTACGACGAGTTTGGCCTTCGCCGCGCGGATGACCATCTCCGACGCGAACTCCATACCTGTGGTGCGCAGGTCGAGCGCCTCGAGCCGATCTCTACGGAACGCGCGCATGCCGCAGTGGGCGTCGCTCACGCCGGTGTGGAACAGCAGGTTGAGAAAGCGCGAGAGCAGCGGGTTGCCGATGTAGCGGTGGTGCCAGGGCATCGCGCCGGGGTGGATGTTCTTCATGCGATCGCCGACGATCATGTCCGCCCCCGCCTCCAGCTCCGCGAGGAAGCGTGGGATCTCGCCGAAGTCGTAGGTGAGGTCGGCGTCGGCCATCACGATATATCTCCCCCGCGCGGCCGCGAACCCAGCGAGGTACGCGCTCCCGTAGCCGCGTCTGGGCTCGTGGACGACCCGGGCACCCGCCATTCTCGCCAGCTCGGCGCTGCCGTCTTCGGAGCCGTTGTCGGCGACGACGACCTCGCCGTCGAGGGATGCGAGCGCCATCGTGCTGAGCGCTAACTCGACGCACTGCTCGATGTTCTCGGCCTCGTTCAAGCACGGGATCACGACCGATACCGTTGGCGGCGACGCGCTCGGCTCGCGCGTGATGCGGGCAGGGCTTTCGACTGTTGCGCTCACAGCTCAAGCAGCATGGCGCGCGCCGCGAACATTGCAATCGCCCGCGGGAATGCGGCCGAAAACGGCGACAAATACCTCGCCGGACGTTTCTGACCACGCGATCGCCCGCATTGTGAGGGCTTCTCGGGCGTGCGTCCATGACCGGCCAGTTCGGAAAGTCGGAAACACGACGTGTGGGCCGCACGCGACCCGGCTACGCTAACCGGGCAGTAAAGCAGGGATTAATGTCATACATACAAGAGTGGGAGAAGTGATGAGAACGAAATTTATGCGCTTGGGGAGGGGTCGCCTTCTGGGCACCTCCATGGCGCTTGTGGCCACCGTTGTGGCTCTGACCGTGGCCTCGCCGGCACTGGCGACGCCGGAAGGTGAATTTGCGGTGTTCGCGCAGTGTCCGCTCAGCAACGCTGAACTCAGCGCGTGCCTGTGGGCGAAGAGCGAAAGCGGCGAATTCGTGGCCGGCAAACAGAAAGTGCCGATCACGAACCCGATCACGCTGCAGGGCGGGTTCATCGAAAACGAAGAAACAGGTGCGCTCCAGTTCGTCGGTGCCGCAAACGGCCAGACGATCTCGAAATCGCCGCAGACGGTGCCCGGCGGTCTTGCGGGTCTGATCAACTGCAAAGAAATCAAAGACTTCTTCCTGCGTATCTCGTGCGAATTGGTCTTCGAAAACAAAGTGACCGGCGTCACGGAGACGACCGAACTGGCCGCTCCGGCGAGCTCGATTGGCCTGAACGAGGCCAACCTGCTCTCCGAAACGGGCACGGCGCTGTCGCTGCCGGTCAAGGTGCACCTCGAAAACCCGTTCCTGGGCAGCTCGTGCTACCTCGGATCCAACGCAAAACCGATCGTGATCGACTTCACGACCGGGACAACGGCTCCGCCGCTGCCGAACAAACCGATCAAAGGCAAACTGGGGACGATCTCGGTCGTCGGTGGGGGTCAGATCCTGAAGATCTCCAACAACTCGCTCGTGAACAACTCGTTCGCGGCGCCTGGAGCGACTGGCTGTGGCGGGTTCCTCGTGGAACTCATCCTCAACCCGATCATCAACGCCAAACTCGGCCTTCCGGCCGCGGCGGGCAACAACACGGCGATCCTCAGTGGGACGCTGGAGCAGGCTGGCGCGGAAGCAGTCCGCGAACACTAGATAGGCAGTACCTGACGCACGTCGTGCGTCTGACGATGTGACCCAGAGCCCGTCGCACAAGCGGCGGGCTCTGGTCGTTGCGGGGCTCGTGTTGGCCGCGGAGAGTGAGAGACAATCTGACAGGTCACGGAGGTGAGAGACAATGTGGCGAATTGGTTGAAGATGATTGCCCCGCTGAGTACAGTCGCCCGATTGTCCAGGTGATGCGAGCGGAGGCTGTCTCAACCATGAAAATCGGGTTTCGGAAGGTAGTTGTGAGGTGCTTGGGGCCGGGAGTGGTCGGGTTGGCGTCGGTGCTCGCCGGTTGCGGTGGCGCGAGCGTCACCCCGCCGACGGCTCCCGCTCTGCCCGCCATCGCGCTCAGCAGCTCGGTGCTGCCGAAGACCCACGAGCTGCCGAAGCGATACGCGTGTAACCCGAAGATCGGTGTGCCGCCGTTGAAATGGGGCTCGCTGCCCGCCAAGACGGCGGATCTGGCGCTTGTCGTCTTCTTTGTCTCGAGCGCGGGAGGCACCCCCCAGCTGGCGCCTCAGGCGGCGCTGACGGGCTTGAAGCCAAAGCTCCACGCGCTGAAGGCCGGCGTCCTTCCGAAGGGCTCGGTGGTAGCGAGCGACAGCCGTGTGATGTGTCCCGAAAAAGGGGTCAATGCGACCTATTTCGTCCGCCTGTACGCGCTGAAGTCTCGTATCAAGGTGCCGCGCGGCGCAAATGTGACGGCGGCGGTGAACGCGATCTCGGGATCGGCGGTGGCGGTCGGCTCGCTCGAAGTTCACTATCGGCGCGCGTAGGGCTCGGTCGGCGCCCGCCAGCAGGGCGCTCGTACGGCCTGACCGGGAGTCAGTGCGCGAGGAGCTCGGCGGCGGGGTAGCTGGGGTCGAGCACGTCGAACACCGGTATTCCCGGAAGCGCCGCTTCGATCAGGGAGCGCAGCCGCGCGGAGGCGAAGTGGTGAGAGCCCGGTGCGATCGGGTTGACGGTGATGGCGCTGAGCGCGATCGGGTTGAGGACCCGGATGTGAATGCCCTGTCGGCGATACCACGCGGGCCCTCGTTTGGACAGGAAGACGCGCGTGGGGTCGGCGACGACGACGTCGAGCTCGCGGTGGCGCCGTGCGACGGCATGGAGCAGGTCGCGCAGGAATCGATCCGGCAGCGCGCCCGAGACGAGCAGCGAGTGCGCGGTGCGGTTGGCATCGAGCAGTTCGCCGATTTCGGCTGCCTCGGCGGAGAGTGCGAAGCGCGGCGCAAGCGCGACCGGCTCGCCATGGTCCTCGACGAGCAGGGAGGTGGTGGCGTCACGCGTGTTCGCGAGCTCTCGCGTGCGCGAGCTCTCCGCGACGCTCGGCAGGCGTACGAGATCGATCGCGTCCCTGGTCTGTAAGACGACTTCGTCGATGTCCTCGTCGAGGACGGCTCCGGTGGAGATGATCAGCTGGTCGGCGACGTCTGGCGAGGAGGCCGCGCGGCGGTCGATCGCTCCGTCGATCAGCACCTGCTCGGCTCCGTGGGCAAGCATCGCGTCGGCGACCGCGCGCACGTCCTCCGCGGCGCTCGGTCCCGCCACCTCGACCGCTCCGGGGCCACGCAGGCGGGCGATGAGCACGCGCCCGAGCGGCGTGCGGATCGTGGTCTCCTCGAGCAGCTCGTGCGGCAGGCCGCTCGCGCGCAGCAGGCCGTCGGTGGTCGCCACGAGGCTCCCGCCCGGCAGGTCGATGCGCGGCTTCTCGATGCGGAAGTCGATCACGTCGCGCTCCTCGCCGTCACGCCCGACCGATGTCACGCCGACGTGACGACCGTCGGCTTCGAGCTCTCGCAGCAGGGTCCCGAGCGCGACGGTCTTGCCGGTGTTCTTGGCCAGACCCACGAGCGCGAGCCGGCGCGCGGAGGATGTCAGCTCGGAGAGGAGCACTCGGATACCCGCGCGGCCAGCTCGCGCACGAGGAACGTGGCCAGGTGGTTGGGATAGGTGCCTTTGGAGAAGCCCGCGTCGTAGCCGAGCTCCTTGGCGAGCTCGTTCGACACGCGCGGCCCGCCGCAGGCGAGGATCATCTGCCGCCGGCGCCCCTCCGCCTCGACCATCTCGACGAGCTCGGTGAGGTTGTGCACGTGCAGGTTCTGCTGCGTGACCGTCTGGGAGACGAGGATCGCGTCCGCGTCGACCTCGATCGCCTTCGCGACGAGCACGCTGTTGGGGACCTGGCTGCCGAGGTTGTACGTCTCGAAGGAGTGGTAGCCCTCGAGGCCGTGGTGGCTGTGGTAGCCCTTGAGGTTGAGCATCGCGTCGATGCCCACGCTGTGGGTGTCGGAGCCGGTGCTCGCGCCGACGACGACGATCTTGCGGCCGATGTGCTCCGCGGCGAAGCGCTCGACCTCGTCCTCGCTCATGTACTCGATGTCGAAGCCCTCGCCCTGCAGCGCGGTGAAGTCGACCGCCTGCGCGCAGCGCCCGTACATCACGAAGTACGTGTAGCCGTCGGTGAGCGACTCGTAGTGCACGACCTCCGGCTCCTCGAAGCCCATCCTGCCCGCCAGCTCGAGCGCGGCCTTGCGCGCGGCGAGCGAGTGGGGTACGGGCAGCGTGAAGCTCATCTGCACGAGGCCATCGCCGAGGTGGTCGGCATAGGGCTTCACAGCCGTCAGGTCGATGGTTCTAGGCATAGCTGGCCTCGCCCGCGGGCGGCGCCGGCCCGGTCGCGGCCGGGTCGCGCATCAGCTCCACCACGGGGTTGAAGTAGCCCTCCTGCGTCTCCACGATCCCCTCGATCCCGCGGCCCTCCTCGACGCCACGGCTGACGTCGCCGAAGGCGGCGTTCTCGATCGCCTCGAACAGGCCCGTCTGCGCGATCCGCTCGAGCAGCTCGTGCGCGCCTGACAGCACCTGCTGGGCGCGGGTCTGGATGATGCCGCCGCGCTTGAACTCGATCTCATCGCCGAGGTCGTGCGCGGCGTTGAACACGTACTCGACGTTCTGCAGGCCGAGCACGCGGTCGTGGATGTGGGGGGTGAAGATCCCCTCCGTGGGCACGCCGATCGTCTGGATGCCCTGTCCGGTGGCGATCGTGACGAGGTTGAACAGCGCGTCGGTCGCGTGCGTGCGAAACAGGTTGCCGTCCATGTGGCGCGTGGGGGGCATGTACTTGACAGGGCAGTCGGGGAACAGCTCGCGCGTGAGCTGCGCCTGCGCCCACTCGAACAGCAGGCCGTTCTTCACGGGCGTGTCGATCTCGAACGCGTCGCCGAGCCCGATCTGCGCGTCGGGCACGCCCGAGCTGCGCGCGAGCTGGTGGTTGATGAACTGCGACGCGGTCACCGAGGGGGCGGCCTGCACGGCGTCGGCGGTGCGCAGGTAGTTGTCCTCGCCGGTGTTGATGACCACGCCGAAGTAGCCGTTGATCATGCGCGAGACGCGCTGGTCGATCAGACCGCGGACGATGTTTATGTCTCTATAGAGGATGCCGTAGAGCGCGTCGTTGACCATGTTGTCGAAGCCCTCCCACGCGCCCATCGCGGCGATCTCCGACATGCACAGCCCCGAGCAGAAGCTCGACAGGCGGATGTAGCGCCCATGGGACTCGGACCACTCGTCCATCGCCTCGCGCATGATGCGGAAGTTGGCCTGCGTCGCGAACGTGCCGCCGTAGCCCTCTGTGGTGGGGCCGTAGGGGACGTAGTCGAGCAGGCTCTGGGCGGTCGAGCGGATCACCGCCACGATGTCCCCGCCCGCTTGCGCGACGGCCTTGGCGTGCACGACATCCTCGTACACGTCCCCCGTCGCCGTCAGCACGTAGCGCAGCGGAGCGTTGCCGTCGCCGAGGCGCTCGCGCATCGCGCGGCGCGCCTCGAAGCGCTGCGCGATCTCGCGCAGCCGCGCGCCGCACTCCTCGCTGACGCGCTCGTGGATCGCTGGCTCCTCGGCTAACTCCAACGCGCATAGGTCCAGCTCGCCCGCGCTCACCGCCTCGGCGATCTGCTGCGGGCCGTGCCCCGTCTGGATCATCGCGTTGCCGAGCCAATGGGCGATCCCCTTGGCCAGGCCGCCGCGGTCGTGGACGTGGTCCACGAGCACGTTCGGCAGCGGCACCTCCAGTGCGTCCGCGCCATCGACGCCGAGCAGACGCGTGACACTGCGCTCGACGGACATCGTCGAGCGACCCGCCGTCCGCTCGCTGACCTGCTCGGCGATCTGCTTGGCCGCCTGGCGGCAGGCCGCCACGACGCCGGGGTCGAGGTCGAGCTTGGAAGCGGTCATGCGCGCTCCTCTGCACCGACGCGCCCGCATGAGCACGCAGGGCAAGCCG
>DASUPL010000148.1:0-7887 GCA_036281155.1 Solirubrobacteraceae bacterium | reverse complement strand
GAGGATCCCTGAATGGGTGGAGGATTTGTCCCCACTCCTGTACGAACGGCCTCCCTACCGTGGACAGGACACTCTGGTGCGTGCCGTGCTGCGCGTACCATCGGAGAAAGCGAACGTCGCCGCGAACGGGAACCCTCCCCGTGGACAACTCTTCGGCAGCTGGATTCCCCGCGGACGGTAGGCGACGCGCCTGCCGTGCACGTGTTCGTAATAGGTCAGATGCGCCGGGCCGATCAGCGCGTGGAGGTGCACGAGCGCGACGTCTGGGCTTTCCGGCAGGCTCGGCACGAGTGGGAGCTGGATGTCGACCTTGCCGCCGAACGGGTGGGCGGCCTCCAGCAGGAACGCCGGCAGGGAGAGCTGCGCCTCCACCGGGGTGGTCCCGTCGGCGTAGAAGATCAACGCGAAGCGCCCGTTCTTCACCGGCGCGCGCACGATCGCGAGTTTGGCCGTCTCGTGCACGATCTCCGGTCCGATCTGGATCTCGACGGTCGCCGAGCCGTCGCCCATGAGCGAGTCGGGGGGGCAGGCGCGCATCCCGATCGCTTCGAGAGTCGCTTGGCGGCACGTTTCCAGACCAAGGCCGCTGAGCCCGATTCCGAGATCGTTCGGGTAGCGAAGCGCGATCCCGACGACCGGCGAGGGCACCTTGCCACGGGGCGCGCGGATCTGGATGTCGAAGCCGAGCGTGGTGCCGTGACCGAGGCGCTTCGGGTTGAGCGTGGCCCGCAGTCGCACCGACTGCTGCGCCTGGGCGCTGCCCGCCGCGGGGTAGACGCAGATCGACGCGACAGCCAGGACCACGATCGCGCGAAGCGTCGCTCCCACCATGCGTCTCGGGGATCCGTTCAGTATGAGAGCGTGCCGGTCGTTTGCACGGTCATGGCGTAGTTCAGACGGTTGAGCACGCCGTAGAAGCCCGCGCGCCCATGCGCGTTCGCGTAGCGGCCGCTGCCGCCCGTGGCGACCAACGAGCCGGCGAAGCTTTCGAAGCGGCCGGAGCCGTGGGGCTTGGCCGACGCGCGGCCTCTGATCGTCCCGCCGCGCGCGTAGATCGTGAACGTCGCCGTCAACGTCGGGCCGATGTTGGCGTAAACGCGCATGCTGCCGGGGAGCGTCCCCGTGGCCGGGCCTTCCTCGTAGAGCCAGGAGCCGGAGCTCTTGCGCTCGACGTAGTGCAGCTTGGCGAAGTCGGACGTCTTCAGACTGCGGGCCGCGTGCGCGCGCGGCTGTGCGCTGGCTGGCGTGTCGGCCATGCTCATGAGGGCGAGCGTGCCCACGGCCAGCATTCCAGCGGGCATCGACGCCAAGCCCCGGCGCGTCACCATCTTGACGGCGTCCATCGAAAAATGCCCCCTCGTGTCCATATCCCAAAACGACGTGACTAAACGATATCGCGTGAATGATGCCGATTGTCATCGTCCACCGAACCGGCGTCGGCGGGCGTGGAACTCGGCGAGCGCGTCTTCGAGGTGCGCGCGGGTGAAATCGGGCCACAGCTGATCGCTGAACACGAGCTCCGAGTAGGCGGCCTGCCAGAGCAGGAAGTTCGATAGGCGTCGCTCGCCGCCCGTGCGGATGATCAGATCCGGGTCGTGCATGTCCGGCGCGTACAGGCACCTGCTGAACTCCTCCGCGCCGTCCATGCCCACGCGCCTGGCCGCGTCCTCGATCTCCGCGCGCCCGCCATAGTTGACGGCGACGAACAGCGTGATCAGCCTGTTCTGCGCGGTCAGCGCTTCGGCTCTTTCCATCACCTCCACGAGCTCGCTCGCCACTCCCTGGCGACGTCCGATGAAACGCATGCGTACGCAGTGCCGGTGCAGTTCGGGCGCCTCCCGCGCGATCCGCTGGGCGATCACAGAGATCAGCCCACGCACCTCCTCGACCGGTCGCGACCAGTTCTCGGTCGAGAACGAGTACACCGTCAGCTGCTCGATCCCCAGCTCGACGGCGTCTCGCAGCCGCGCCTTGAGCGTATCGGCGCCGGCGTCGTGGCCATCCTTGATCGACAGGCGCCGCGAGCGCGCCCAGCGACCGTTGCCGTCGGTGATGATCGCGACGTACCTCGCCGCGCCGATCGGCGGGCGCTCGGCGGTGGCGAGGCCGCTCACGCCGCGCGGCCAATCGATGCCGGGATCTGGGGCTGACCGCGCATGCGCACGCGCACGCGCTTGATCGTGCGCCACGTGCGCATCACCGCGAGCGTCGGGCCGATCAACGGTCGCAGCTGCCCTACGACGCGTTCTGTAACAGGCAGCGCGAACTCGTTCTTGGCGGTGGGGGCGGAGGTGTAGTAGGCGACCACTCCCACGAGGTTCATCACGTGGTGAGCGCCGTGAGGGGCCCGTCGCGCGTGGCTGACGGCGTCTTTGATCACGCTCACGAGTCGTCCGGCGAGGACGTAGCGGTCGTCGTAGTAGCGAACGTACCCGGGCTGCCCAGCGCTGAGATCGCGCTCGTAGTCGACCAGGCTGTCGAGGATCGTCGGGAGCACCGAGATCGACAGATAGATTCGGTCGATCTCGAGCGCCTGCGCATGGGTCGTGCGCACGTCGGCGGCGGCCGCGACGAGCGCGTGAACGGCGAGCACCGAGCACGCGGCGCCGGCGAGGAACTCGCGCCACTGCAGCGGCGTCCCGACCGCGTTGCGCTTGGCCCAACGTTCCATCTGGCCGGGGCCGGAGAGCGTGGCTGCGTGGATGCGCAACTGCGCTTCGGCGCCGCGTCCGGCGCTTCGCTTGAGGATGTCGGCGAGCGTGGCGGTCGAGGGCAGCCGCGCGAGCGCCGTACGTATCGTGGCGACCAGTTCGTCGAGATAGCTGCCGTCGTCGTGGTGGGGGTGGTAGCGGTAGTAGTCGCCGGCCGGCTCGAGCGCCGGCGTGACCGCGTCGGTGAAGGCCGTGAACAGGCGGTGGCCGTCGTCGGGGGACTCGTGCGAAGGCGACTCGGTGAGGCCGTCCAGGTAGTCGTAGAGGATCTCCAGCGCGACGATCGCGGTGACGGCGTCGCGGCGGTGTGCTCGCGGCGCGAGCGTCGCGAGCATCGCCGCGGCCTCCGCGTTGAAGCCCTCTTCGGCCAGCTTCTGCGACGCGAGCCTGCGCAGGACGGGATCGCCGATCTCCTGGGCACGGTTGCGCCAGCGGGTCAGCTGCTGGGCGACGAGCCGCGCGACGCTCGACCAGTAGCGCACGTTCGCGAGCAGCAGCGCGCGGCCGGCCTGGGCCGCCAGGCGCGCGTCCATCGCTATATCCGTCGTGCTGGCAGCTTCAGCGCTATCGAGTCTCGGGGGAGAGGGAGAGCGCCGCGATGGCGGTGCGGCGAGGTTCGGCGGCCTACTCATCGAGGGCGAGCGTGGGGGAGGTACGCGAAGCCCACCAACCGGGAACGGCGACGATCGCTATGACGAACACGACCACCAGCGCGAGGATCGCGACGGGGCGCAGGCTGGCGGCTAGGTTCGCCACCGGGAAACCCGTGACGTGCTTCAGGTAGCCGTCGATGATTACCTGACCGTAGATACCCGCCACGGCGCCCGTCACGCATCCCGCGCCCAACATCAGCGTGGCTTCCGTGAGCAGGATGCGTCGCAATCGTGACGGTCGCACACCCGCCAGACGCAGTCCGGCCAGCGAGGCCCGTCGCTGCCAGATGCTCGACCCGAGCGCGGAGGCCATCGCCAGCATCGCGGCCACGGTCAACAGCATCGCTATCTCGCCGAGACGGCTGAGTCCTTCGTTGGTGAGGCTGTCGATGCGCGTCTCGCGTGTGTGGGCGGAGGCGACCTCCAGGCCGCTCGCCGGGCCCAGCAGGCGTGTGATCTGTGCTTGGACCTGCTCGACGCTCGCTCCAGGCGCCACTCTCACGCCGAGCGCCGTCGGGGTCGTGCTGACCCAATAGCGGCGGTAGTCGGCGCTGCCGATGAAGATCACGCCAGGGCTCCACGCGAGATTGGTCGTGGTGGCCGCCAGCCTGAAGCGGACGTCACCCATCGGGGTCGGCAGCGTGAGCGTGCCGCCGAGGGGGACGTGGCGTTCGTCCGCGATCTGTTTCGAGACGACGACCCAGCCCGTTTCTCCCAGACGGCTGATCGCGGCGGACGGGTCGCCGTCTAGAAGCTGGCTGGTGAGCACACGCCGGTTGGCGCCGGGCGGTCGCGCGATCACCCATGCTCGCCTGTTGCCGAGTTCCAGGAACCCACCCTGATAGGCGTCGACGCTCATCACACCCGGTATTCGCGCGATGCGCGTCGAATAGTTGTCGGACATGAAAGTGACCGTCGCCTGGTTGTCGCCGGGATTGGCGACCCACAGATCCGCGTCGGCGGAATAGCTGTGCGCGAAGCTGGCGATGCCGCGAAGCAGATCGTCTCGAGAGCCCCCCAGTGCGATGCTGCCGAAGATAGCGACGGCGCCGGTCGCCGCGAGCGCGAGCGAACGCAGCGTCGCGGCGCGCAACGACGCCAGCGAAATCTGCAGAATCGTCAGTCGCTGAACGCGCTCGGTCAGCGCCGCGCCGGCTCGCAGCACCCCCGCGAACATCAGCGGCACGGCGAACACCGTGGCCATCGCGAGGACCCCGCTGGCGACGAAGCCGAGCGACGGGTCGAGCACGAACAGCGCGGTCGCGAGCGCCACCAGCGCGACGGCGCCGACCGCGAGCCACAGCTGGATCCTGCCGCCCATCGCGTTGCCGGGCGCGCCGTCCTCGAAGTACACCGCGTCGAGCGCGCGTCCGCGACGCAGGTCGAGCAACGGCACGGCGGAGGCGAGGAACGTCGCGAGCGTCCCACCGAGCAGTGACAGCAGTACCGGTTTGAAGCCGACGACGGTGCTCGTACCGAGTGTGAACGCCTCCGCCAGATAGCCGGAGGATTGGTGAAACACGCCACGTGACATCACGTAGCCGGCGAGCAGGCCCACCAGTGACGCGGCGACGCCCAGGCACAGGGCCTGAAAGGCGACGATCTGCACGATCGCGGCGCGCTTGGTGCCGATCAGCCGCAGATCGGCGATCGCCTGCCGCCGCTCGGGGACGGTGAGCAGCATCGCGTTGAACGCGAACAGGAATCCGAGCATGACGCTGATGGCGGCGAAGAAGCCGCTCACCTGATCGCTCGGCCCAAGCGCTTGGTGCAGCTGTGCGACTTCCACGTCGGCGGCGGCGACGGTGAGGCGTCCTTGACCGAGTTTGTTCAGCCCGTCGCGTGCCAGCGCCAGCTGCCCCGGCTCGCTCTTGACGAGGATGCGCGACAGTCGACCTTCCAGGCCGGCGAGCTTCTGCAGGCGTTTGAGTGGCAGCACCGCGACCCGCGCCTGCGAGAGCGCACCCGCGGCTTCGTGCCCGAGGATCGCGGCGACCTTCATGTGGTGGACTTCGCCGCGCAGCTGCAACAGGATGTCGCGTTTGTCCAGGCTCGACGGCCCCAAACCCAGTTCGTCGGCGCTCGTCTTGCTGAGACCGACCGCGCCGGGAGTGAACGCGGCGAGCGGGAGGGTGTGGGCGAGGCCGTCGAGCAGCGCGAGGCTGATTTCGGTGCCGGCCAGCTCCACCGTCGCGCTGCGTCGGTGGGGGCCGACGATGGTGGCGGTCAGTTCGAGCAGCGGGGCGGCCTTCTCGACGCCGCGAAGGCGTTCCACTCGGGCGAGCAGCTTCCCGTCGAGGCCCTCGGGGTTGCGTGCGGTCAGCTCCAGGTTGGCTGGTCCCACGACGGCGTGTACGACTTCGCCGGCGGAACCGGCGATGCTGCCGTTGGCGATCAGGACCGCGAACACGAGCGCCACGGCGACCGCGACGCCGAGGGCCGCGAGAAGCTCCTGCACGCGGTGGACGCGCAAGCGGCTGCGATACAGATATACGAGCGCGTATGGCCGTACCAAGGCTCTCGCCTGGAGCGGCTCGGGGCGGATCGTCGCCGGGCTCACGCCGGCGCGGCCGGAGCGTGGGGATCGAGCGCGACCTGTACTCGCTCTCCGCCGCCCAGATGGCCCTCGAGGAACCTGCCGTCGCGTAGTGTGCCGTGTCGATCAGCGAGCAACGCGGCTTCGGTGTCGTGGGTGACCAGGAGCACCGCGGCGTTGCGTTCGTGAGCGATCGAGCGCAGCAGTTCCACGATCTCTTCGCTGCGCGCGCTGTCGAGGTTCCCGGTCGGCTCGTCCGCGAGGATCAGTCTTGGCTCTCCGGTGAGCGCCCGAGCGATGGCGATTCGCTGGCGCTCGCCCCCCGAGAGCTCATGAGGCCTGTGCTCGAGTCGGTTGCCGAGGCCCACCCGCTCCAGCCACGGACGCGCGATCGACTGGGCTTCGCGGGCGCCCACGCCGCCCAGCAACAGCTTGATCGAGGCGTTCTCGATCGCCGAGACGCGTGGCATCAGGTGAAAGTTCTGGTAGATGAAGCCGACGTCCTTCAGGAGGTAGTCGCTCGCTTCGCTCTCGTTGAGCGAGGACAGGTCACGACCATCGAAGCGGATCTTGCCGCGATCGGGCTGCATCAGGGCGGCGATCAGCAACAGCAGGGTGGTCTTGCCGGAGCCCGACGGACCGAGCAAGGCGACGATCTCGCCCGCGGCGACCGTCAGGGTGACGTCGTCGACCGCGCGCACCTCCTCGCCTGCCCCGCGATAACGCTTGACCACTCCTTCCAGCTCGAGCATGACGACGGCTACCTCGCGGCGGCTGCTTGGTATCGGTGCTCGCGAGAGCGCGATACGCGCATCACGCCGAGCGGCGTCGCAGGGGCAGCACCGGCGCCAGCTCGCGTGTGGGCCTGCCATGAAGTTCGCCGTCGCTAAGCGTAAGAGCGCGGGCGCCGGAGAGGCCGGGCGCCTCGCCGGTGCTCGTGAGGACGGCCATGCCTTCCGCCGCGAGCGAGCGCAGGAGCAGCAGGATCGCGTCCCGCGCGAGCAGATCCACGCCGATCGTGGGCTCGTCTATGAGCAGGATCCGCGGCTGTAGCGAGAGCGCTCGCGCGATCGCCACGCGTATCGCTTCGCCGCCGTCGAGCTCGGCGGGCTTGAGCTTGGCGCAGCCGCCCGCGTCGGTGCGCTCGAGCGCTTCCCACGCGCGGTTCGTCGCGGAGGAGGGGGCGACGCCGCGTGCCAGTTGGCCGACGACGAGATGGTCGAGCACGATCCGGCCCTCGTTTGGATGAAACGTCTTGCGGCAGTAGCCGATGCCATCGCCGAGCAGCTCGCAGTTGCGAGCTGACAGGTCGCGTCCTTCCAGACGCACTACGCCACTGTCGGGAGCCTCCACGCCCGCCGCGATGCGCAGCAGCGTCGAGCGCCCGGAGCGACGCCGACCCCACACCGCCACGAGCTCGCCGGGCTCGACCTCGAGTGAGACGTCGCGCAACGCGATGTGCTCGTGCAGGCCGCGTCCGTAGCGCTTGCTGGCGTGCGCGAGCTCAAGCAGGCTCATCGTTTGGAATCTTTCACGGCGGCCAGTGCCTTGAACTCACGCCGCGCGTATTCGACCCACGGGAGCTTGGCGTCCATCGCGAGGCGGCTCTCCTCGGAGACCAGGCGCGCGGCCAGTCCCGACACCGCGTCGCCGGTGTGGTCGCTCGGCGGCGGGAGGATCGACGCGTCGCTCGCCTCCTCCAGGCATGCCTCGCAGTAGCGTTCGATGATCTCGAGTGCGACGTCCGGTTCGTGGGCGAAGACCGCGAGCTGTCGCGCGAACAGCCGCGAACGGCGGAAGTCTTCCTGTATCTGCGCGGTCAGACGCTCTTTGTAGCTGTCCACTCCGTCGACGGTCGCTCGGTAGCGGGGCTTGGGTTGGCGCCCGGAGCGAGTTCCCGGGATCTCTTCGATCATGCCTCTGCGCTGGAGCGTGTCAAGGGCGGTGTAAACGTAGGAGATGCCGCTCAGGTGCAGCATGCCGGCGT
>DASUPL010000147.1:0-2398 GCA_036281155.1 Solirubrobacteraceae bacterium | reverse complement strand
CAGCGCGCGATCCTGCGCGGCGCGGCCATCGCCCTCGCGGACTCGCCCGTTGGGGGGGCCGGAGCGGGGCCCGCTCACGCCACGCTCCGCGGCCGCTGGACTATGTCGTGTTCCGGGCGCGCGCCTGTCCTGACCGGAGCGATCGAGCGCGCGGTTCGCGTGTGGCACCTGTCGCATTGAGGGCTGCTCGCCGATTCGCCGGGCTCGGCGTCGACTGCCGCGACAAACGGCAACGTCTGGTCAAGCCCGCACAGCTGAATCGCGCTGTCGACCGAAGGCGCGGGCGCCACGAGCGTCAGCTTCACTCCGTCGCGCTGCGCGCGCTGGTGGAGCGCCACCAGCAGCTGCAGACCCGTGGAGTCGATGAAGGACAGGCCGCGCAGATCGAGGATCAGGCGGTCCGCGCTCTGGACGCGATCCAGCGCGTCGCGCAGCGTCTCGACGCTGACGAGCTCGCCGCGGGGCTGCACGATCGCCACAGCACCCTGCCGCTGCACTTCGACGGCGAAAGGCTCAGGGCCGGCGACCTCGACCGCGCGAGCGGATCCGGTGCGATGCGGGCCGTCGGATGACGCGCGACTCGTTTGCAGCCGGCTGGCCCCGCGACGCGTAGTCCGGCGCTTTGGCGTAGCAAAGCTCATCAGAACCCCTCATGTCTGAGATTGAGCAAGTCAGCCCGTTTGTTCGGACCAGGCCGACACTACCATGATCTGACGAGGTATTAGGGAGGAAAACGTGCCAACATCTCATCAGGTGCATTTCGATAGCTCTGCTGCTCGGTGCGGGATCGGTTAGCATCCCGGTCGTGTCTGACGAAGGTGGCGGGAGCCGCGGCATCTACAGCATCGGTGCGGTGGCCCGGATGCTGGGGATTGCTGTCGCCACGATCCGCAATTGGGAGGAGCGCTACGCGACGATCGTCCCGGAGCGGAGCCCGGGAGGACAGCGCGTCTACTCGCGCGATCACGTGGAGCAGCTGCGCTTCATCGCGACGGAGGTTTCGCGCGGGCTCTCAGCGGCCGATGCGCACCGACTGCTCGCCGAACGCAGCGAGACGGGCCAGGCCCTGCGCAACGACGGTTCAAGCGCCGGTACGCGGCTGCTCGTGCTGCTGGCCGAACGCGATCCCGTGGCGGCGGAACTGGCGCAGTTCTTCCTGCGCACCGAGGGGTATGACGTGCACCTGGCGCTGGCGGCCGGCGAAGCCGAGGAGCAGTGGCTCGAGAGTCGCCCGCAGCTGGCGATCGTGGAACTGATGATCTCCGGGGGTGTGGGCGCGGAGCTGTGCCGGCGACTGAAGCAGCACGGTGCTGGGGCCGTACTGGCGCTCTCCGTCCTGGAGGCTCGAGACGAGGCGCTGGCCGCGGGCGCCGACGCGTTTCTGCAAAAGCCGGTTGACCCGCTCGAACTTGTCTCAACCGTCAAGGACCTGCTCGGAGCGAGCGCGCTGGTGGCCCGCCGCGGGCCGGAGCGTGCCTAGTGGACGAGCGTCTTGCCAGCGGTGACGAAGGGCTCGACCGGATCCTCGGCGGCGGTCTGCCGCTGAACGGCATCAACCTGGTCATGGGGCTACCGGGCTCAGGAAAGACGATTCTGTGCCAGCAGTTCATCTTCGCGTGCGCGACCGAAAAGCGCCCGGCGATCTACTTCTCCACCGTCTCGGAGCCCTTTGAGAAGATCCTCCGCTACGCCCAGACGCTGAGCTTCTTCGATCGCGCCGCGATCGGGCGGTCGGTCTTCTACGAGGACCTCGGCCCCACGGTGGCCGGCGACAGCGGGCTGACCGCCGTCACCGAGCACATCGCCGCCCTGATCAAGGAGCGGCGGCCCGCAATCATCGCGATCGACAGCTTCAAGGCGCTGGCCGCGTTCGCCGATGACGCGCGAGGGTTCCGACGCTTCCTGCACGAGCTCGCCGCCCTGCTTACTGCCTTCCCCGCCACCAGCTTCTGGATCGGGGAATACAGCGAGGACGAGACGCGCACGGCGCCGGAATTCGCGGTGGCCGACGGAATCATCTCGCTCGCGACGGAGCGCGCGAGCGAGCGCACGCTACGCCTGATCCAGGTCAGCAAGCTGCGCGGAAGCGACTTCCGCTCAGGACGCCACACATATCGCCTCTCCAAGGACGGCATCACGGTCTTCCCCCGGCTCGCCGATCCCCTCAGCGAGGATGACTACCGCCTCAGCGAAGACCGAATCTCGTCCGGCATCGCGCCGCTCGACACGATGCTCGCCGAGGGCTACGCACCGGGCAGCTCCACCCTCGTGGCCGGGCCATCGGGCATCGGCAAGACCTTGATGGGACTCCACTTCATCTTCAGCGGCGCCGCCAACGGCCAGCCCGGAGTGATCGCGAGCCTGCAAGAGAACCCGGTCCAACTGCAAAAGGTCGCCC
>DASUPL010000146.1:0-6961 GCA_036281155.1 Solirubrobacteraceae bacterium | reverse complement strand
TAGACGACGGGATCATCGCCGTTGAACCCGCAGATGATGAACTTGTGGTGGATCTGATGGTAGTGGCCGATGCTGGGCACCTGGTTGAACGGCGGTGGGAGCCGCGTCTTCGTGGGCGTGCCCGTCACGAGAACGCCGGTGCTTTTGCCGGGCACGTAGAGGGCGATGCCGTCCGGGTTGTCTGAGACGCCGTAGCTGAAGATGTCCTGTTGCTCGTGTAGGGCATTGAGTGCGGGCAGCACCGCGCCCGAGCCTTTGAGCCCCATCACCGCGAACATCACGCTGCCGATCGCGGAGCCCTTCGTGTTCTCCTTCGCGATACGCGCGGCGATCGCGTCGAGGAGGCCTGTCGCGACCTCCTTGGGGTGGGGCGAGAACGTGATTTCGCGTGGCGGCGTGACGCCGGCGGGCGAGAACCGTGCTGTCGCAAGTGGCGAGGCGAGGAACGGTCTCGTTTTGACTTCGTCTTTCCAGGCTTGGTCGAAGAGCTCACCGTACTGGCGGGCGGTCTTCTCGTCTTCGAAGACCAGAATGTGATTGGAGTTGATGTACAGCCCGGATACCGAGAAGTTCGTCGAGCCTGTGAGCGCCTTCTTCGCGCCGCCCGCGTCGGAGATGACCAGGACCTTGTCGTGCGAGTAGCGGCTGAAGTGTCCACGCTGGATCGCTGCTGGGGGTTTGGCTTGCTGCTTGAACAGCTCCTCGAACTGGTCCTCGGGCTTGGGTTTGCCGACCTTGGGCTTCGGTTTGGCTTCGTCGTGTTTGGAGTTGTGGTGGTGCAGTGCGGCGTCGTCGAGGATCACGCGGACGCGGCCCTGCTTCGCGAGCTCAAGCAGCTTCTTCATGACGTCGGGCTCGTTGAGGTCATAGGCGAAGACGTCGAGTCGCAGCGCGGGGTCGGCGAGCACCTCGTCGAGCAGCGCGAAGATCGATTCGCGGGCGGTGAACCCGAGCCACTCGTACTCCTGGGCGTAGGTGAACTGCTCGCCGGCCTTATTCTTCCCGGCGACTTCCGCGGTGTCGTACAGCAAGTCCGTCCCGGGATGGACGATGACGGCCTTCGGCCCGAAGTGGTCGACGTAGGCCTGTGACTGAGCGTATCCACGGGTGAACGCGAGTCGCAGGGTGCTCGTCGCGAAGCCGCCGACCGCGACTTCAACCGATGCGCCCAGGCTCGGATCGAGCGCCTGCAGCGAGCCGTTGCTGTCGAAGTAGCGCGGCGTGACCGTGTAGGCGTACAGCCCCATGGTGGGCTTCAGTCCCTGGTGCGCGGAACCGGGCACGTGCAGCCAGCGGAACTTGTGCAGCGGCGCGTTGACGCTCGAGTTGGCCGGCTCGGACGCGTCCTGCGCATGCTGCTCGGGGTGCGCGAACTGCAGTCGGTTGTAGAGGAAGTACTCGGGCTTGCCTGGGGGACGGCACGCGATGGTGAAGCCCGCGAGGTTCTTCCGCCGCTGCTCCTCGGGGAGGTCCCACGCGAGCAGCGTCTTGGCGTCGCCGGGGTAGGCGACGAGGTTCAGCGCGGGGGTTCTTTTGAAGAGCGGTGGCATGTCGACCAATGGACTATCGATAACCATACGGCGGCGTGCGGCGCATTGCTATGGCATATCCAGACGCGGGTGCTGCGCGAGGTCAACTCACGTCCGCGCTTTCCGTGCTAGTATTCAACCAGAAAGTTGCTAAACTATCTGGATGAATAGAGATGGAGACCGATCAGCTGAGCGTCACGTTCGCCGCCCTCGCGGATCCCACGCGTCGCGCGATACTCGCGCGGCTGGCGCGGGAGGGCGAGGTGACGGTGAACGAGCTGGCGCAGCCGTTCCCGTTCACCGTGCAGGCGGTGTCGAAGCACCTGAAGGTGCTCGAGCGGGCGGGGCTGATCACGCGCGGGCGGACGGCGCAACTGCGTCCGTCGCGCCTGCAGGGCGCGCCGCTACGCGACGTGGCGAGCTGGCTGGAGCAGTACCGCGAGATCTGGGAGGGGCGCTTGGACCGCGTCGCGCGCCACCTCGAGGACATACAACGAAAGGCAGACGGCGATGAGTGAGCAGATGGAGATGTCGGAGCACACGATCGTGATCGAGCGCGAGCTCGACGCGCCGCGCGAGCTGGTGTGGAAGGTGTGGACGGACCCGGACGAGGTGACGAAGTGGTGGGGCCCGGAGCACTTCACGACGCCGCGCGAGAAAATCGAGTACGACCTGCGCCCGGGCGGCATTTGCAGGATGACGATGGTGGGGCCGGACGGGGAGGAGTACCCGAGCGACGGCCACTTCGGGATCGTCGAGCCGCCGGAACGGCTGTCGTTCGGCGAGGAGACGACGGACCACCCGATGATCGAGTCGGGCGAGACGACGGTCGAGTTCGTCGACCTAGGCGATGACCGCACGAAGGTCGTGATCACATCGCGCTTGATCTGCGCGCAGGAGCTGATCGGCATGGCGCAGGCCGGCTGGGGCAGCCAGCTGGACAAGCTCGAGGCGCTGCTCGCGAGTTGAGCGGGGAGTGGAGTGGCGCCGACTGCGGCGCCACTCCCACCGCCCAGTCAGGAATACCATCCCGGCACACGACTACCGTCGGGACGATGCCGAAGAAGTACAGAGACGTGAGAAGGGCGCTCATCGATGCTGGCTGGTGGGTAGTCCGCCAGCGCGGGTCCCATGAGGTGTGGGAGCACCCGGATCGTGACGCTCGTATCGTGGTCGCCGGGAAAGACAGCGATACGGTCCCGGTCGGAACACTAGGTAGCATTAGACGGGCGAGCGGTTTGGAGCGTCTTCGGTGAGCGATTACGTAGTGATCTACGAGCAGGCAGAAGATGGCGGGTGGGGGGCTTACTTGCCTGACCTGCCTGGCGTTGTGGCGCTTGGAGAGACCCGCGCGGAGGTCACCGAGCGTATCGGGGAGGCGCTCGCAACCTATGCCGAGGATCTTCGCCAGCGCGGCGGATCACTGCCGGCGCCGCATCACGTCGCGGGTACCATCGCCGCCTGAGCCGAGCGCTGTTGCGCCAACGCCCGAATCGTCTCCCGCGCGCCGCGAACGCGCCGGCCGGCTCTTGGCGGATGCGATCGCTGAGCTCGGTGCCTGAACGGCGATCCTCGACCGACTAGCATCCTTTCTCGAGTGAGAAAGGGGACAGGTTGGCTGTGAGCGCGAGCATTCCGAGGGCTGTGATCCGTGGGATCGAGGATCTGCAGGAGCTGAAGGGTCAGGTGGTGGGGCCGAGCGAGTGGCGCGAGGTGACGCAGGAGATGGTCAACGAGTTCGCCGATCTGACTGGCGACCACCAGTGGATCCACGTGGACGTCGAGCGCGCGAAGGCGGAGAGCCCGTTTGGGACGACGATTGCGCACGGCAACCTGACGCTCGCGCTGATCGACGGCCTGCGCCGCGAGTTGAGCGAGTGGAGCGGTTTCCAGTTGGGCGTGAACTATGGCTGGAACAAGGTGCGTTTCCCCGCCCCGGTGCTGGTGGGCGCGCGGCTGCGCTGCTACACGCAGTTCGTGGAGGTGGCAGACGTTGGCGGCGGCTGGCATCAGGTCGTGACGCGCGTGACGGTCGAGGCGGAGGGCGGCGAGAAGCCAGTTTGCGTGGCGGACAGCGTTGGGCGTCTACTCGTGGATGCGGCCTGATGGAGCGAGCAGCTGTGGAGAGCGCCGAGCCGCCGCGCGCCGCCATCCGCGTGATGAACCCGATGTTGAAGGCGATCCTTCGCTCGCCGCTTCACCGCCTGGCGAGCGGGCAGCTGATGCTGTTGACGGTGACGGGGCGAAAGACGGGCAACTCCTACACGATCCCCGTCGGTCGCCATCAGTCCGCCGACGGAGCGTTCTTGATCTCGGCGGGCGGCGCATGGCGCCACAACCTGCGCGGCGGGGCGGACGTCCGCGTGACGCTCGACGGGCGCGAGCGAACAGCGCATGCGGTGCTGGAGGAGGACCCAACGCGCGCGGCCGAGGTCTTCAAGGAGATGCTCGACCGCTCGAATCAGCGCATGCTGGCGGTGAAGGTGAACGTGAAGCGCTCGCCGACCGCCGCGGAGATCGAACCCGCGCTGGTGGACCGAGGGGTGGCGTACCTGCGCCTCATCGACTGACGCACACGAGGCACCAGAGCTCTACGACGCGCTGCCCGTGGAACCGCTGCTCGGCACCAGAAAGGCGTGCCGTCGACGGTATGGCGCTTGTGGACGCCTGGGAGTGGATCGGCAGGAACACGGGTTCCAGCCGACATCATTTGATATGTGACCATATGGTAACCTATGATGGGTGACATGGATGCGGTGTTCAAGGCCCTTGCGGACTCGACACGACGGAGCCTGCTCGACGAGCTGTTTGAGCGGGACGGTCAGACGTTGAGCGAGTTGGAGCAGCGGCTGCCGATGTCGCGCTTCGGGGTGATGAAGCACCTGAGAGTGCTCGAGGAAGCCGGGCTCGTGACGACGAAACGTCGCGGGCGCGAGAAGCTCCACTTCCTGAACCCCGTGCCCATCAGGCTTGTCCACGACCGGTGGGTGAGCAAGTACGCAAAGCCCTGGGCGCAAGCGCTCAGCGAGCTGAAGACACAACTCGAGGAGGACAGCGACGATGAACGCGCAGAGCAGCGGTAAGCGGCCGTGGACGGCGGGACCGACGGAGAAGGTGTTCGAGATCTACATCAAAACCACGCCGGAGCGCCTGTGGGAGGCGATCACCGACGAGGAGCTGAGACGGCGCTACAACTTCGGCATCGGGGCCGTCACGGACTGGAAGCCAGGATCGCCCTACACGCTCTCCGGTCCTGACGGTGGCGACATGGCGGCGGGGGAGAACCTCGAGGTCGATCCACCGTTGCGCCTCGTGCAGAGCTTCACGGCCTTGTGGAGCGATGAGGTCAAGAGCGAAGGGACCTCGCGGGTCACGTGGGAGATCGAGCCGGTGGGCGACTCGTGCCGGCTGACGGTCACCCACGACCAGCTCGGCGAGGACGCACACGGTGAGCTCTACGGCGGCTGGCCGATGATCCTGTCGGGCTTGAAGACGCTGCTGGAGACGGGCGAGGACCTCACGACACCAGGATCGCTGCGCTACCTGTGAGAAACTCGGGTCCATGGTCGACGCCATCGAGCGCTATCGCGCGGCATCGGAAGCGAACGACATCGACGCGCTGATGGAGACTCTCGCCCCGGGAGCGGAGCTGGTCTCGCCGATCTCGGGGCGGATGGTGTTCCGCGGCGAGGCAGACGTGCGGATCCTGCTGACGGCGGTATACGGGACGCTCAAGGGCTGGCGTTGGCGCGAGGCGATCGGCGAGGGCTCGACGCGCGTGGTCATGGGCGACGGCTCCATCGGCCCGTTCAAGCTGGGCGATGCGATGGTGTGCGAGTTGGCGCAGGACGGGCGCATCCAACGCGTCAGGCCATACCTGCGCCCGTGGCTGGGGCTGACGATCTTCGCGCTGAGGCTGGGGCCGAAGGTGGCGCTGCACCCGGGCGTGGTGTTGCGCGCGTTGCGCGGGTAGCTGGTCCTGCGCGTCCGCGATCGGGCGCTGTCTGCTGTCTGAGCGTTACGCGCTGGCCCCGACCGCGCGGTGCACGAACAGTCGCAGCGACGTGGCGATCTCCTCGGTCGACGGCGGATGCCCGGCGAGCGGGGAGAGGGGGCCGACGAGCGCCTCGCCGACGCCGCCGACGAGCGCGGCGGCGGTGAAGTCGACGTTCTGCTCGGGGACCTCGCCGGCGACGATCGCGGCGCGCAGGCCCGCGGCGAGCAGCCGCGCGTAGTGCGCGCGATAGGCGAGGCGCTCGGCGTCGACGAGCGGGTCGACGGGCTCGGCGATCAGCGCCCACGCCAGGCGCGGGTTGCGCAGCGCCCGCTCGGCGAACGTCTCGAGCACTCGCTCGATGCGCTCCACGGTGCTGTCGAGCTCCCGCGTGGCGGCCTCGCGGCCGACCTCGAGCTCGCGCTGGCAGACGGAGCGAAACAGCTCGACGAACAGCTCCGCCTTGGAGGGAAAGTGCCGGTAGAGGGTGCCCGCGGCGAGCCCCGCGCGCTGCGTGATCGCGAGCACGGAGGCGGCGGCGTAGCCGCCCTCTTCGGTGAGCTCGCGCGCGGCGCCGAGCAGCCGCTCGCGCGTGGTGGTGCGGGCGGCGACTGCGCTGGCGGCGACCGGGGGCCCGCTCATGCCGCGAGCGCGCGCTCGACGATCGCGCCCGCGTCGACGCCCACGGGCAAAGTGCCGTATGCGCGCCCGCCCTCCCCGCCGAGGCGCGCGGCGCAGAACGCGTCGGACACCGCGGCCAGGGCGTGGCGTACGAGCAGGCTGCCCTGGAGGGCGAACCCGAGGTCCTCGACGAGCCCGCGCGCTAGGAACTGCGCGTCGGCGAGGCGCTGCTCGAGCGGTTGCGCTTCGTCGGTGGCGAACAGCGCGGACGTGCGCGCGTCGATCGACGCGATGTGCGCGTCGAGGTGCTTGTTCGCGCCCGCCGCGAGCCTGCACTCCTCGAGAAACGCGGGCAGGCCCTCGGGCTCCCTGGCCATCGCGCGCAGCACGTCGAGCGCGGCGACGTTGCCGGAGCCCTCCCAGATGCCGGCGAGCGGCGCGTCGCGGTAGAGCAGCGGCAGGCCGGAGTCCTCGACGAAGCCGTTGCCGCCGAGGCACTCCAGCGACTCGGCGGCGTGGGTGGCGGCACGCTTGCACACGTGGTACTTCGCTACCGCGGTGCCGAAGCGCCTGAACGCGGGTTCGTCGCGGTCGTAGGAGCTGGCGATGCGAAGCGCCGTGGCGGTCGCCGCCTCGGACTCGATCGCGAGATCGGCGAGCACGTTGCGCATCGCGGGCTGATCGACGAGCAGCGCGCCGAACGCCGAGCGGTGGCGCGCGTGGTGGATCGCCTCGACGACGCCGCGGCGCATGCCCGTGGCGGACCCCATCAGGCAGTCCAGGCGCGTGTGGTTGACCATGCGGATGATCGCCTTCA
>DASUPL010000145.1:0-2240 GCA_036281155.1 Solirubrobacteraceae bacterium | reverse complement strand
GGAACCAAGCGCGCGGTGATCGTGATCGACGAGCAGGGGATCGTCGCCCACCGCCACGACCACCTGCTCGGGCTCGACTACCAGTCGGTGGACGAGCTCAAAGCCGTGCTCGACGCCTTGCCGGCGTCTCAGCCGGCTCAGTGACCGGCGACGCCCAGCCTAGCGGCGTCCTCGCGCCGCTCTGACGGGCGCTCGGCGCCGGCACGTGCGGCGTAGATGTCGGCGAGCTCCAACTGCAGGCTGCGCGGCTGCTCGCCGGGGCCGGGCTCGAGCCGGTGCCACTGCCCTTCGCCGTCGAGGTCCCAGGCGTTCTGGTTGTCGGCGAACGCGCGCTCGAGCGAGTCCAGGAGCTCGGCGCGCAGCTCCTCGTTCTCGACGGGTACGGCCAGCTCGACGCGGTGGTCGAGGTTGCGGCCCATGAGGTCGGCGGAGGCGATGAACACCGTGTGCTCGCCGTTGCGCTCGAATGTGTAGACGCGGGCGTGCTCGAGCAGGCGCCCGACGATCGAGACGACGCGGATGTTCTCCGACAGGCCCGGCACGCCGGGGCGCAGGCAGCAGATGCCGCGCACGTTCAAGTCGACCCGCACGCCGGCCTGCGAGGCGGCATACAGCGCGCGGATGCAACGGCCGTCGACGAGCGAGTTCATCTTCATCGCGATCCGCGCGGGGGACTCGACGCTGTGCGCGGCGACCGTGCGCTCGATGTGGGCGATGATGCCGTCGCGCAGCTGGTTGGGCGCCATCAACACCTTGCGATAGTGCAGCGGGCGCCCGTAGCCGGTGAGGTAGTTGAACATGTCCGCCACGTCCGCGCCGATCTGCTCGTCGGTGGTGAACAGCCCGAAGTCAGTGTACAGCCGCGCGGTGGCGGAGTGGTAGTTGCCGGTGCCGATGTGCACGTAGTTACGAACGCCGTCGCCCTCGCGGCGCACCACGAGCACGCACTTCGCGTGCGTCTTCAGCGACGGCTGGCCGTAGACGACGTGCACGCCGGCCTCCTCCAGCGCCTTGGCCCAGTGGATGTTCATGCGCTCGTCGAAGCGCGCCTGCAGCTCCACCAGCGCGACCGCCTGCTTGCCGCGCTCGGTCGCGTCGATCAACGCGGGCACGAGCGGCGAGTCGTCGCTCGTGCGGTACACCGTCTGCTTGATCGCCAGCACGTTCGGGTCGGCTACCGCCTGCTCGACGAAGCGCTCCACCGACGTGGAGAACGACTCATACGGGTGGTGCACGAGCAGATCGCCTTCGCGCATCGCGCCGAGCACGTCCGGGCGCTCGCCCTCGTGGCGCAACAGACGCGGGTGCGTGATCCCGCCGAGCGTCTCTTCGCGCAGCTCGCCGTGGCCGGGGAGCTTGACGATCTGCCACAGCGCGCCCATGTCGAGCAGGCCGTCGACGGGGTAGACCTCCTCCTCCTGCACGCCCAGCAGCGCCGCGAGCGCGTCGCGCAGCTGATCGGAGCAGCGCGCGCCGACCTCCACGCGCACGACCTCGCCGAAACGCCTGCGGCGCAGCTCGTCCTCGACCGCCTGCAGCAGGTCGGCGGCGTCGTCGGATACCTCCAGGTCGGCGTCGCGCGTGACGCGGAACGTGTCGTAGTCGGCGATCTCCATGCCCGGGAACAGCGCGTCGAGGTGGTGGGCGATGACATCCTCGAGGGGCACCAGCAGCGCGGGCTCCGGCGCGGGTGGCTTGAGCGTGACGAAGCGCGGCAGGATCTCCGTCGGGACCTTCACGCGCGCGAACACCGTCTGGTCGTTGACGGGGTCGCGCACGAGCACCGCCAGGCTGAGAGAGAGGTTCGAGATGTAGGGGAAGGGCCGCCCGGGGGCGACCGCCAGCGGGGTCAGCGCGGGGAAGATCGCCTTCTGGAAGTGCCGGGCGAGTTCCGAGCGGCGGTCTTCGTCGAGCTCGTCCACGCCGACCACGCGGATGTCGTGCTCGGCCAGCGCCGGGCGCAGCCGCTTTTCGAAGCAGCCGGTCAGGCGCCCGCTCAGCGCGATCGCGCGCTCGCGGATCAGCGCGATCATCTCGGAGGGGATCAGCCCGTCCTGGCCGGCCTTCTCCACGCCGGCGTCGATCTGGTCGCGCAGGCCGGCGACGCGCACCATGTAGAACTCGTCGAGGTTGGTCGTGTAGATCGCGCAGAACTTCACGCGCTCCAACAGCGGTACGCGCTCGTCCTCGGCCAACTGCAGCACGCGGTCGTTGAAGTCCAGCCACGAGAGCTCGCGATT
>DASUPL010000144.1:0-2888 GCA_036281155.1 Solirubrobacteraceae bacterium | reverse complement strand
CGATGCGCTGCCTGGGCGCGGTCGTGGCGATCCAGCCGAACATCCTCTATGGCTACGCGCTGGAGGCGGGGATCAAGGAGCTGACGACGGCGTCGTTGCTGATGCTCGTGGTGGCGCTGTTCGCCGATCGGCTACCTGGCGATGGCGGCCGTCGAGCGATGCTCCCGGCGGCGGTGGCCGTGTCGGGCGCGTTCGCGGCGTTCAGCCTCGGGATAGCGCCCTGGCTGGGGCTGCTGCTCGTGGGATTGCTCGTTGTGTCGCTCGTGCGCGGCTCCGGCCGGCGGCGGACAGTGCTGGAGAGTTCGGCGATGTTCGCCCTCGCGGCAGTCGTGATTTCGCTGCCGGGGCTCGTGACGGCGGCGAAACTCGCGAGCGTCGCGGGTGCGGCGATCGGTGGCGTGGTGGATCTCGGGCTGGGCAACCTCGCCGCGCCGGTGTCGCGCTGGGCGAGTGCGGGGGTGTGGATCACGGGCGACTACCGCTACCCGGTCGCGCATGCTGGCACGAGCCATGTGTTCGACACGATCGTGATCGGCCTGGCTGTGGTGGGCGTGCTCTGCGCACTTCTTCACCGACGCTGGGCGATCGCGGTCGTTGGCGTCATGGCGCCGGTGGCGCTTTACTACTTTGTCCAGCACAGCACCGCGTGGATCCAGCTGAAGTCGTTCACGATCACGGCGGCGTTCGCGCTCCTGCTTGCGTTCGCAGGCGCGGCGGCGCTACAGGCGAGCAAGAGCCGCTGGCTGCGCCCGCTCGGCTGGCTGGCTGCGCTGACCGTCGCGGCGGGGGTGCTGTATGGCAACGCGTTGATCTACCACGACACGTCGCTTGCGCCGGGCGCCCGCTACCACGACCTCGCGTCGATCGCGAAGCGCTACGACGGTCGCGGCCCGGCGCTGGACCCGTACTTCGACGAGTACGCGGAGTACTTCCTGCGCGGCGAGCGCGCCACGACGCTCGTCGATCCGGCGAACTTCCGCTTCGACGTCCGTCCGGGCGTGCCCCCGCCGCCGGGAGGTCAGAGCTTCGGCTGGGACCTCAACCAGCTTCTGCCGTCCTACCTGCAGAGCTTCCCGCTGATCATCCAGCCGCGCAGCCCGATCGCGAGCCGCCCTCCGAGCAACTACGACCTGCTCGAACGGACGCGCTACTTCGACGTGTGGCGCAGGGACCGGCCTGCGCGCGCGGTGATCGACCACCTGCCCCTGTCTGGCCTTCCACACGAGCGTTCGCACGCGTACTGCAGCGCCTTCCTCGGGAACGTGCGCAAGGCTGGGCCGCGCGTCGAGGTCGCATACGCGCAGAGCTCGATCGACGCCGTCGCGAATCCCGTGTCGGGCACGCATCCGCACTATTGGACGCCGCTCGGACCGGGCACGCTGGCGACGAAGGGCGCCGGCGCCGTAGAGGTCACGGTCAAGCTGCCACGCGCCGCTCGCTACGGCATCTGGCTGCAGGGCTCGATCGGTCGACCGCTGACCGCCTCGCTCGATGGGCATCGCCTGTCGCAGATCGGCTACGAAGAGCGCTACCCCAGCCAGTTCCTGCTCCTCGACGATGCCGCCTTGGGGGCAGGCACTCACACCCTGCGCCTCGTGCGGGGCAACGGGGACCTGCACCCCGGGAGCGGCGACCCCCCACCCGAAACGGTCGGTCGCACGCTCGGCGCGATCGTGTTCAGCGCCGAAGGCGCTGGCGGGGATCGCGTACACGTGGCGCCAGCCAGCCGGGCGGCGCAGATGTGCGCGGCCCCGCAGGGCTACGAGTGGATGGAGATTCTGCGCCCAGGCGCGGCGCCGCCCGACGCGCTGCCGGCCAAGCTCTGACGTCAGCGTTGCAGCATCTCCTCCAGCCGCCCGCGCATCGCCGCGCCGGTCACCTGTGGCGAGAGCGTTCGGGCGATGTCCTGAGCCGCGCGGGCGCCGATCCGCGCCGCCTGCTCGGGCTCCGCGTGAACCCGACGCATGAGCTCGGCGGCGTGCTCGACGCTCGGCTGCGCCCACTCGCCGTCTGAGGGATAGATCTCGTTTTCGGGGCCCACGCGGCCGACCTCGTAATCGACGAGGTAGCTGTTGTGGGCGTCCATGAAGTCGACGTTGCCGGAGTAGCCGGTCGCGACCACGGGCTTGCCGATCGCCATCGCCTCGGCCATCGTCAGCCCGAACCCCTCGGCGCGGTGCAGCGAGACGTAGCAGTCGCACGCGGCCATCAGCCCGTCGAGCTGATCGCCGCTGAGCGAGCGGTCGATCACGTGGATGTCGGCGCGCCCGTGCGCGGCCCACAGCACCTCCTCCTCGGCGAGCGCTCGCAGGGGCGCGTTGATCGTCTTGATGAGCAGCTGCGGCCCCTCGCCGGGCGCGAACGCGCGCTTGAACGCTTCGATCAGCCCGACGGGGTTCTTGCGCTGGATCGTTGAGAGGTAGTCGAACACGAACAGGAACAGGAACCCGTCGGGGACCCCGAGGCGCGTGGGGGCGGCGGGCGCGACGGGGGCGAGCACGGGCGGCGGCAGAGCGATGACGGGGACGGGCGCGACGGCGCCGATGTTGTGCGCCATGAACCGCGAGTACACCCAGATCTCGTCGACGAGGGCGAACGCGTGCTGCCAGCGGGCGGGGATGCTGTTCGTCTCCCATCCCCAGATCCCGATGCGGGGGCCCTCGAAGTAGTCCTCGCCGAGCCGCGCGAGGAAGCCGGGAAGCTCGTCGGCGTTGACGGCGACGATCTCGAAGCCGTGGCGCCCCTCGTGCACGAGGTCCTCGAACCCGTGCTCGCCGTACTCGGCCTCCAACGCGACGGAAACCTCGAGGTGGTGCAGCGGCACGCTGACGGTGCTCACGGGCACCTCCGCCGCGCCGAGCGCGCGCACGTAGCCGCGCGCGGCCGAG
>DASUPL010000143.1:0-2586 GCA_036281155.1 Solirubrobacteraceae bacterium | reverse complement strand
GGGCGGGTCATCGCTGGCGTCTCATTCGGATTCTGGGCTGGACTCTTCAGCAGCCGGTACGAGGAGCTGTGGAGACATCGCCTCCGCCATGCCTTTCCTCACGGATCGGTGGTGCGTAAGGATCTGACGCAGCGGATGCGTCTTCTCCAGAGGTTTCGCAACCGTGTTGCTCACCACGATTGTCTTCTCAAGCAGAACATTGGACAGCGAGCCGACGACATGCTCACAATTGCTGGCTGGATCGATCCCGACGCGGAAAAGTGGCTCAGCGAACACTCGCGCGTCCACGGGCTACTCGCGTCCAGGCCCTGATATCCGTTTGCTCGCTGCAACGGCGCCAGTTGCCCTAAATCGGTATCCCCCACAACGGAAACCACCGCTCCAATTCCGGCTCGATCGGCAGTTCTGAGGCCATCTGCGCCTTGATCTGCAGCTCCCTCTCGGTGGAGCGCTCTTGCGGCCCGCCGGGCTCGGGCACGAACGGGTACCAGAACCCGCGCTTGTAGTTGTAGATGAAGTAGATGCGTCGTTTGCGTGCGTCCACGAAAGCGAACACCGCGCACAGCAGCCGCTCGCCGTGGCCGGCGGTCTCGATCGAGCTTGACACCGCGTTGATCCCGACGGCGAGGTCTTCGACGCTGGGGGCGCCGTCGGGGTTGCGCAGCACCATCCAGCGGTAGCCGTAGCTGTCGTCTTGGGTGGCGACCTTCGTGCCGCTCTCGCCGCCGGTGGCGGTGACGACTTCTTCCATGTCGCGCAGCGTCGCTTCGAATTCGCTCGTGGCGAGTGACTGGAAGACGATCGCGGCGGTGCCGGCGGGCTCGATCTGGTGCTCGGTCTGGAGCGTGACGTAGGCGGTGGAGATCGCGAACAGGCGGTCGGGCGCGGGGCCCTTGACCTGGTGGCGACCGGTGAGGATGTCGCGCAGACCCACGAGGCGGAGTGTCTAGGCGGCGCCCTGGAGCTGTGCCTCCAGGCGCTCGAGTGCTGCCAGGCGCTGCTCGAGCGGGGGGTGGTCGGCGAACAGGTTCATGAGCGACTTCTTCGTGCGCGCGGGGATGATGAAGAACGCGCTCATGCCTTCCGCGGCGCGCAGATCCTGATTGGGCACGCGCTCCATCGTGCCGCTGATCTTCAGCAGCGCCGAGGCGAGCGCGCTGGGGCGTCCGGTGAGCACCGCGGAGCCGCGGTCGGCGGCGAACTCGCGGTAGCGCGAAAGCGCGCGCAGCAGGATGAAGGAGACCGCGTACACGAACATCGAGACGATCAGCACGTAGATGATCCCGCTCTCCTCGTCGTCATCGTTGTTGCCGTATCCGCCGCCGAAACCGCCGCCGAAGAAGAACGAGAACTGGATGATCATCGACGCGAGCGTGGCGAAGAAGCTCGCGAGCGTCATCACCATCACGTCGCGGTTGATCACGTGCGCGAGCTCGTGCGCCATCACGCCTTCGAGCTCGGCGGGCGAGAGCAGGTCGAGGATGCCGCGCGTGGCGCACACGGTTGTGGACTTCTTCGAGCGCCCCATCGCGAACGCGTTGGGCATCGAGGTTTCCATCACGCACACTCGCGGCTTGGGCAGATCGGCCTGCACGCACAGCCGCTCGACGATCCCGTGCAGCTCGGGCTCCTGCGCGGGCGTGGTCTCCTTCACGCCGAGCGTGGCCATGGCGAGTTTGTCCGACGTGAACAGCTGCACGAGCAGCAGCACGACTGCGACGACGACGATCAGGCTGGCGCCCGCGCCGGCGGCGAACAGAACGCCGACGAACACGACGTAGACGAGGCCGAGCAGGAACATCGTCAGCAGCATCCGCGCCTGCAGGCCCGTGTCCCTGCCGAAGGTCGATCGTTGCGAAGCCATCAGCGCATGATTGTGGCAGACAGAGATACATGTGCCCTAAAGTCCCGCCGGATCACGATGCCGCGCGCCCTCACGCCATGAAGCCGGAGATCCACGTACTGGGCATCTCGATCAAGACGTTCGGCGTGATGTTCGCGCTCGGCTTTCTCGCGTGCGGCGGGCTGATCGCACGCCGGCTGCGCGAGCTTGGCCGGCCGGTCGACTGGGCGTATGAGATCGTCTTCGCGGCGCTCGCGGGCGGCGTGATCGGCGCGCGCGGCTACTACCTGATCGAGAACTACGACGAGGTCAGGCACGACCTCGTCGGGAGCGTGTTCTCGGGCTCGGGGCTCGTCTGGTACGGCGGTGCGATCGGCGGCGCGATCGCGGTGGTGGCGTGGATGCGCTGGCGCGACGTGCTCGAGCTGCGGATGCTCGACACGATCGCGACCGCGCTGGCGCTGGGCTACGCGATCGGGCGCATCGGCTGCCAGGTCTCTGGCGACGGCGACTACGGCATCCGCTCGGACCTGCCGTGGGCGATGGGCTACCCGCACGGGACGGTGCCGACCCCGCCGGGCGTGCGCGTGCAGCCGACGCCGATCTACGAGACGCTCGCGATGTGCGCGCTCGCGTACGCGCTGTGGCGACTGCGCGACCGCGTGCGTCCAGGGGTGGTGTTCGCGCTGTACCTCGTGGGCAGCGGCCTGGAGCGGTTCCTGGTGGAGTTCGTGCGCCGCAAC
>DASUPL010000142.1:0-21489 GCA_036281155.1 Solirubrobacteraceae bacterium | reverse complement strand
ACGACGAGGAAGGCCACCGCCGCCTGTTCGAGGGGTTCCTGCGCGAGTACCAAGACCAGTCGTGAGCAGCACGGCTCCCGCCGGTTTCGCACCCAGGCGGCTCGAGCATTCTCTCAACGTGCCACGCGCTTTGAGCCTCACCTTCGACGACGGCCCCGACCCAACCTGGACGCCGCTCACACTGGAACAACTCCAGCGCTGCCACGTAGCGGCGACGTTCTTCATGGTCGGCGAGCGAGTGCTTGCCGAGCCCGTTCTCGCACGGAACGTGCTCGCTGCCGGACACGACATCCAGCTTCACTGTCATCGTCACGTCCGTCACACCGAGCTCACCGAAGCAGAGCTGCAGCACGACAGTGAGTCGGCCCTCGCGGCGCTAGAGAGCATCGGGGTGCATCCGCGGCTGTGGCGGGCGCCGTGGGGCGTCTGCACCGAAGAGAGCCACCGTGTCGCCGAGCGGCTCGGGCTGCAGCTTGTGCGCTGGTCGATCGACACCCACGACTGGCGCGGCGATGAGCCGCAGGCGATGCTCGAGCACGCGCGCTCCCAGCTCGCGGACGGCGGCGCGGTCTTGATGCACGACGCCCTTGGGCCCGGAGCGAGGCGAGCCGGCTGCCAGAACACCCTCGCGTTGCTGCCGCAGCTCGCAGCGCTAGCCCGCGTCCACGGTGTCCTTCTCGCCCCGATGGACTACCACGCCCGCTGGCGTCCTCCCGCGACCGCCAGCCCACGACCGGGAGCGGCAGCGTGAGCGTCCAAGAGCTGCCGGCTGCCCGCACCACACCCGGCGAGGTCCTGGAGAGGGCGCTCGCGCGCATCGCCGCCCGCGCAGGCGAGCTTGACCGCGAGCCGCGTTTCCCCACCGAGAACTTCACCGATCTCGCCGCCGCCAGTGCCTTGATGATCCCACCGGACGGGCTCGCCGGCGAGGCACGGCTCGTGCGAGCCGTGGCAGCCGCGGATGCTTCGACCGCGCGCATCCTCGACGGGCACCTCAACGGCATCGAGCGCCTCACGCTCACCGCCCCCGAGCCGCTGCGCTCCACCGACCTCACACAGATACACGAAGGCAAGCTGCTGCTCGGCGTATGGGGCGCCGACCCAGCCGCTGGCGAGGGGCCACCCGCTCGACTGGAGCAAGCCGACGGCCAGCTCGCGCTGCGCGGCGTCAAGACGTTCTGCTCCGGCGCCGGAGGCGTACAGCGCGCCCTCGTGATCGCCGCCGATCAAGACGGCTCTCGGCGCCTTGTCTACCTCGACACGACCAGCCGAGTGAGCGTCGACCGCGGCTGGTATCGCGCCTCGGGCCTGCGCTCCTCAGAGAGCCATCGCGTCGAGTTTCACGACACGCCTGTGCTCGCGCTGCTCGGCGGACCCGGCGAGCTCTCCCGCGAGCCCTACTTCTCCCGCGACGCGATCCGCACATCAGCAACCTGGGCCGGGCTAGCCGACTGCATCATCGTCGAGACTCTTGCCGCACTCGACGCCGCACGGCTGGACGCGGTGCAGGCACATAGCCTCGGCCGGATGCGTGTCGCGCAAGGCACGATCGACCGTTGGCTGCAGCACACCACGACTGAGCTCGGCCAGCTAGAAGGTCCCTGTCCAGGGATCGACCCGGCAGTGCTCGCCGTCGAATGCCGTGTCGCGCTGTACGAATGCGCGCTCCTGATTTCAGACCAGGCGGCACGGGTCTGCGGGTCGCGGGCGCTGATCGGGGCGAGCACACTGGACCGCGCCCGACGCGACCTCGACCTGTTCCTGCTCCAACACCGGCTGGACCCCAAGATCACCAAGCTCGGCGCCGAGATGCTCGACATGGAGCAACCGTGACAGCGACAGCGACTTTCGAGCGTTTCGAGCGGCTCTACCGCGACAGCTCCGACCCGTGGGGGTATCGCACGAGCGGCTATGAGCGGGAGAAGTACGCGGCGACCCTGGCCGCGTTGCCGAAGCGCTCCCACGGTCTCTGCCTCGAGGTCGGCTGTTCGATCGGCGTGTTCACCGGGCTGCTGGCGGCCCGCTGCGAGCACGTCGTCGCGATCGACTTCTCCCTCTGCGCCCTGGAACTAGCCCGCCAGCAACTACAAGGAGCGCGGAATGTCGACCTGCTCCGCGCCCGCTTCCCCGAGGAAACCCCGCCAGGCTCGTGGGATGTGATCGTGTGCTCGGAGATCCTCTACTACCTGCAGCCGCAGGCGCTCGACGAGGCCGTCGGCTGGATCAAAACGCAGCTCACCTACGGCGCGAGCGTGCTCGCGGTCAGCTGGCGCGGCGGCGGGCGCGAGGAGCCGCTGCTCGGCGATGAGGTGCACGATCGGCTTGCAGTGGAGCTCGCCGGTTGGCACGCGCTCGACGCGCGCCGCGACGGATACAGGCTCGACCGCTTTGACGGCCGATGAGCCCCCGGCGGATCGTAATCGTCGGCGCCGGACCAGCCGGCCTGGCAACCGCCCGCGCCTACCGCGAGCACGGCGGCACAGGAGAGGTGACGCTGCTCGGCAAGGAGACCCTCGTCCCATACCGCCGGCCGCCACTCACCAAGGAGTTCCTGCGCGGTGAACTCGACGCCAGCGATCTGCCGATCCAATCCCGCGACTGGTTTGACGAACATGACATCAAGCTGCGCCTCGGCTGCGAAGCCACTGCGATCGACCCGAGCACGGGGACCGTCAATGTCGACGGAACCGCGCTCCGCGGCGACGCGATCGTGCTCGCCACCGGCGCTGAGCCCACACGCCCCAACCTCCCCGGCCTGGACGACCCGCGGGTGCAGACGATGCGCGAGCGGGCTGACAGCGAACGCATCGCCGCGCAAGCCCAACCGGGCACCAGCGCGGTCGTGCTCGGCACGGGATTCATCGGCTGCGAGCTCGCCGCATCGCTCGCGCTGGGCGGCGCCCACGTGATCCTCGTCGGCCAAGAACCCGCCCCCCAGCAGCAACGCCTTGGAGCGGAGGCGGCGACATACATCGCCCAGTGGCTGACGGACCTCGGTGTCACCCTGAAGATGGGCGTCGAGGTGTGCGCCATCCACAGCGGCCATATCGTCCAGCTCGAGGACGGTCAGCGAATCGAAGCGGACAACGTGGTGCTTGGCATGGGCGTACGGCCCCGCATCGAGCTCGCCGAGCAAGCTGGCCTGACAACCGTTAAGGGAGCGATTCTCACCGACGCGCAGATGCGCGCACGCGAGCATGTGCTCGCCGCCGGCGACGTTGCCTACGCGCACAACCGCAGCGCGGGGAGACGGCTGCGCGTCGAGCACTGGGGCGACGCTCTCGGCCAAGGCGAAATCGCCGGGCGCGTCCTCGCCGGCGAAGACGTCCACTGGCAGGACGTGCCCGGTTTCTGGTCGAGCATCGGCCAGCACACGATTAAGTACGCCGCCTGGGGCGACGGCCATGATGCCAGCCGGCTCGAGGAGCACCCCGACGGCGCGTTCACCGTCTGCTACTCCCACCACGGCAAGCTCGTCGGAGTGCTCACCCACGACCGCGACGAGGACTACGAACACGCCCGTCAGCTGATCGCCGCCGGGGAGAGCCCACCATGAACACCAGCCGCCCAGATGCCTATGTGGCGCAGGCGCTTGCCGACCTCGCCTCGCTGGCACCCCCGCACCCCGACTTGCAGGCGATCGTCGTAGTGCCCGCCCGCGACGAGGCGCCGCGCATCGCAGCCTGCCTGCAGGCGCTGAGCACCCAGCGCGACATGACCCCTGGCAGCTACGAGGTGATCCTGATCCTCGACGGGTGCCGCGACCACACCCTCCAAGTCGTCCAACAGACCACACGCTACCTCCACCAGCCCGCCTTTCACACCGTCACCCTTCCGCGTCCCCAAGGCGTAGGACGCGCCCGGCGTCTCGGCATGGACATCGCCTGCTGGCGTCTCATGCAACTCGGCAGGGAGGATGGGCTGATCGCAAGCACCGACGCCGACACCACGGTCGCCCCCGATTGGCTCTCGGCGCAGCTCGCGCTCGCAAGGGCAGGTGCCGAGGCGATCGGCGGCCTGATCGAGCTCGACCCCACAGAGCGCCAAGCGCTCGCCCCCCAAGCCCTCACCGTCCGCGATCAACACGCCACCCAGCGGCTCGCCGACGCCATCGAGCAGATCGCCGGCAAAGCCACAGTCGAGCACCCGCACTTCTCCGGCGCATCGCTCGCGTTGACCGCCGCGGCCTACCAGCGCTGCGGCGGGCTGCCGGTACGCGCAGCACTCGAGGACGAGGCGCTCGCACAAGCGCTCACCAGGCAAGGCATCGCCATCCACCGCAGCCAGCGCGTGCGGGTACGAACGTCCGCTCGCACGGAGGGGCGCGCCCCACGCGGCCTCGCCCAAGACCTCACACGCGCCGACTGGCGCGCCCGACGCACCTACCAAGCGAACGAGTTTCCCCTCGAGCGTCTGCTCGCGGCCAAGCAGCACACGGTCGCGCTGCTGCTGCCCGCCCGCGAAGTCGCACAGACGATCGCCCCGATCGCCGAAACCGCGGCCAGACTCAAGGACGCGGGCCTGCTGGACGAGGTGCTCGTCATCGACGCCTCCTCCCAGGACGACACCGCGACGATCGCCCGTCGGACGGGTCTCCGGGTCGCGCAAGAGAGCGAGCTTCTCAGCGAGTACGGGCCAGCGCAGGGCAAGGGCGACGCGATGTGGAGAGGGCTAGCCGCGACCAACAGCGAAATCGTCGCATTCGCGGACACCGACACCGAGGACTTCCACGAAGGATTCCTCCTCGGTCTGATCGGCCCGCTGCTTTGTGACCCCGACATCCATCTCGTCAAGGGAGCATTCCGCCGCCCTTTCCGCAACGGCAACACGATTCTCGCAGAGGGCGGTGGCCGCGTCACCGAGCTGATGGCCCGGCCGCTGCTGAACCTGCACGCCCCCGAGCTGACCGTCTTCGAGCAGCCGCTCGCAGGGGAGACCGCCGGCCGGCGCCAGCTACTCGAACAGATCCCGTTCAGCGCCGGCTACGGCGTCGAGATAGCGATGCTGATCGACTGCTGGCGGACCTGCGGACTAGACGGTCTCGCCCAGGTCCACCTCGGCGAAAGGCAGAACCGCCACCAGCCGCTACGCGACCTTTCGGCGATGGCCTACGCCGTGCTCGTCGCCGCACAAACCCGCTTCCTCGGCGCAGCGTTCGCCGACACGCACGCCTGCAGCTCCATCATCCTGCCACCCGCTCCCAGCAACCCCGAACTGATGGAGAACCGTCCCGTCACCGTCGAGGAACGCCCACCGCTCTCAGAGCACCGCCACCGCGAACACGCCAACGCTCACGCCGCCTAAAACGGCGCGGGCGCACCCAGCCCAGTCGACACCCCGTTTTGGCACCCGGCCTCAAGGGTAGGACGAAGCATGAGCGCTGAGGAGAACGACACGACCGAAAGGGACGCTATGAGTGAGACCGTCGCCGACCACCTGCTCGACCGACTCGCAACCGAGGCTGCCTCGCGCAATGGGTAGCGATGGGGCTCACGCTCGGTCTCATCGGCGCCCCACGCCTCACACGCCTAGTCAGCTCCGTATTCGTCACGCACACCATCTCCGACTTCCTCCAGGTCGCCTACCGCGCAGCCGAGGACCAGCTGTGAAAGCGCCGGCATTAACATGGCAGGCCTAGGACAGAGATGCGAAACGACACCCTGAAACCCGCCAAGCAGTCCACGCTCAGATCCTCGGTGTCCAAGAGGCGCCGCAACCACCTGCTCAGCATCACCGACACCGCACTCGGATACATGTCCCTGGAGGACATGCTCTCCGAGCTGCTTGAGCGCATCCGCAGTTCCCTCCACGTCGACACCGCAGCGGTGCTGCTGCTCGACGAGGATCGTGGCGTCCTCGTCGCACGCGCCGCACGAGGACTAGAGGAGGAGGTCCGCCAAGGCGTCCAAGTGCCGCTCGCTCGCGGCTTCGCGGGCCGCGTCGCCGCCGAGGCGCGCCCCATCATCATCGAGGACCTCGACCACGCCGAGATCGTAAACCCAATCCTCCGACAAAAGGGCATCAGCTCGCTGCTCGGCGTACCTGTTCACGTCGAAGGCCGCGTCATCGGAGTGATGCACGTTGGCACGCTCACCCCGCGCGACTTCGACGAGGACGACGTGATGCTGCTGCAGCTTGCCGCCGACCGCGCAGCGCTCGCGATCGACAACGCCCGCAACTCAGAGCAGCGCGCAGTCACCGAGATCATGCAGCGCACCCTCCTGCCCGACGCCCTGCCCCAGATACCCGGTATGTGCTTCAGCGCCAAGTACCTGCCAGCGGGCTCCGGCATCAAGATCGGCGGGGACTGGTACGACGTGTTCCAGCTCGCCAACGGGCGGATCGCGTTCGTGATCGGCGATGTCGTCGGCCGCGGCGTGCTGGCCGCGTCAGTGATGGGCGAGATCCGGACGGCCCTACGCGTGTACATGGCGCAAGGACACAAGCTCACGGAGGTCATCTCGATGCTCAACGAGCTACTCGTCTCGTTGGGCCGCAGCCGCGGAGCCACGTTGTCGATCTTCGAACTCGATCCCGAGGCCGAAGAACTGGAGGCCGTCACCGCCGGGCATCTGCCGCCGCTGCTAATCGAGCCGGACGGCCACACCACCCGCCTGCTGGAACAGACGCCCGGCCTGCCCGTCGGTGTGCGCATCGGAAACCACTACCAAGCGTGCCGCTACCCATTCCCGACCGGCAGCCGACTCCTGCTCTATACCGACGGGCTCATCGAGCGACGCGACGAGTCGATCGACGAGGGCTTCAAGCGGCTGACCGCCGCCGCCGAGGCTGCCGCGCAACGTACCGACTCGTCGTTCGCCGACCGCGTGTATCGCGCGCTTGTCGACGAGACTCCGCTCGAGGACGACGTAGCGCTCCTGGCCATCGAGGCCCTGCCACTCGAAGACACGCTTGAGATGACCCTGCCAGCGCGTCCCAACGTTCTCGGCGGGCTGCGCAACACCCTCGGCCGCTGGCTCCAGGCCGCCGGCGCCAACGAAGACGAGCTTTTCGACGTCACCCTCTCGGTTTCCGAGGCCGCCACCAACGCGATCGAGCACGCCTATGGCGCTCGCGAAGCGAGCTTCATCGTGCGCTGCGAACACGACGGCCAGGAGGTGACAGTCACCGTCCGCGACCTCGGCCGATGGCGCACCGCCCGCCCACAAGGCGGCGGCAGGGGACTCGAGATCATGCGCGCTCTAGTCGACAGCGTGAAGATCGACAGCGACGAAGGAGGAACCGTCGTGACGATGACCAAGAGACTCTCCCAGCAAGCATGAGCCCGCTGGACTTCGAACGGATCGACGACGTGCCAATCGCACACGTCAACGAAGACATCGACGCTGCGAACGCCACGGCCACCCAGCAGCAGCTGGCCGACGCGCTCGGCCCCGACGCTTCATGTCTCGTCATCGATCTCAGCGAGGCCCGCTACGTCGACAGCGCAGGCATCGACATGCTGCTGCGTCTCAGCGACCGCCTCGACCACCGTCGTGCCAAGCTGATCCTCGTCATTCCCGAGACCTCACAGCTCAAGCGCCTCGCCTTGATCGTCGGCCTGCCCGACGCGATCACGATCCATCCCACGCTCCCAGCAGCCCTACAAGAGGCCGCGAACCCGCAAACGCAGACCGCGACGCCACCCGGCACGACCACCGCTGGCTGCCCTCACGCCTGAACGCTGCGGTTCAGCGACGGCGCGAGTTCCCTGGCGCGGAGCCACATCACAGCCCCGGCGCGACACCCACAGGCGTACAATGCCTGGACGATGCGCTCGCCTCGGAACAGAGGATGGAAGTGACTAGCGAGCATCCCTACCTGACCATCGACGTGACGAGCGCCCCCCAGGGTCACACGATCGTTCTGACCGGCGAAGCAGACCTGCTGGGAGCCCCCAAGATCGAAGCGGCTCTCAAAGACGCCTCCGCCGATGCGCCAGGGCTCATCGTCATCGACCTCAGACCCCTTACATTCATCGACTCGAGCGGCTTGCAGGCACTCCTCACAGGACATGAACTCTGTCGCGCACGCGGTCACGAGCTGAGGATCGTTCCCGGCCCTGAGAACGTGCAGCGCCTGTTCGCGCTGGCCGGTATGAACGAGGCACTGCCCTTCACCGACGCTGTCGACCTGGAAGCCGAGACCAGTTCGTCAAGCGAGCGAGGCGTTGAGTAGAAAGAAACACGCAGTGATCAGTGCCCATGCTCGCCACAGAAGATAATGCCGTCACGTAAAGGTGGCCGCGACTGGAAAGGCAGACATGGACTTCGAGCACTCACCTCGCACAAGCGAATACGTCGAGCGTGTAGGGAGCTTCATGCGCGAGGAGATCGACCCGCGCGAGGAGGCCCATGTGCGTGAGCTGCTCGGATCCGAGGCCGTCTGGCAGGTCAGCCCGCTGGTGGAGGAGCTCAAGGGCAAGGCGCGCGCGGCGGGGCTGTGGAACCTATTCCTGCCGGATGAGACGCACGGCGCGGGGCTCACGAACGTCGAGTACGCGCCCTTGGCCGAGCTGATGGGGCGCTCCCACATCGCGGCGGAGGTCTTCAACTGCAACGCTCCGGACACGGGCAACATGGAGGTGTTGCTGCACTCCGGAAGCGAGCAGCAGCGCGAACGCTGGCTCGCTCCTCTGCTCGACGGCGAGATCCGCTCGGCGTTCTGCATGACCGAGCCGGATGTGGCCTCCTCGGATGCCACCAACATGCAGGCCACGGCACTCCTCGACGGCGATGAGATCGTGCTCGACGGGGTCAAGTGGTGGAGCACGAACGCCGGCCACCCGCGCTGCGAGCTCATGATCTTCATGGGCGTGACGGACGCGAGCGCTCACCGCTACGCACAGCACTCGATGGTCCTCGTTCCGCGCGACACGCCTGGAGTGAGCGTCGAGCGGATGCTGCCGGTGATGGGCTTCCACGACGCTCCGAGCGGGCACGGCCAGGTTCGCTTCGACAAGGTGAGACTGCCGTTGAGCGCCGTCATCGGCGCGCCCGGACAAGCCTTTGCGATCGCCCAGAGCCGCCTCGGGCCCGGTCGCGTGCACCACTGCATGAGGCTGATCGGGCTGGCCGAGCTGGCGCTCGAGCTGACGTGCAGACGGGCGATGAGCCGCACCGCGTTCGGCAAGCCGCTGGCCAACCTCGGAGGCAACCGCGAAAGGATCGCTCAGGCCCGCGCGGCGATAGACCAGGCGCGCCTGCTGGTGCTCAACGCAGCGTGGCTGCTCGACGTCAAGGGGCTGGAGGGCGCGCTCGGGGCCGTGTCGCAGATAAAGTTCGTCGTTCCCGCCATGGCGCAGGAGGTCATCGAAATGGCCATCCAGATCCACGGTGGAGCGGGGCTGAGCAACGACCTTCCGCTGGCCGGCGCATGGGCGATCGCTCGCTCTCTGCGTCTCGCCGACGGGCCGGATGAGGTTCACCGCGGCGTCGTCGCGCGGCTCGAGCTGGCTCGGTACAAGGGCGCGCCGGCCTGACCGCCGAGGCAGTGGCGCCGACGAGCGAACGGGCGGGCTCAGAGGCCCCGCTTGAGAATCAGCCGGGTCCCGTACGCGGCGAGGACAGCTTCGATATCGCGCGTGTCGATCGCTGGCTGCGCGAGCGCGTCGAGGGGCTGACGGGACCACCCGAGGTCCGTCAGTTCACCGGTGGGGCTTCCAACCTCACGTATCTACTTCGCTACCCCGAGCGCGAGCTGGTGCTGAGGCGCCCGCCGCCCGGGACCAAGGCCGCCACGGCGCACGACATGCGCAGGGAGGCCGACATACAGCGGCGGCTGCGTCCCGTGTACCCCTCTGTGCCCGAGCTGCTGGCTTTCTGCGAGGAACAAGACGTGCTCGGCAGCGACTTCTACGTGATGGAGAGGATCACGGGCGCCATCCTTCGCGGTCGCGGTCGGCAGCAAATCGACATCTCCGCATCCGCCGCTCGAGGCATCTGCGAGGCGTGGGTGGATCGCATGGTCGAGCTCCACCAAGTCGACGTCTCCGCGGCCGGCCTCGCCGATCTGGGACGGGGCGAGGGATACGTGGAGCGCCAGATAGGCGGATGGTCGGAGCGCTACCGCCAGGCCCGCACCTGGAACGTGCCGCGCTTTGAGCGCGTGATGCGCTGGCTCGCCGAGCGCCAGCCGCCGGACAGAGCCAGCTGCGTGGTGCACAACGACTTCCGGCTCGACAACGTGGTGCTCGACCCGAGCGAGCCGCGACGGATCGTGGGCGTGCTCGACTGGGAGATGGCCACGGTCGGGGATCCGCTGATGGATCTCGGCAACTCGCTCGCCTACTGGGTCCAAGCCGACGATGACCGCGCGATGCAGCTGCTCCGCCGCCAGCCGACCCATCTCCCTGGGATGCTCACCCGGCGGGAGCTGGTCGATCGCTACTGCGAGGCCACCGGCATCGACCCGCCGGACATCACCTTCTACGAGGTCTACGGTCTCTTTCGCCTGGCGGCGATCATCCAGCAGATCTACCGCCGCTACCACCGTCGCGAGACTCGCAATCCCGCCTTCCGTCGATACTGGCTGGCCGTCGGCTACCTAGATCGCCGCTGCCGAAGGCTCATCATCGACCGGGCCAACGGCCAGCCAGTATCGCAGGACAATCGGAGGCACTAGTCCTTGTCTTGGTCGAGAGCGTCCTTTGCTTTGTCAGCGACCCGGTCCACTTTGTCCTTGACCGAGGCCTTGGCCCGGTCCACCTTGCCCTCGTCCTTCAGATCGTCATCGTCAGTCAGGCTGCCGGCAGCTTCCTTCAGTCGTCCCTTGCCCTCATCCACGTTCTTGTCGGTGCTCATTTGGAACCTCGCTTTTGGTTGAGAGATAGTCCTACCCGCTCAGGATTTCGGGGAACCCTCGGGGCTCCGGATCGCTGTTCGCCGGACGACAACCGCCTCCAGATTCGCCAGCCGCCAGCTCAAAGCGCCAGCGCGTGAGTCTCTCGCTGCACGCGCGTATACGCCTCAGGCGCCTGCACATTCTTGGCGACGCTGACCTCGGGCCATGGCGCTCCCGGCCGGCCCAGGTAGAAGCCCTGCACGAGCGGAACGCCCAACTCGCGCACGGCCTGTAGCTCCGCGGCGGTCTCGACGCCCTCCGCTACGAGCAGGCTCCCCACCTGCTTTGAGTAGCCCGCCAGCGCGCCGACGAGCGCGGCGCGCTCGCTGTCGCTGTCGATGTCGGTGACGAGCGAGCGGTCGAGCTTGAGGTAAACGGGGCGGACGGTGGTGATCTGGCGCAGGCCGGAGTAGCCGGCGCCCATGTCGTCCACCGCGAGGCTCGCTCCCCGCGCGCGCAGCGGCTCGATGGCCGCCTGCAACTGCGTGTCGCTGTGGACGAGCGTCTCCTCGGTGATCTCCACGATCAGGCCGTCCAGATCACTTGGCCCGCGCCCGCCGGCGCGTTCGAGCAGGTCCATCGTGCGGGCCTCCAGCAGCACCGGCGCGGACAGGTTCAGCGAGAGGCTCGTGCCGGCGGGGCGCTGCGCGAAGAGATCAAGCGCCAGGCGCAGGCACGCGCGCTCCAGATCTGAACGCTGTCCCAGCTGCTCTGCCAAGGCGAACCAGTGCAGCGGGCTGCCGTCGATGCCCGGGCGGGAGAAGCGCGCGAGCGCCTCGTAGGCGTGCGCAGCCCCGGTGCGAATATCCACGATCGGCTGGACGACCATCGACAACCCTTCGCCGAGGAGCAGCTGCGCGAGCGCGCCTTCCGCCACCGACAGGTCGGCATCCTCGAAGACCACGCGCGACGCGGGCTCGGGCGCTACCCCTCCCCCATCGGCGCCAGCGCGTCCGCTGCGCTCGGCCACACGCGAGGCTATGTCACCTGCCAGCAGCAGCGTCTCGGCGTTGTCCGCCTGCAAACGCGCCTGGCGCAACAGCAGGTTGAGCTCGCTCGTGAGCCTCCCCGCGGTGAGCAGCAACGCGATCGTGGCGACGCACATCGCCGCGTAGTCGCCGTGTAGATACCCCGCGCGTGCGATCGGCAGCACGAGCGCACCGAGAACGATCGTGCGCCCGATCCAGTGCACGCGTCCGCCGCGCGCGAGCACGCCGCTCGCGATCGCCACGAGCCACAGCAGACTGAGCACGTTCACCCACTGCCCGCCGAAGCCGACGAGCAGTACCCCGGCGCTGCCCGCGAGCGACTCCTCGACGCTCAGCCACGACAGTCGCGGCGCGGCGAGCTGCACGCCAGCGGTGAGTGCGATCGTGGCGAAGCCCAGCACGCCCAGGGCCGGGTGCGGCAGCAGCCGCGGCTGGGAGGCGATCAGCGCGACCCCCACGACCCCGACGGCGACGCGCGTCGTGGCGGCGGTCCTGCGCGCGCGCAGGATGTGTCCGCCCGTCTCGATCGGCACTGGTCCACCAAGTAGGGCCATCGGTATCAGTCGGCCTCGCACGCGCGCGACTTGAGGCTGAAGAACGCCCATTCGGCCAATGGCCGCGACCCGTGCTATTGATCGTTCTGCACGGAATCTCGTATCGAAGCACCGAGACGCGTGCGATGAGTTTCGGCCGTACAGGCGGTCTTGGTTGTAATTGGTATTCGTTGCGCGCCATGACGCTGGCGTGGAAAGGAGCATCGCTGTGACATCGCTAACCCGCTGGGTCCTTGCCCACAAACGCATCGTCGTCGGCTTCTGGGTCGTGCTCACGCTCGTGGGCATCGTCACGTCGGGCTCGTCCACGAAAGCGCTCAAGCAGAAATTCTCCGTCCCCGGCAAGGAAGGCTGGGTGACCAACGAGCAGATCGCGCACGACTTCCACGGCACGGGCGGCAACAGCGCCCCGCAGCTGGCCGTCGTCACGCTGCCGGCGGGACAATCGGTGGACTCGCCGAGCGTGAAGCGCGAACTCCGGGCCGTCGAATCGCGCCTCGCGAGCGTGGAGCCGGGCACGCGCATGGCCGGCTACACGAGCACCGCGAGCCCCACGTTCGTCTCAGCCGACAGACGTACCACGTTCGTCGTGGCCTACCCCCCGCCGGACCCCACGAAGCCGTTCGGCGACAACCCGGAAGCCGCGAAACGCGCGACCAAGGCGCTCGCCGGCGTGACCGTCGCCGGCGCGCCCGTGCACCTCACGGGCTTCGACGCGCTCTCAACTCAGAGCGGTGGCGGCGAGGGGCCGGGCGTGTTCCTCGAGGCGATGCTCGGCGGGCTCGGCGCGCTGCTCGTGCTGGCGTTCGTGTTTGGGTCGTTCCTCGCGCTCGTGCCGATCATGATGGCGATCACGTCGATCATGACCACCTTCCTCCTCGTGTGGGGCGTGACGACGGTGACGGAAGTGTCTCCGATCGTGCAGTTCCTGATCGCGCTGATTGGCCTCGGCGTGTCGATCGACTACTCGCTGCTCGTGGTCGTGCGCTGGCGCGAGGAGCGCGCGCACGGGCTCTCGGGCGAGGCCGCGATCGAGCGCGCGATGCAGACGGCGGGCCGCGCTGTCGTGTTCAGCGGCACCACGGTCGCGATCGGGCTGCTCGCGCTCGTCGCGCTGCCGCTGCCGTTCCTGCGCTCGGTCGGCTACGGCGGCATGCTGATACCGCTGATCAGCGTCGTCGTGGCATTGACGCTGCTGCCGGTCGTGCTGGCGAAGCTCGGCCCGCGGCTGGACTGGCCTCACATCCGCGACGACGACAAAGCGAGCCGCTCGTGGACGAGCTGGGCCAACCTCGTCGTGCGCCGGCGCTGGATCGCGGCGCTCGGCGCCGCGCTCGTGCTCGCGGCGCTCGTGCTCGCGGCCACAAACCTGCAGCTGGGCATCTCCGACGTGAACACGATCGCCAAGGAGGGCGACGCCAAGCAGGGCCTGATCGCGCTCGAGCGCTCGGGCATCGGCTCCGGCGCGATCGTCCCGAACGAGGTGCTCGTCAACGGCCCCACGCCGCCCGAGCGCGTCGCCGCGGCGCTCTCAGCGGTGCCCGGGATCCACGGCGCCGTGGCGCCCACCTCACCACAGTGGCGTCAGAGCGGATCAGCCGTTGTGGAGGCGTTCCCGACGCCCGACGCGTCGACATCCAGCGCGCGCACGACACTCGACGCTGTGCGCACAGCCGCGCATGCGACTGGTCCCGACGTGCGTCTGGGCGGCCTGGCCGCGCAGAACGAGGACTTCATCAACGCGGTGTACGGCAACTTCCCGCTGATGATCGCGCTGATAGCGCTGATCACCTTCGTGCTGCTCGCGCGCGCTTTCCGCTCGCTGCTGCTGCCACTGAAGGCGGTCGTGCTGAACGTGATCAGCGTCGCCGCGGCGTGGGGAGTGCTCGAGCTCGTGTGGCAGGCCGGTCACGGCTCGAGCCAGATCTGGGGCATCGCGGCGACCGGCTCGATCACGGCGTGGATACCGCTGATGGTGTTCGCGTTCCTGTTCGGGCTGTCGATGGACTACGAGGTGTTCATCCTCGCGCGCATGCGCGAGGAGTACGACGCCACGGGCTCGACCGACACGGCCGTCGTGCGCGGCATCGGGCGCACCGGGCGGCTTGTGACGAGCGCCGCGCTGATCCTGTTCCTGGCGTTCGTCTCGCTTGCGTCAGGCCCGGAAACGGAAGTCAAAATCCTCGCCACCGGGCTCGCCGCGGGCATCCTGCTCGACGCTACCGTCATCCGCGCGCTGCTCGTGCCCGCGGTGATCTCGCTGTTCGGGCGCTGGAACTGGTGGCTGCCGCAGCTGCCCGCGCGGCTGCTGCGTGTGGAGCCCTCGCTGCCGCCGCGCCTGGCGACCGAAGCCGAGTCCCCATGAGCAGCGACCACGCCACGAGGACGCACGGCATGGGCGAGAACGGCATCGAAGTCGAGGGCCTCGTGCGCGACTTCAAGGGCGGCGTGCGGGCGGTCGACGGGATCGACCTGCACGTCTCCCCCGGCGAGATCTACGGCTTCCTGGGCCCGAACGGCGCGGGCAAGTCGACGACGGTGCTGGTGCTGACGACGCTGCTGCCGCCGACGGCGGGCACGGCGCGCGTGGCGGGACTGGACGTGGTGCGCCACGGCGCGGAGGTGCGCCGCGCGATCGGCGCGTCGCTGCAGGAGTCCGCGCTCGACCCGTTCCTCACAGGCAGCGAGCACATGCGCCTGCAGAGCGCGCTTCACGGGCTGGGCAAGGCCGAGCGCGAAAAGCGCGGCGCGGAACTGCTGGAGCGCGTGGGACTGACGGACGCGGCGGAGCGCAAGGTGGGCGGCTACTCGGGCGGGATGAAGCGCCGCCTGGACCTGGGCCTCGCGCTGGTGCACGGCCCGCGGCTGCTGTTCCTGGACGAGCCGACGACGGGCCTTGACCCCCAGAGCCGCGCGGCGCTGTGGGACGAGGTGCGCCGCCTGGCGAACGACGGCGTGACGGTGTTCCTGACGACGCAGTACCTGGAGGAGGCGGACGTGCTCGCCGACCGTGTGGGGATCATCGACCGCGGCAAGATCGTCGCGGAGGGCACGCCGGCGGCGCTGAAGGCGGCGATCGGGCGCCCGAGCGTCGAGGCGATCCCGGCGGACCCGGGCGACCGCGAGCGCCTGGAGGGCGTGCTGCACCGCTTCGGCGAGGCCGCGGCCGCATCGCCGAATGGCGTCGCGGCGCGCATGCCGGAGGGCGTGGGCGACCTGGCGGAGATCGTGCGCACGCTCGACGCGGAGGGCATCCCGATCGCGGACCTGCGCCTGCACACGCCCACGCTGGACGATGTGTTTCTGGCGAAGACAGGGCGCTCGCTGGAGGGCGCGGCGGACGACGCGCAGGACACCGACGACGAGGGCGCGATCGGCGCCGGCGACACGCAGTCGAGCCCAGCGGCGACAAGCCGGTGAGCGGCACTCTGTTCACGCAGGTCGCCGTGCTGGCGCGGCGCTCGATGCTGAAGACTCTGCGCCAGCCCTTTCAGATGTTCCCGATCGTGTTCTTCCCGCTGATCCTGCTGGCGGTGAACGCGAGCGGCCTGCGCGCGGCGACGAGCCTGCCGGGCTTCCCGACGCACTCCTACATCTCGTTCGCGATCGCGGTGGCGTTCATCCAGGGCGGGATGTTCGCGCTGATCAACACGGGCACGAACCTGGCGGAGGACATCGAGAGCGGCTTCTTCAACCGCCTCGCGCTGACGCCGCTGCGACGCGTGTCGCTGATCGCGGGACTGCTGGTGGGCGTGGCGGCGCTGGGCGTGCTGCAGTCGGCGGCGTACATCCTGATGGGCGTCGTCGCGGGCGCCCATCTGGAAGCGGGCGTGGGCGGCGTGCTCGTGATCCTCGCGCTGGGCTCACTGACGGCGGTGGCATTCGGCGCGCTGGGCTGCGCGGCCGCGCTGCGGACGGGCTCGGGCGAGGCGGTGCAGGGGCTGTTCCCGTTGTTCTTCGTGTTCATCTTCCTGTCGTCGAGCAACCTGCCGCGCAACCTCTTGCGGACGGGCTGGTTTCACACGGTCGCGACGTGGAACCCGATCTCCTATCTGATCGAGGGCTTCCGCAGTCTTTTCATCTATGGATGGGATGGGGCAGCGTTGTGGCGCGGCTTCGCGGTGGCGATCGGACTGACGCTGCTGTCGCTGCTCGGCGTGGCGGGCGCGATGCGAACCAGATTGCAGAGGACATGAGCGGCGCGCATGCAACCGGCGGCTCGATGTGGCGCGTGGCGGGCGCGATCGCGTGGCGCAGCCTGCACACCTACGTGCGTCGACCGGATCTGTTCGTGCCGTCGCTGGTGTTCCCGCTGATCTTCCTGGCGAGCTTCGCGGGAGGGCTCTCCGCGCTGGGGTCAGTGCCGGGCTTTCGCTTCCCCGCGGGCTACACGGCGTTCCAGTTCGTGTTCGTGCTATGCCAGTCGTCGATGTTCGGCGGGCTGTTCACGGGCTTCGCCGTGGCGTTCGACTTCGAGAGCGGCTTCGCGCGGCGGCTGATGCTCGCGGCGGAGAACCGGCGCGGGATCGCGCTCGGCTATGCGCTCGTGGCGCTGATGCGCGCGGCGCTCACACTGTCGCTGGTGACGGCGGTGGCGCTGGCGACGGGCATGCGCATCACGGGCGACGGCGTGGACATGTTCGGGCTGTACGGGCTGGCGGCGCTGCTGGTGCTCGTGGGCTACTGCTGGGCGGCGGGCGTGGCGTTCCGCTTCCGCTCGATCCAGGCGGGTCCGCTGATGCAGACCCCGGTCTTCCTGATCATCTTCCTGGCGCCGGTTTATGTGCCGCTGACGCTGTTGAAAGGCTGGATCCACGCGGTGGCGAGCGTGAACCCAGCGACGGCGTTCCTGGAGGCCGGGCGCGGGCTGATCTCGGGCGTGCACGACCACACTGCGCTGGCGTACGTGTGCGCGCTGGGGCTGATCGTGCTGTTCGGGATCTGGATGCTGACGGGCCTGCGCAGCGCCGAACGCTCAACCTGAGCGCCCTCGTCCTCGCTTGCGCGAGCAGGGACTAAAGGCCCACCTAGAAACACTCTCACGAAGATTGCGGCCGCTTCATGGGGATGGCATGGTTGATCGCACCACTCGCGGCTCTGGATGACATGGGCTTGTGAGTGGAGCGAAACGGGGATAGAACGGGAGAGAGCAAAGCGAGCGAAGGGAAGAGCGATGGCGCAGTTCACAGTCGCACCCACGAGAGTGCTGGTGGTGGCTCACAAGACCGCGGCGACGCAGCCGCTGCTGGATGCGGTGCGCGAGCGCGCCGCGAAGGGGCCCTGCAGCTTCACGCTGCTCGTCCCAAACCCGGCCCATGGGCTGCACAAGGTCGTGGACGCGGAGGACCAGGGCGCAGGCGAGGCGCAGGCGGTGATCGCAGAGGCGGTCCCACGATTGAGCGACGCGGCGGGTACGCAGGTGGATGGCATCGTCGGCGATCCGGACCCGACGTCGGCGGTGCAGGACGCGATCAACCTGCGTGGGTTCGACGAGGTGATCGTCTCGACGCTGTCACCGCGCCTGTCGCGCTGGCTGAAACTGGACCTGCCGAGCAAGGTGTCGGGCATGGGTCTGCCGGTGACCACGGTGACGCCCTCGGACGAGGCCGAAGAGGAGCCCGCGCGACACTTGTCTGCAAGCTAGTCTTCGTGTTTCTAACTGGGCCACCGCAGACGGTCGAGAGACGCTGGCATCCTTACGAGACATTTGTCTGTGGAACTTTCGTCTGCGCAGCGCGAGAGTTGGAACGATGGAGACTGTCCGCAGACAATTTGCCGCCAACCTGCGCCACCACCGTGACCGCGCGGGCCTCTCCCAAGAGGCGCTGGCGGACATCTGCGACCTGCACCGCACGGAGATCAGCCTGCTGGAGCGCTGCAAGCGCTCGCCACGTCTCGAGACGATCGTCATCCTCGCCCACGGCCTGCAGCTGTCCTCGCCGGGAGAGCTGTTGGAGGGGATCAGCTAGTAGGCGGCCGGGGGCGGGCGCGGCGCGATACAGTGCCTCCCACCCGCCCAGCTAGCTCAGTTGGTAGAGCACTTCCATGGTAAGGAAGGGGTCAACGGTTCGAGTCCGTTGCTGGGCTTAGAGCCTTCGCGGCTCTCATCCGCCGAGCAGCCCTTCGGCGAGATAGCCGCCGCGGCGCACGCCGGGCAGGATCGCGAAGAGGGCGCTGGAGCGGTGCTGGATGTACTCGTCCAGCGCGTCTGCCGCACCGAGGCGCCGCTGGATGGCGGCGAACTGCCGGTGGGGATCCCGCTGGAAGCAGATGAAGAACAGGCCCGCGTCGAGCTCGCCTGTCTTGGGGTCGATCCCATCGGTGAAGGAGTAGCCACGCCGCAGGATGCGCTCCCCGCCGTTGCTGGCGGGCGCCGCCAAGCGGATGTGGGCATCGGCCGGTATGAGATATTCGCCGCTGGCGTCGCGCGCGGCCAGGTCCACGGCGTCGTGCTCGCGCTTGCCGTTGAGCGGGGCTCCGCTGGTCTTGAAGCGCCCGATCACCTGCTCCTGGTCGCTCAAGGTGTCGCGGTCCCACGACTCGATGAACATCCGTATGCGCCTGCTCACGAGATAGGTGCCGCCGTGAAGCCAACGCTGAGGCTCGCGCGCGTCGACCCACACGAAGCGGCGCATCGCCTGCTCGTCATCGCCACGCAGGTTGTTCGTGCCGTCCTTGAATCCCTGCAAGTTGCGCAACGTGACCTGATCGCTGGTGGTGGAGGACGTGCGCCCGAAGCCGAGCTGAGTCCAGCGCAGGACGGCCGAGCCGCGTGCCAGCCGCGCGAGATTGCGCACGGCGTGAAACGCGACCTGGGGGTCGTTCGCGCAGGCCTGCACGCAGAGGTCGCCGTCGCTGATCTGTGGGTCGAGCTGCTCGCCGGGCAACGGGCCGAGGGGGGTGAGCGCGGCGGGACGGCGCGCGGCCAGACCGAAGCGATCCTTGCCGTCCCGCGTGAACACGCTCGCTCCGAGGCCGAAGGTGATCGTGAGCTGCGCAGCCGGCAATCCCACCGCCTCGCCTGTATCGGGGGGCGGCGCGCCCGCATCCTGCGCGAGCGTGCCCGTAGTGCGCCCCGCGGTCATCGCGACGGCGGCCTGCGTCCATGTCTGCATCAGCTCGCGCAGCTCGCCCGCGGAGTCGATCGTGAGGTCGAACGCACCGAACACGAGCCGGTCCTGGGCCGGAGTGACGATGCCCGCCTGGTGAGCCCCGTGAAAGGGAACGGTGCTCGCCGCCGATCCCCGACTCGCATCGGGGACCTCGTGCCGGCCGAGGGCAAAGCCGCTCCCGCCGAGCGCCAACCCGAGCGCGCCACCACCCGTGCTCGCCAGCAGCCGCCGTCTGGTGATCTGCGCCATCGTCTCAGCCGGCGATCTTCGCGGCGACCGTGGAGAGCGGCTCGGCCAGCGCGTCGAGTTTCTGCACGAGACGACGGCGGTCGACGGGGGTGAGCTCGCTGTAGAAGGCGAAGCCCAGGGGCGTATCCCGGCGGTAGACATCGAGACCGGACTGAACCGCGGCGAAGCGCTCCGCGATGTCGCTCGCCAGCGACGCGTCGCCGTGTGCGATGAGGGCCGGGCGGAGCAGCTCAAACGCGACGCGCGCGCCCGTGAGGTTGCCCTGGAAGTCGGACAGATCGGTGTGGGAGTAGCGATCCTCCTCGCCGGTGATCTTCGAGCTCGCGACCTCGTTCAGGAGCTCAACCGCACCGTTGGCCAGCTGCGCGGCCTGGTAGTCGAGCGACTGCACCTTCTCGTTCAGCGTGACGACGTCGGCCACCAGCTTCTTGGCGTAGCGCGCGGTGCCGCGTGTGGTGTTCTTGCTCCACAGGATCTGCTCGATGCGGTGAAAGCCCGTCCACCGCTCGATGCTCGGCACGTCGTTGACGCGCGCGTCGATCTCGGGGTCGAGATCGCCGAAACTCTCAGCGACCGGCTCGATCGCCTCGTAGTGTCGACGCACTGGCCCGAACATCGCCTTGGCCGCTTGGACGTCGCCCCTCTGCAGGGCTGATGAGAAGGCGCGTACGCCGGTGAGCAACTTGCGTGTTTCCTCACGTACGAAGCTGCGATACCCAGCGACCGCCTTGGCCAGCAGAGGTGCGGGCACGGCGTTTGCGGAGACGGCGGCGTTGCCTGTGACAAGCAGCACGCCGTTGTCTTCCCTCTCGCCGTTGGGGCAGTTCATCACGTAGCGACCGGGCTTGACGTTGAGCGAGAACATGCCCGTGAGCCCCCCGACGACGTTCTCGCGCTCGCCGATGATGATTCCGCTCGAGTCCTTCAGCTCCATCTCGGTGACAGCGGATGTGCCGCCGTTCGACACCGAGATCGTCAACGCTCCGGCGGGGGCGGTCAGCTTCGCGGGCGAGCAGCCTTGGTCGGTGAGAGTCACCTCGAGGGTCGTGGCGCTCTTGCTCGTGTTCGCGCTGTTGCGGGCGCTCCCGCAGGCGACGAGGCCAAGCGCGGCTAGCGATACAAGCGTTGCGATCGTCGCGCGCCGAGTTGCCCAGGCGACATTTCTACTCATCGACTACTCCTCGTTTCGAGCGGGTTTTCAGGTGACAGATCGAGTGGCTGACGTGGTCCTGCGCCGCTGCCTGAACGTCCAGCCCTGTGGCCAAAGCACGTAGATGAGCATCGGCAGCGCGTAGAGCAGCCAGCCGACGGTTTCGCCGACGGTGGGATGGGGCTGCACGCCGAGCATCCCCGTGAACAGCGAGCTGCTGACCGATCCAGGGTGGACGAGCCAACTCAAGTCGACCGCCGGGTGCTGAAGCTGGTTGAACCAGGCGGCCTCATGCGCTGTGTGGATGGCGCTGGCCACCAGTCCAGCGGCGACGAGTACGAGCACGGCCGCGGTTGCGCGGAAGAAGCGACCCAGGTTCAGACGCACGCCCCCGCGATATATGCCCCAGCCGATGACGATCGCGACGAGAATGCCGAGCACGGCGCCGGTACTCGCGGCGGCGGCATCGCCGGAGACCTGGAAGGCGGCGAGCAGGAAGACCGCGGTCTCGACCCCCTCGCGAATCACCGCTACGAACGCCATCCCCACCAGCCCCCAGATCGAGCCCTCAGCGAGAGCGCCGGCGGCGCTCG
>DASUPL010000141.1:0-10718 GCA_036281155.1 Solirubrobacteraceae bacterium | reverse complement strand
TTTCGGTGACGTGATGCGCGGCGGGTTCACAGCTGGGCTGGCGATGGTGACGCTGGCGATCCTCGCGGGGCCGCTCCCGGTGGTCGGCTCGGCGCGGGCGGCGACGCATCACGCGAAGCAGCGGCCGTCGCTGCAGGCGTTCCTGCTCTCGAGCGCGCCCGACTCGCTGGAGGACTTCAAGACGCACGCGGGCTCCGTGGGCGTGGTGTATCCGACGTACTTCGACTGCGAAGTTCCCAGCGGGAAGGTGATCGGCAAGGACATTCCCGCGACGACCGCCTACATCCGGGAGCGCCACATCGCGGTCGAGCCGCGGTTCAACTGCCAGGACGGTGCGACGGTGCACCGGATCCTCACCGACCCGACGCTGCGCGCGGCGACGCTCGCGCGCCTGATCGCGATCGTCCGCACGCGGCACTACGGCGGTCTGTGCTTGGACCTGGAGAACGACGGCGCCGCGGACCGCGAGGCGCTGAACTCGTTCGTGACCTCGCTCGCGCGGTGGCTGCACCACCATGGCAAGAAGCTCGCGGTGGTGGTGTCGGGTGTGAGCAGTGACAACACGAAGATCTCGACGGGCTTCTACGACGATCGCACGCTCGGCGCGGTGGCGGACAGCGTCTTCGTGATGGGGTGGGGAACGCACTGGGCGGGCTCTGGGCCGGGCCCGATCTCGCTGCTCTCCTACGTCTCCGCGGTGGCGCGGTACGTGAAGTCGCTGCCGAACGCTTCGCGCTTCGTGCTCGGCGCGCCGATGTACGGACTCGACTGGGCGGGCGAAGGCGGTCCGGAGAACATGGCGACGGCCTATCAGTACTCGGGGATGCGCGCGCTCGTGCGCTCGGTTGGCGCAACTCCCGTGCGCGACCCGGCCTCGGGCGAGCTGACGTTCACCTACACCGCCGCCGACGGCGTGGCGCACACCGTCTGGTACATGGACGCACGCACGGTGCTCGACATCCTCGACATCGCCCGCGCGAACGGGCTGGCGGGCGGACTGTGGCGGCTGGGGAAAGAGGACCAGGCGCTGTGGCGAGCGGGACCGCTGCGGCGAGGGGAGTGATCGAAGCCGGCGAGGGGAATGATCGAGGCTCTTCAGGAAGCCTCGACCGCGGCCTTGATGCGACCGGCGAACGCGTCGGCTTCCTTGCGCGCTGCGCTCAGCGCGAAGCGGGCGATGAGCGCACCGAAGCCGTGTCCCTCGAGCACGTTGAAGACCGTGAGGCGCGTACCCGCGCCGTCGCCGGCGAGGTCATAGCCGCCTTCTGAGGCGACCACGAGGTTCTTGGAGATCTCCGCCCAACGGATGCGCGTCGGCGCGTCGAGCTCGGTGATCTTGAATTCGCGTTTGCTCTTCATGCCGGCGTCCTTGACGGTGCTCGCGAAGACCGTGCCCACCCCGACCGGGCCGCCGGTCGTGTTCGCGATCTCGAGCACGCGCGGGCTGAACTTGGGGTCGTTCGTGCCCTCGGCAAGAAAAGCGAACACCTCGTCGATCGGCCGCTCGATCGTGACCGTCGCTTCAAACCGTCCTGTCATCTCGCTCCCCTGTCTCGTGTGGTCTCCCCGCATTATCGCGGGGCGCGTAGGCTAACCGCTGGAATGTTCGTGCTCCTTCTGATCGGCGTGCCCATCCTGGAGCTGTTCGCCTTCATCGAGGTCGGACACGCGATCGGCTGGCGGCTGGCGCTCCTGCTGTTGCTGGTGGGCTCGGTTATCGGCGCGCGACTCACGCGCGTCCAGGGACGCGCGGCGATCGAGCGCGTGTCGCTTGCGGTGTCCGAGCATCGCCCGCCCGCCCGTGCGGCGATCGACGGCGCGCTCGGATTCCTCGGAGGCGTGCTGCTCGCGGTTCCCGGATTCGTGACAGGTGTCTTCGGAGCGCTCCTCCTGCTGCCACCCACGCGGAAGCTGACATGCCGCTGGATATTGCGCCATTACACCGGTCGCGCGATGCGCGTCGTCGCAGCTACAGGACGCTTCGCGTCGCGCGAGCGTGGTGCTCGCCCGGCTGACGTGGAGTCAACGGCGGTCGAGGACGATCTCGACCAGCTCGACCGCTGAGCTTGACAAACCTGAATTGTACTGCCATTGTAAGTACATGGCGACGGTCAAGGGCGAACGACTGCAGATCCGTGTGGAGCCGGGCGAGAAGGCTGTCCTGGAGAGGGCTGCCGCGGCCGCGCATCTGAACGTGTCGGCGTTCGTGTTGCAGGCAGCGGCGTTCAGGGCGGAGGAGGTTCTCGCCGAGCGTCAGAGCATCCGGCTGACGCCGCAGGCCGCGGCGGCATTCACGGAGGCCTTGGAGGGCCCCGCGAACGTAAACCAGCGGCTCGCCGACGCGCTGCGTCGTCCTCGGAAGTTCGCCTGGCTTGACTGAGCTGCATCGCCCGACCCTGCTCGACCTCGCGAGGCATGACCGCACGGCGTTCGAATCGGGCGAGGCGGTGCTCGACGAATGGCTGCGCCGGTACGCCGGGCAGAACCGGCGCCGTGACACCGCCGCCACCTGGGTCATCGCAGATGTAGATGAAGCGGTGGTCGCATACGCGACCGTCGCGATGACCGCGATTGACCGCTCGGCCGCGCCGCTGAGCGTCGCCCGCCAAGCGCCCGACCCAGTCCCGGCGCTGCTGATCGGCCGTCTCGCCGTCGACCAATCCCACAGCGGTCTCGGCGTGGGCACCGCGCTGGTCGCGCATGTACTCGCTACCGCTGTGGAGCTCAACGCGAAGGCGGCGTGCCGCGCGCTCGTCGTCAGCGCGCTTCACCCGGCAGCCCGCGGCTGGTGGGAGTACCTCGGGTTCCAGCGATTCGACGAGCAATCCCTGGACCTCTATCTCCTCACCGCCGATATCCAGGCCACCCTCCGGCGCTTGCGCTGACGATCTGAACGGTCACTTGATAAAGAGCATCTCCGAATACTTCGGCAGCGGCCACAGGTCATCCGCGACGAGCTTCTCCAGCCGGTCGGCGACCTCGCGGACGTCGTCCATGGCGGCGATCACCGTGTCGCGCATGTAGACGGCCTCCTTCTGGGGTGAGCCGTGGGGGTGGTTCGCGTCGAGGTTCGCGTCCTCGAGCTTCAGCAGCGCGAAGTGGAGCTCTTTGACGATCGGCGTGAGCTCGCCGATGAGCTCGTCCAGGCCGCTCGCGCTCAGCTCGTTGAGATACCTCACGGTCGCCGGCAGGATCATCGTGCGAGCGATCGACGCCGCTGTCTCGGCCTCGATGTTGATGTTCATCACGTACTGCTCGGTGAATACGTCGTAGCGGGACTCGAGCTCGCGCTTGGAGAGCACTTTGTATTTTTTGAACGCCGCGACGGTCTGTTTCTCGATGATCCACGGCAGCGCGTCGGGCGTCGTTTTGAGGTTCGACAGGCCGCGCTTCGCCGCCTCTTTGTGCCACGCGTCGGAGTAGCCGTCGCCGTCGAAGACGATCTGCTTGTTGGCTGCCCACACGCCCTTGACCACGCTCGTGACGGCTTTCTCCAGAGTCGCTCCGGAGCCTTTCAGGGCCGCTTTGAGCTTGTCCGTGAGGTCATCGACCGCTTCGGCCACGATCGTGTTGAGGACCGTGTTCGGGAACGCCGGCGAGGAGTTCGATCCGAGCGCGCGGAACTCGAACTTGTTGCCCGTGAACGCGAACGGGCTCGTGCGGTTGCGGTCCCCGCCGTGCAGCGGCAGCGCCGGCAGGACGGGAGTGCCGAGGCCGAGGAACGACCCCGGCTTGGACGCCTGCACCTTGCCCGCCTCGATCGCCGAGAAGACCTTCTCCAGCTCCGCGCCGAGGAAGATCGAGATGATCGCCGGGGGCGCCTCGTTCGCGCCCAGGCGGTGGTCCTGCCCGGCGCTCGCGATCGACGCGCGCAGCAGCGCCTGGTGCTTGTTGACGGCCTGGATGACGGCCGCGCAGAAGAACAGGAACTGGAGGTTCTCCGACGGGGTTGCACCGGGCTCCAGCAGGTTCAGTCCAGTGTCGGTGCCCATCGACCAGTTGTTGTGCTTGCCCGAGCCGTTGACGCCGGCGAAGGGCTTCTCGTGCAGCAGGCACACCAGGCCATAGCGGCGCGCGGTGTTCTGCATGATCTGCATCGTGATCATCTGATGGTCGGAGCCCACGTTCGAGTTCTCGAAGATCGGCGCGACCTCGTACTGGTTCGGAGCCACCTCGTTGTGGCGCGTCTTGATCGGCACGCCGAGCTTCGCCAGTTCCAGCTCGACCTCCAGCATGTACGCGAGCACGCGCTCGGGGATCGAGCCGAAGTAGTGGTCGTCGAGCTCGTGGCCCTTCGGTGGTTTGGCGCCGAACAGCGTGCGCCCCGTCGTCAACAGGTCGGGTCGTTCGAAGAAGTACTGCTCGTCGATCAGGAAGTACTCCTGCTCGCAGCCCGTCGTCGTGAACACCCGCTCGGCATCGTCCACCCCGAGCAGATCCAGCGCGCGGATGGCCGCGCCCGATAGCGCGTCCATCGAGCGAAGCAGCGGGATCTTGTTGTCGAGCGCCTCGCCCGTCCACGACGTGAACGCGGTGGGAATGCACAGCAGCGCGCCGTTGGGGTTTTCGAGGATGAACGCCGGGCTCGTCGGGTCCCACGCGGTGTAGCCGCGGGCCTCGAACGTCGCGCGGATGCCGCCCGTGGGGAACGACGAGGCGTCGGGCTCGCCCTGGATCAGCTCCTTGCCGGAGAAGTCCGCGATCGCGCTGCCGTCGCCCGCGGGCGCGTAGAAGGAGTCGTGCTTCTCCGCCGTCGATCCCGTCAGCGGCTGGAACCAGTGCGTGTAGTGGGTGGCGCCCTTCTCCATCGCCCATTCCTTCATCGCCTGCGCCACCGCGTCCGCGAGCGACGTGTCCAGCGCCTCGCCGCGTGCGAGCGTGCGCTGCAGCGCCTTGTACACGTGCTTGGGCAGGCGCTGGCGCTGGACGGCAGGGGAGAAGACGTTCGCGCCGAAGACCTGGTTGTCCGCGATGGTCAGGTCGGGCGAGCCGAGCGCGGATCCGTTGGCGGTCCACTGTGCTGCGGTGACGTTCTGCTGACGGGTCCTGGGCATGGGCTGAGTCGATTCCTCCTGGAAGAAGATTGTCTCGCCAGCCTTCGCGCTGTCGCCGGCGAGGGCAGGCCGACCGCAATCGTAATACCAAGCTGCCCCAACGTCATCACCCATTGGCGAAATCGAGCCGCCGATCTTTCGACAGTCGGCCAATGCGCCGCTTGGCCGCGGACCCGATCGCCTCAAGACTACGCCGCCAGCGCGGTCCGGCTTATACCGTCCGGCTACGGCGTGGTGGGAAAGATGCCCGGCACGACCTTGCCGGTCTTCGGATCGACGTGGACGGCGGCCGGCGCCGGGGCGATGTCGACGGTGAAGCGGCCCCGGACGGGGGCTCCCGAGGCGAGTTTGGCCTTGCCCTTGCCCGCCAGGCCGGCCGCGACGGAGTAGGACACCGTGTACGTCCCCGCCTTCACGGCGACGACATTCCACGCGAACGTCCTTGTCCTGCCAGGCGCGAGCGCGCCGAGGGCCCAGGTGTTCACGTACGCGGTCTGTCCGCCACCGGGCGGGCTCACGTCCTGGCTCTCGACCGGAGGCTTGGCGATCGCTCCGGGGCCCTGTTCGATCGCCCAGATCGGACGTTTGTCGGCGGCCAGCTCGGAGAACTTCGACGCGTAGTTGAAGGAGTCCAACGTCACGGCGACGTTGGGCACCGTGCGTGCCCCGGTGTTTCGCACCCGCAGTTCGAGCTTCGTCTGCTTCGCCACGGCCTGCCGCGTGGGAAAGCTCGCGTGGACGATCTTCAGCTCGTAGGAGGCGGACGGTTCGTGGGCGTCCTGACGAGCCGCGCCGCCGCAGCCCGCGGCCAGCAGCGCGAGCGTCGCGGCTGCCGGCACATAGAAGACACTCCGCATCCCCCTCACGATCGGGCCACGATACCAGTGGCGATGACGTCGAGCGGCCGTGTCGGCGATCGACGCGGCCGTTGGCGGTGGCGCGCCGAGGGGTGCATGTCGTAGAGTTGGTCGATGGCCGACGAGCGAGCACCGGAGGGGGAGGAGTTCCGCTTCCACAGCGGCGAGATCCGTCCGTCCAGCGCCCCGGACGCGATCGAGTTCGTGGACGTGCACAAGTCCTTCGGGCGCAACCACGTGTTGCGCGGCCTGAACATGGCCCTGCCCGAGGACCAGATCTCGATGATCCTGGGACCCTCGGGGACGGGCAAGTCGGTCTGCATCAAGCACATCGTCGGCCTGCTGTACCCCGACGAGGGCGATGTGATCGTCCATGGCGAGTCGATCCCGAGCCTGCCCGACGGGGAGCTGTTCGAGCTGCGCAAGAAGTTCGGCGTGCTCTTCCAGGACGGCGCGCTGTTCGGGTCGATGAACCTCTACGACAACGTCGCCTTCCCGTTGCGCCAGCACACCGAGAAGGGCGAGGACGAGATCGCGGAGATCGTCAACGGGCGACTGCGCGAGGTGGGGCTGGGCAGCGCGAACGAGAAGATGCCCAACGAGCTCTCCGGTGGGATGCGCAAGCGCGCGGGGTTCGCGCGCGCGCTCGTGCTCGAACCGGACATCGTGCTCTTCGACGAGCCCGACTCGGGCCTGGACCCGGTGCGCACGGCGTTGCTGTGCGAGCTGATCAAGGAGGTCCACGCGGAGCACGGGGGCTGCTACGTGGTGATCACCCACGACATCATGAGCGCGCGCCGAGTGGCGGAGCACATCTCCGTGCTGTGGAAGGGCAAGATCGTGGAGTCGGGGCCCGCGGAGGAGCTGTTCGCCTCGGAAAACCCGTTCGTGCGCCAGTTCCTCTCCGGTGAATCGGCGGGTCCGCTAGGCATGGAGTAGTCCGGCGCGCGAAGCGCCGGAGCGGCATTAGCCTTCGCCCGTGAGCTCTTCTCGGATTCTCTCCGCCCTCGCGGGCGGCGCGGCGCGGCGGCCGCGGCTGGTGCTCGCGGTCGCGATCGTGTTGGGGCTGGTGGCGGCGGGGTTGGCGCTGCGGCTGCGCCCGACGGCGGCGACGAGCACGTTCGTGTCGAGCTCCAGCGCGGACTATCGCGCCACGCAGCGCTTCTATCGCAGCTTCGGCGAGGAGCCGATCGCGGTGGTGGTGAAGGGCAGCCTGCAGCAGCTCGTGCTCAGCTCGGACATCGAGCGGCTCGTCGGCCTCGAGGGTTGCCTATCGGGCAACGTGCCCGTGAAGGCGCTCGCCGCCGAGGGAGGGTCGAATGGGCCGTGCGGGCAGTTGGCGCGCGCGAAGACCGTCAAGGTGGTGTTCGGCCCCGGCACGTTCATCACCGAGGCGGCCGCTCAGATCAACGAACGGCTGACCAAGGAAAGCCAGCAGGCGAACGCGCAGGCCAAGCGCGCCGAACGCACCATCACGCGCGCCGCGCTCGCGAGGGGGCACTCGGCGGCGTACGCGCGCAAGCTCGGCCGCCAGGCGAGCAAGCTGACGCTCGCCGAATTCAAGGCGCGGCTGGTCGAGATGGCGCTCGAACGCGGGCTGACCTCGAAGCCGAGCATCGACGACGCGAGCTTCGTCTCCTCGGTCGTGTTCGATTCGAGCAAGCCCGCGGGCACGCCCAAGCAGCGCTTCGCCTACCTGTTCCCCAGCCGCGACACCGCGCTCGTGTCGGTGCGGCTGAGGGCGGGGCTCTCCGAAAAGGCCAGGATCAGGACGATCGGGCTGATCCGCGAGGCGGTGGGCATGAGCCAGTGGCGGTTGCAGCATGGCGAGTCCTACCTCGTGACGGGCCAGCCGGTGATCGTGTCAGACCTCACGCGCGCGATCACGCACTCGATCGAGCTGCTGCTCGTGGCGGTGCTGCTGGTGATGGCGGGCACGCTCGGGCTGGTCTTCCTCGGTCGACCCAGACTGCTGCCGCTCGCGCTGGCGCTGCTCGCGACGGCGCTCACGTTCGGCGCGCTCGCAGCCGTGGGCGCGTCGCTGACGATGGCCTCGATCGCGGTGCTGCCGGTGCTCGTGGGCCTCGCGGTGGATTACGGGATCCAGTTCCAGTCGCGCGTCGGCGAGAGCGCCGAAGAGGATGGCGCGCCCCCGGCGGGGAGCGGCGGCGAGGAGCGCGCGCGGATCCTCGCGCGCGCGGCCGCCGCGGGCGCGCCCACGATCGCGACCGCCGCCGCGGCGAGCGCCGCGGCGATGCTCGTGCTGCTGCTCTCGCCCGTTCCGATGGTGCGCGGCTTCGGCGTGCTGCTCGTCGTCGGCGTGGCGGTGTCGCTGCTGTGCGCGCTCACCGCCGGCGCGGCGGCGCTGTCGCTCACGGGCGCGGACGGACGACGGCTGCGCCCCAGGCGCGTGGCCGCCCCTCCACAGCTGCTGGCGGCGTGGCGCGGAGCACGCGAGCTGCTGCGCGAGAACCCGCTCACGCGCATGCTCAGCAACGCGGCGCTCGTCGGATCGGTGCGCCGCCCCGAGCGCGTGCTGTGCGTGGGCCTGGCGTTCGCCGCGCTCGGCTGGGGCCTCGACACCCAGACCAGGGTCGAGACGGACATCACGAAGCTCGTCCCGCGGGACCTCAGCTCGTTGCGGGCGCTCGACACGCTCGAGCGGACGACGGGCGTGGGCGGCGAAATCGACGTGATGATCTCCGGCAGGAACCTGACCAAGCCCGCCACGATCGAATGGATGAGCTCCTACCAGAGCACGGTGCTGCGCCGCTTCCGCTACAGCGCCTCGCGCGGCTGCGGCAAGGCGCAACTCTGCCCCGCGTTCTCGTTGCCCGACCTGTTCGCGGGGCAGGCGAGCGCCAGCGCCGCACACAAGCTCACGCAAGCCCAGGTGAGTGGATTGCTGAGCGTGATTCCGCGGTACTTCGCCCAGGCGGTGATCACTTCCGACCGGCGCGTCGCGACGCTCGCGTTCGGCATCCGCCTGATGGGGTTGGAGGAGCAGCAGCGGCTGATCGAACGGATGCGCTCGAGCCTGCATCCGCCCGCGGGCGTGAGTGCCACGCTCGTGGGCCTGCCCGTGCTGGCGGCCGCGTCGGGCTCGCAGGTCGCGAACCCGTGGCGGCGGCTGGAGACGCTGCTCGCGGGGCTCGCCGCGGTGGCGCTCGTGCTGCTCGTCGCCTTCCGCGGCGACCGTCGCCGCGCGCTCGCGCCGCTCGTGCCGATCGTGCTTGCGAGCGGCTGGTCGGCGCTGATCCTGTTCGCCGTGAGGGTGCCGCTGAACCCGATGTCGGTCACGCTCGGCGCGCTCGTGATCGCGATCTCGACCGAGTTCAGCGTGCTCCTGTCCGAGCGCCATCGCCAGGAGCGCCTCGCCGGCCACGACACAATCGAGGCGCTGCGGCGCAGCTACAGCCGCACCGGCGCGGCGGTAGCCGCCTCCGGCGTGACGGCGATCGCCGGCTTCGGCGTGCTCGCGCTCTCAGACATCACGATGCTTCGCGACTTCGGCTTCGTGACGCTGATCGACCTCAGCGTCTCGCTCGTGGGCGTGCTCGTGGCGCTTCCCGCGGCGCTCGTGATCGCCGAGCGCGAGCGCCCCCTGAGACTGTCGGCGGCCCTGCGCAGGCCGGCGAGGCGGATGCTCGGCGATGAGCCGGCCTGAGGCCGACGTGAGCGATGCGCAGGCGCCGCCGAGCGTCGGCTGGTGCTCGCCCGAGGTGGAGGAGGAGCTGCCGGCGCTGCGGCTGCTGAGCCTCGAGGCGCACGTCGCGCGCGAGGGGTCGCTGACCGCCGGCTCGGCGCCCGACGTCGAAGCGCGTCTGCGCGATTTCTCCAACCGCTTTCGCGGCGCCCGTGGCGTGAGCATCAGGCGCGAGCCGGTGCCGAGCGCCTACCGCGTGTTCTTCCGCCACATCGGCCTCGACCCCGACACACAGCGCACGCCGATCGAGGCGGCCGTGCTCGAGCGCATGCTGCACGGCGGCTTTCGCAGCGGCGGCCTGCTGGCGGACGTGCTCCTGATCGCGCTGCTCGACACGGGCGTCCCGGTCTGGGCGCTCGACGGCGGATCCGTTCGGGGGCAGCTGGGGGTCCGTATCAGTCGCGACGGCGAGCCGCTCGGACGCTCCCCCCGCGCGCTCGCGCTGCCCGCCGGACAACTCGTGGTGGCGGACGAGTCCGCGGCGCTCGCGATCCTGTTCGGAGAGCTCGGCGACGGGCACCGGCCGAAGGGCAGGAGCCGTCGACTCGTGCTCTTCAGCGTGCAGGTGGCGGGCGTGCCGACGATCTACGTGGAAGAGGCGCTGTGGGCGTGTCGCGCGTCGCTGCGGCAGCCGTGAGGTCGGCGCCGAGACGTTTACCGCGGCCGCCGGCGCTGGTAGAATCGATCTCCCGGTCAGTCCGGGATGTCGGGAGGAGGCGGATATGACGGACCTGCAGCTGATCGATCGGGGTGCCGCGGAGGAGGGGACGAGGCTCCGCGCCGCAGGCCGTCGCGATCTCGGTGAGATCGCTCGCGATCACCCCAGCCGTGGCGCCGAGCAGGCGGCACGCGAGGCGCTCAAGGCGCAGATCGCGCGCCTGGATCACGAGATCTGCGCGATCGTCGCGAACAGGTTCCCACACGTGCCGCCGCCCGCGCCCGCAGGCTCGCGCGGTCCGCGCCTGCTTGACCTCGGCGAGCTGGAGCGCTCGCGCGATCGACTCGCCACGCAGCTGCAGGAGCTGCGCGCGGCCGCGGCCGCGCGCGCCGACCACGAGCTCGCCGCGCGCGAGCAGCTGCGGCGGATGAAGCTGGAACCGG
>DASUPL010000140.1:0-8176 GCA_036281155.1 Solirubrobacteraceae bacterium | reverse complement strand
GCCGAAGCGCGCCGCCTCCTCCGACCCGCCGGTGGCGTCGCCCTCGCTGTAGGAGTGCGCCCCGGCGCCGGCGAGCGCACCGCCGGCGACGATCAGGTACTCCTCGCGGATCGGCCGGTCCTCGAACCAGCACTCGAGGATCTCCCGCACGCCGGCGGCGTACCGCGCCTGGGCGGAGAGGCTCGTCCCGGACGTGTGCGGCGTCATCCCGTTGTGCGGCATCGACCGCCACGGGTGATCCTCCGGCGCCGGCTGCGGGAACCAGACGTCGCCCGCGTAGCCGGCGAGCTGACCGCTCTCACAGGCCCGAGCGACCGCGTCCCGATCGCAGATCTTGCCGCGCGCGGTGTTGATCAGATACGAGCCGCGCTTCATCTTCGCCAGCAGCGTCTCGTCGAACAGGTTCTCCGTCTCGGGGTGAAGCGGCGCGTTGATCGTCACCACGTCGCACGCTTCCACGAGCGACTCCACGCTGTCGTGGAACGTCACGCCCAGCTCCCGCTCCACCTCCGCCGGCAGGCGGTGGCGGTCGGTGTAGTGCAGGCCCACCTCGAACGGCTTCAGCCGCCGCAGCACCGCCGAGCCGATGCGCCCCGCCGCGACCGTGCCGACCTGCATCCCCTCCAGGTCGTACGAGCGCGACACGCAGTCCGCGATGTTCCAGCCGCCGTCCACCACCCACCGGTGGGAGGGGATGTAGTTGCGCACCAACGCCAGGATCATCATCACCACGTGCTCGGCCACGCTGATGGAGTTCGAGTACGTCACCTCCGCGACCGTCAGCCCGTGCTCGATCGCGGCCTGCAGGTCGACGTGGTCGGAGCCGATCCCCGCCGTCAGCGCCAGTTTCAACCTCGGCGCCTTCGCGATCCGCTCGGCCGTCAGATACGCCGGCCAGAACGGCTGGGAGATCACCACCTCCGCGTCTGGAAGCTCACGCTCGAACACCGAGTCGGGGCCATCCTTGTCGGAGGTCACGATCAGCCGGTGCCCCAGCTCCTCCAGAAAGCCGCGCAGCCCGAGCTCGCCCGAGACGCTGCCGAGCAGCTCGCCCGGGGTGAAGCCGATGTGCTGTGGCGTGGGTGCGCTCTGCCCGTCGTGGTAGCCCGCGATGTGCGGGACCGCGTCGCGCGCGTACGCCGGCGGGTAGCCGTCGACCGGATCGTCGTAGAGCACGCAGAGCACGTTCGCCATTGGACATTCTCTCCCTCGTCGGTGTTTCGGAGATACTGCCACGATGAGAGCGATCCAGATAGTCGCCGAGTCCGGTCCCGACAGCGCGCTCGCGTTCGTCGATCTTCCCGAGCCTGGAACCTCGCATCCACTATCCCCCGAGGAGGGCGTTGTCGTGGACGTGCACGTCGCGGGTGTCTCCTTCCCCGAGCTGCTGCAGACGCGCGGCGAGTACCAGATGAAACCGCCGCTGCCCTACGTCCCCGGCAGCGAGGTCGGCGGCATCGTGCGCAGCGCGCCCGCCGGAGCGTCAGTCAAAGCGGGCGACCGCGTGGCCGCGTTCTGCGCGCTCGGCGGCTGGGCCGAGACGACCGTCGCGCCCGAGTTCTTCACCTTCCCGCTCTCTCCCGAGCTCGACTTCGCCCAAGGCGCGGGGCTGATCCTCAACTACCACACCGCCTACTTCTCGCTCGCCATGCGCGGGCGCCTGCGCGCGGGGGAGACGGTGCTCGTGCACGGCGCCGCCGGCGGCGTCGGCAGCGCCTCGCTGCAGGTCGCCAAGGGCCTCGGCGCGCGCACGATCGCGCTCGTCTCGAGCGAGGAGAAGGCGCGCGTCGCCGAGCGGGCGAACGCGGATGAGACGGTGCTGCTGAGCGATGCCTGGAAGGACGAGGTCGTCCAGCGCTCCGGCGGCGGCGTCGACGTCGTGCTCGACCCCGTCGGCGGAGATCGCTTCACCGACAGCCTGCGCTGCCTGCGCGAGGACGGACGGCTCGTCGTCGTCGGCTTCACCGGCGGCTCGATCCCGCAGGTGAAGGTCAACCGGCTGCTGCTGCGCAACACAGAGGTCGTCGGCGCCGGCTGGGGCGGCTATGTGATGGGCAAGCCCGACCTCAACCGCGAGATCGGCGCCGCCGTTAACGCGATGGTCGACGACGGCTTTATCCGCCCGATCGTCGGCGAGCGCTTCCCGTTCGAGCGCGCCGCCGACGCGCTGCAGACGCTCGACGAGCGCCGGGCGACGGGCAAGATCGTGCTCGACGTCCGTCCTGGATAAGCGTCACCCATCCGGACCGGGGGTTATCCCCACCATCGTAACGGGGGGACAGCCGCCCTTTCGTGGGTGGCCGGCTCTATCGACATGGCCCACACGCGTGTCCGAACATCGCTTACAGCGATGAGCACCGCCACGCAAGAGCCACCCGCACTCGGGATTCGCCCCGAGTCGCCAGGGCCCACGCCCGAGGAGATCCAGGTCCCGGTGATGGAGTCCCTCGACCGGCTGGCCACGGGGATCATCACGGCCGTCCCGCCGCTGCTGCTGGCGGCGGCGGTGGTGGGCACTTGGGGCCGCGAGCTGCACTGGCGCGACGTCGCGATCTTCCTGATCATGTACGTGCCCACCGGGCTCGGCATCACGGTCGGCTTCCACCGCCTGTTCACCCACCGCAGCTTCAAGTCCAAGCCGTGGCTGCGCGGCCTGCTCGCGATCCTCGGCACGATGGCGGTGGAGGGCCCCGTGATCTCGTGGGTGGCGGACCACCGCAAGCACCACACCTACTCCGACCGTCTCGGCGACCCCCACAGCCCGCACGTGGACAGCGACGGGCGCCACGCGAGCGGCTGGCGCGGCTCGCTGCGGGGATTGGCGCACGCGCACGTCGGCTGGCTATTCGACCACACCCAGCGTGGCGCGCGCGAACGGTTCGCCCCCGACCTGCTGGCCGATCGGGAGGTGTCGTTCGTGGACAGGACATTCCTCCTGTGGGCGCTCCTCGGCATGGCGATCCCCTTCGGGCTGGGGGCGCTCTGGGGCGGGACGGTGGGAGCCGGGCTGGAGGCGATGCTGTGGGGTGGGGCGGTGCGCATGATGGTGCTCCACCACGTGACCTACTCGATCAACTCGCTGTGCCACTACTTCGGCCGTCGGCGATTCGCGACTGGCGACCATTCGCGTAACTTGCTGTGGCTGGCGCCGTTCTCGCTCGGCGAGGCGTGGCACAACAACCACCATGCATTCCCCACCTCCGCGTTCCACGGGATGGGGCGGCGGGAGATCGACGTGTCGGGCCTGGTCATCACCGGCCTGGAGCGCGCGGGCCTCGTTTGGGACGTCCAGCGCGTCGCTCCCGAGAAGCAGGCGGCAAAGGCTCTCTGACCCTCACGAGTCGGCGCCCGTTGCGCCGTGCGACGATAGTCGCGATGGACGAACGCGCTCGCCTCTCCGTCGAGCTCTCCCACGCGCGCGGTGCGGTGTCCCGCCGCTGGATGCCCACGCTCGCCGCGGGCCTGTCGATCGGCGAATACGCGCGCTCGCTCGAGCGTCGCCTGGCGCTCCTGGCGGCGGTGCTGCTCGCGGCGATCTGGGCGCTGAGTGGACGGGGCTACTTCTGGCCCGGGTGGGCGTGGCTCGGGCTGGGTGTGGTGGTGCTGCTCGACTACGCCGCCGGTTGGGCGTGGCGGCAGCCGCGCGGCGCGGTGCGACGGGTCGCGAGCGTGTGGACGCTCGTGGGCGTCGCCGCGGTGATCCTGCTCGCGACGTGGCTCTTGACATGGCTGCTCGCGGGGGTGCACCAGTTCTGGCCCGCGTGGGCGCTGCTCGGGCTCGCCACGACGGGCAGCGGGTACTCGCTGATCGCGCTCCACGACCGCGTGCTCGTCGCCCGGGGGCGGCGTGCGCTGCGCGCGCGCATCGACATGCTCACGCACACCCGCCGCCAGGCGATGGACGCGCAGGCGGCGGAGCTCAGGCGGATCGAGCGCGACCTGCACGACGGCGCGCAGGCGCGCCTGGTGGCGCTCACGCTGCAACTCGGGCGCGCGGAGATGCGCGCCAGCGACCAGCCCGAGGTTCGCCAGCTGATCGCCGACGCCCAGCGCGAGGCGCGCCATGCGATCGCCGAGTTGCGCGACCTCGCGCGTGGGATCGTGCCGCCGCTGCTCGCCGACCGCGGCCTCGCCGCCGCCGTGGAGTCGCTCGCCGCGCGCTACGGCCTCGGCACGTCGATCGAGGTAGACACAAACCGCCCGCTCGCTCCCGCGATCGAGAGCGCCGCGTACTTCGTGATCGCCGAGGCGCTCACGAACACCGCCAAGCACGCCGCGGCTCAGCGCAGCTGGGTGGCGCTGCGCGAGGAGCACCGCACGCTCATGGTGCTCGTCGGCGACGACGGTCGCGGTGGCGCGGACCCCGACGGGTCGGGCCTCGCGGGCCTGCGCGCACGGGTGGAGGCGCTCGACGGCAGCCTGCGCGTGGCGAGTCCCGTCGGCGGCGGCACGATCGTCGAGGTGAGCCTGCCGTGCGGGTAGTGATCGCCGAGGATCTCGCGCTGCTGCGCGAGGGGCTCGTGGCGCTGCTGCGCGAGAACGACATCGAGGTCGTCGCGCAGGTCGAGGACGGGCCGGGGCTGCTGCGCGCGATCGCCGGGCACAAGCCCGACCTCGTGATCGTCGACGTGCGTCTGCCGCCCACATACAGCGACGAGGGGCTGCTCGCGGCGATCGAGGCGCGCAGGCGCCAGCCGCGGCTCGGCGTGCTCGTGCTCTCCCAGTACGTCGAGACCGCCTACGCGAGCGAGCTGATCGGCGAGGACACCGCCGGGATCGGCTACCTGCTGAAGGAGCGCGTCGGCGACGTGCGGGCGTTCCTCGACGCGCTTCACCGCGTCGCCGACGGCGGCACGGTGCTCGACAGACAGGTCGTGTCCGAGCTGCTCGCTCCGCGCGACGGCGCGACGGAGGCGCTCTCGGGGCTGACCGCGCGCGAGCGCGACGTGCTCGCGCTGATGGCCGAGGGGCGCTCCAACACGGCCATCGCCGAGAGCCTCGTCGTGACGCCCGGCGCGGTCGAGAAGCACATCACGAACATCTTCGCCAAGCTCGACCTGCCGGCCTGCGACGACGACCACCGGCGCGTGCTCGCGGTGCTCGCGTATCTGCGCGTGGCTCGATAGGCACAGCGTGTGGGGAGCGCGGCATGATAAAAATCGCTCATCACCGATTCGCAACCTCTCATGAAGGTCATCGGCGCGGGGCTCCCGCGCACGGCGACCACGACGCAGATGTTCGCGCTCGAACAGCTCGGGCGCGGGCGCTGCTACCACATGCGCGACCTGCTCGCGGACCTCGAGTCGGGCCTGCCGCTGTGGGAAGCCGCCGCCGAAGGCAACGCCGACTGGGAGCGCATATTCGGTGACGCCCGCTCCACCGTCGACTGGCCCTCCGCCCGCTACTACCGCGAGCTGATGGACCACTACCCCGACGCGAAGGTCCTGCTGAGCGAGCGCGGCGGCGAGGAATGGGCGCGCAGCATGATCAAGACCGTGTGGGGGATCTTCCACGGCGACGCCGTCATCCACCACGTCTCCGACGCGCGCGCGGTGCTCGACCCGCTGTGGCGCCGCTACACCACGCTGATGCGGCACATGACCTGGAACGAGGGCGGCGCGCTGGCCGGCGACACCTCCACCGAGGCCGGCCTGATCGCGGCGATGGAGCGCTGGAACCAGAGCGTCAAGGACACGGTGCCCGCCGAGCGGCTGCTCGTGTGGAACCCGAACGAAGGCTGGGAGCCGCTGTGCGAGTTCCTCGAGGTCGACGTTCCCGCCGAGCCGCTGCCGCGTCTGAACGACACCACCTCCTTCAGGGAGGGCATCATCGGTGGCGCTCTCGACGTGGTCAACGAGTGGTGGGACACGCGTGAGCGCCCCACCAGCGGTTTGCACGGCGCAGCCCTGAGCTGAGCGTCGCGATGCCCGTATTACGAGGAGGCGTCAAGCCCGTCGATCTACTCGCGACGATCCGAGCGGAAATCGAAGCGCGCCGCGACGAGCTGCGCCACGCCGTGGCCGAGTACGAGCAGCTGCTCTCCGCGGCGGCCGCGCTCGAGGAGGAAGGGCCGGGCGCGCCACCGACCCCCACGCCGGCTCCGGTCACGCGCAACGCGCCGCTCGTGCGCCGGATGCGTATCACCTCGAAAGCTTCGGTCGTCCGCAAAGCGCCCGCGGTCCGCAGAGCGGCCGCGCCGCCGAAGGCGAAAGCGCCGGCGCGCAAGACGATCGTGCCCCCCGCGGCGCCCCCCGCGCCAAAGCCGGCTCCAGCCAAAGCCGCCGCTCGTCCAGAGAAGGCGCCCGCGCCCGCCCGCGTATCACGCAGCGAGTCTCAGCAGGCGATCACCGCGGCGCTGGAGCACGGCTCGCACACCGTCGCGGAGCTCGCGATCGTGACCGCCATGCCGGGCAGCGCCATTCGCGAGGCCCTTCGCGGTCTGCGGAAGGCCGGGAAGGTCACGAAGACCAAGCGCGGCGACGGCAAGGCCGCCTACGCGCTGGCGAGCTGAGCGGCTTCGCGGCCGAGCTTCGCGGCCTCTGAGGGCCCGATGAAGGGCGCCAGCGCCATGTAGGCGAGCTGCGGCACGGCGGCTGGCAGCTCGGCGAGGCAGTCATTTTCGATGCAGTGGTGGAAGACCTGCCAAATGCCGCCCGTGATCGCCTCCGCGGCGATCGAGGGGGCCAGGTTGCCCGCCAGCTCGTAGCCGGGCTGGAAGTAGGCGGCGAACCCCTCCATGCTCGCGCTGCGGATCGCGATCGTCTCGGGGCTCGCGGCGAACGTGTCGACCACGCTCAGATGAGCGTGAGCGGGCTCGGAGGCGAGGAAGTCGATCAACGCCGCCAGCCCCGCGGCGATCGCCCTTGGCCAGTCGCCCTCGTGCGCTTCGTAGGCCTCGATCGTGATCCTCAGCGCCTGGTGCATGCCCACCTTCTGCGCGCCCAGGAACGCGTCGTGCTTGGAGGCGTAGATGTCGTAGAAGGTCTGATACGACACGTTCGCGCGCTTGGCGATCCTGGGGATCGTCACGGCCGCGAGGCCTTTCTCCGCGGCGATCGCCGCGGTCGCGTCGACGATCCGCTCGCGTTGGCTTTTGACGATGAACTGGCGCGGCATGTCGCTGCGCCCGCTCGGCAGCCGACCCTCCGCGCGCTGTGCCCGCTCGGAGGCAGGGTACGTCGCCTCTTCGGAAGATTTCGGCGGGGTGATCGTCAGCGCCGTCAGCCCGCTGGGCAGGTGCCGCGGGTAGGCGGCCGCCCACGATGTGAGCTCGTCGGCGGCCGCGAGCAGCTCGCTCTGGCGGCCGTCGCGCAGACGCGCAGCGGTCACCTCGCGAATACCGCCGAGGATGAACTTCACGGTCAGATCGCCGTCGGTCCCAGCGCCCTCGCCGTCGCGGCTGGCGATGATGCGCGACTCGAACTCATCCAGCGTGCGCTTGCGGCGCTCGAGCGCGCGTGTGCCCGCGCCGAACGCTCCCAGCACGAACAGCGAGACCGCCTCCGGTTCGGCCGCCGCGATCTCCGCGAACGCGCGCATGGCGATCAGCAGCCGACGCTCGTCGTGGGGATCCTCGGTCGCGTACGCCCGCAGCACGGACTTCGCGGTCCGCGCCGAGATCTCGTCGTACGCGCTGAGGAACAGGTCTTCCTTGTCTTCGTACAGGCTGTAGAACGTCGGCGGCGAGACATGCGCGAGCTTCGCCAGATCGACGATTCGCACTCCCGGATAGCCCTTCTTGGCTATCAGCTCGACCAGCGCGTCCTGCAGGCGCTTGCGCTGGTCGCGCTTGACGACATCTGGATCGAGGCCGTGCGTGCCTGTCGGCAGTGGACGGTAGCGCTTTGGTTTATCAGCCTCAGTTGACAACAAGTAATTCGAGGTTATCAACCTGCGCGTATAGGTCAAGCCAGCGGAAACTCAACCACCATCAGCCATGGATCGTGGGCGAGGTTCCCAGCACCGCGCCCGCGGCCGAGAGCGCCTGCACCGCCACATATTGCTGTGCGCTCGGCGTCGCGATGGCCGTCTCGAAGCCCGTTCGCGCCGCGCTCGAGACCGGTTCGAGCTGCTGTGGCGAGGGCCCTGCCAGCACACGCCAGCTGGCCGTCTGCGTGTCTCCGTTCCAGCTCGCGTAGATCGTCACCGGAGCCTTGCCCAGCCCCGCCGAAGCGGC
>DASUPL010000139.1:0-18904 GCA_036281155.1 Solirubrobacteraceae bacterium | reverse complement strand
TAGCTCTTGGATGAGCTGCTTGATGGTCTCAAACAGGGGCGTGAGCTGTGCCTGAACGTTGTCGGGGTCTGAGACGACGATGGCGAGGAACACGGCCTGGTTTACGAGGCGGCGGGCACTTGCTGGCAGCGCCTCGTAGATGACGTGCTCGTCAAGAATCGCAAGGGCGTCATCGAGTGCGGCGTTGACGTCCTCGACCTCGCGGGTGGCGGCGTCGGCCCACTGTTGGGCCTTGGCGCGCTCAGTCTCGATGCGCTCCTGCTCAGCCTGCAAGACCTCCTCGGACACGCCGCCTTTGTAGTAGAGCTGCACGAGCTTCTGCTGCTCTCCGGTGAGGTCTTGGAGCTTGCGGGTGTGGCGGGCTGACTCACGGCGGGCGATCTCGGTCTTGGATTGTACGTAAGCGTGGAGCGCTTCGCGGACGATGTTCTGCTCGTCGTGTTTGTAGGTCTCGCGTTTGTAGCGGCGCACGATTGCGTGTTCGGTGCGCTCTACCGGGAAGTACGGCGCGGCGCACTGTTCCTCGCGTTGCACGCGACTGAGGCAGGAGAAGTACTCGTACTGCCCGCCGCATTTGCCGCGATGGCGTCCGAAGCCAAGGCGCTTGCCACAGGCGCAAAAGATCGTGCCCTTCAAGTAGTGGTGGTGTTTGTGGGAGCGGTCGCCACTGATCCGGTGACTGTCGAGCACCTTCTGCACTTGGTCGAAGGTCGCCCTGTCGATCAGGGCTTCGTGGCGTCCCTGGCCCTTAACGCCGTTGTGGGTGACGATTCCGGTGTAGTAGTCGTCTCGGAGCATCCGGTGGACCATGCTGCGGGTCATCGGTTTGCTCGGCCGCTTGTAGCTGCCACGGGTGCGCATCCCGGCGCTCTCAAGGACGTCGGTGATGGTCGTGATGGTGTGGTCGCCGGTGGCGGCGAGATCGAACGCTAGCTGGACATAGTGAGCGCGGTCCTGATCCACAGCAATAGCTGCGACATCGCGGCCGTTCACGGGTTCACGGATGTTGCGGTAGCCGATGCGGGCGACGCCGATGGTGCCGCCGTCGAGGAACTTGCGTTCGAGGCCGACCTTGACCTTCTGCCCGTCGTCACGCGAGCGGAAGGCGTTGACCCCCGCCATGATCGCGAACAGCAGGAGCCCTTGCGGGCTGTCATCGACCGGCTCGCGGGTGGAGGTCAGCTTCGCGCCGTGGCTCTTGACCTGAGCTAGCAGCCAGAAGGCGTCGGACTCCTCGCGGGCGACCCGTGAGAGGTCATAAAAGATGACATAGGTGGGTTGCACCTCGCCAAGCTCAGAGAGCATCTGCTGGAGCGCCTGACGGCGGGTGTTGGTCCCAGTCCGGCCCGGCTCGACGTACTCACGAACGATACGCGCACCCACGGAGGCGGCATAGCGCTCGCAGGCTTGGCGCTGCGCCTCGATCGAGTACCCCTCGGGGTTATGCCCGGTGAGCTGTCCGGTGCTCGAAACACGCAGGTAGATAACTGCTGTGATCTCGGCCAGTATCTCCATCGGTGATCGGGTCAGTATGTTGGGAGCCTGTGTTGGCATAGTCCCTCCTTCCTAGTTAGATATTACGACGAACGTTGACAAATGTCTACTTTCATGTTAATACTGCGTCTTAACTATTTTCCCGTTAAGTCGTGATTTAAGCAATGTGTTAATTGGTACTGCAGGCCGGTCAAGGTGTGAAACCCCGACCGGCCCGCTGTGGCTTTAGTTCAACGCCTCCAGGCGCTCAGTGATGGCGTTCTTCCTGTCAGTGGCGCTTGCCTTGAGCGCCTCGTACTCAGCCTTGGCCTCGTCGGCCCTGGACTTGGCGGCCTCAACCTCCCGGTCGATTGCTGCAATCGCGCGTTCCAATGCTGCTCTGGCGTCGGCCAGCGCATCATCCGGTGTCGTCTCCCGGCGGCGGGTCCGCGCGGGTTTTGCACTGTCACCACCCTCCAGCTTCTTCTTGTGGGAGTAGTAGGACCCGCGTACCGAATCGAACGGCCTGCCTCTCTCCTCGGCGATCTGGCGGAAGGCGTCGGCCTTGTCGGTGCCGGAGGCGACCATCGCCTCGATTCGGTCGTATATCTCTTGGGCCTTGGTCACTGCCATGAGCTGTCTCCTTTGGGTTGGATGGCCATATCGGCGGACAGAAAGGCGCGTGCCCTTCCGCCCACCGTGGGGCCATCCAGCCCCACTGGGTGACGCCACCGGCGAATGAATCGTGGAGGCGTCACCCGAGCGGGTTGGGTTAGCTGGGCGTGGCTTCATCTGTCCACGGGAACTCGTCATGCCCGTTGGCAGGGGTGACGCCAATCTCCGCGAAACCGAGACTCCATCCGATGTCAAAGGCGTCACGGGTGTCGCGTGCCAGCAGATCCAGGGAGGCAACGATCATAAGGTCAAACCGCTTGCGACGATCCGCGCTCAGTACGATGAAATCGAGCACCGGTCGCGCAGGCAAGGACGCTTGCCGTTCGATGAACTCCACCACGATCTCAGCGTTCAGCATCGCTGCCTTACAGCGACACTCAATGAGCTGTCGACCGATCGAGAGTTCACCAGACGACTCATCCGAACCTTGCGACCTCGGCTCGCACACGTAGATCACGGCTCGTGTCTTTCGCGGCCACCGCAGACATTTCTCCCTGGGTTTTCGTATGTTAGGCATTACGTTCTCCTTCCTTTGGCCTCCTTTCGTTGTTGTGATTTCGAGAGGGATTGCCACGGGCCTCATGGCAGTACCTCCTCCTGTGCCGCTAGTGCGGCCCAGTGGGTGAGACGGGCACAGGCGATATCCACATACCGCCCCTCCCGTTCAATACCGAGGAACGGCCGGTCTTCCAGCACCGCCGCGATGCCGGTCGTGCCGCTTCCGGCGAAAGGGTCGAGTACCACCCCGCCTGGTGGTACCACCAACGCCACCAGCCAGCGCATCAGCGCGAGCGGCTTGACGGTGGGGTGGATGTTGCGCCGCAAGCGCACCGCTGGACGGCTGTAGAGCAGATCGGACTGCAACGGCAGCCCGTCGCATCCCGTCTCGCGCTCACGCTTCGACGCCTTGGCGCAGTAGAACAGGCGGCTGGGGCGCAGGTCGGGACGCGCGGCATCAACCAGCCCGGCGGGGCAGCCGCTGGTGCAACGTTCCCCGGTACAGCCGGGCGCGTGGGAGAGCGCCAGGTTGGCAGGCCAGTAGCCACCCACGCGGGACGCCTCGGTGTTCAGCGCGCCGGTGCCCCATGCCTCGAGATTGCGCGGTGTCGTTCCGACCAGGGGTTTGCGCGCGAGCAGGACCGGCTCGTAAGCGGGCTTGAGCATCGCGGCCAGCCCTCCAGGGAGCTTGCGGGTCTTGGGCGCGCCCTGCCCGTAGACCCACATCAGCACGTCGCGGACCTGGAACCCAGCGTCCTCGATGCCGCTGGTCAGGCGGTGGAAGGTGCGCGGAGAGCCGAAGGCGAGCAGGTGACCGCCGGGTTTGAGAACGCGCAGGCACTCGGCCGCCCAGCTGCGCGCCCACGCGGCAAAGCCTTCGCCGCGTGCGAGCTGCGCCCCGGCCTTGCCCGCGCCATCCCAGGACTCGCCGTGGAACCCGATCCCATACGGCGGGTCGGTAACGACCGCGTCAATGCAAGCGTCGGGGAGCTTCGCCAGTGCTGCGAGCATGTCCGCCTCGAGCAGCTGCCAGCGCTCGGTGCTGTCGGAGTAGAGGGCGGGCTTGGGCGTTCTCATGAGCGGGCCTCGCTCGTCAGCAGGGCCACAGCCTCGGCGGTCGTGGCGACCACGAACAGGCGGTGCGCGGCAGCCGGGAGCTGCGCGAGTGTCTCGCGGATGTCCTCGGCGCGGGCCGTGTCCGGCGCGATCCAGAGCACGCGGGGGAAGACGCCACGGGCGGCCTGCTCGGTCCCGGTACGGAAATACTCGTGGTATCTGAGGGCTTTCCCCTTGACGGTCGAGAGCGACTCAGTCGCCATGTCCTGCTCGATGAACCACGAGAACTCGTAGTCGGCGATGCCTAGCTTGAGGAAGGCGTCGGGCTTGAGTACCTGTCGGGCGCCGAACCCGGCCATGTAGGGGCGCTGTGGCTCGGGCTCGAAGCGGATCAGCTCGGCCTGTTCCTGGCGCTCTGCGCCAACCAGGTCGACGTAGAGTTGGGCGACCGCCAGCGTGTGTGCGAGATAGCGTGCGCCTGGCGTATGCGCTGCCCGGACCCGTCGCTTCGAGGTGGCCCCGGATTGCAGGAGGTACTGCCCGGCCCGTCCCACCGCGTAAGTCGTGCTGGCGCTCCCTGAGCGCTCCCCACCGACCCGGCGCGCGAGCGGCTGGAGCACACCGAGACGAGCGAGCCGCGAAAGCCCCCGGCGGGCTACCCGTGCGCGGGCGTTCGGGGAGACCTCGTCCCACAACAGCTCCCCGAGCTGTCTGCCGCTCATCACCCGGAAGCGGCTGACCGTCCGCAGGGCCTGACGGTCACGAGGGGAGAGTTGGTCGGAGATGACGGCCAGCTCGTGGGGAGACAAGCGCCTGCGGGGATGCAGGTCTTTCGTTGGCGTAAACCCGCGAGACCCCGCACTGTTAGGCGTGTTCTGGGCCACAGTGCTCGACGCGACCGGACCAGCGACCGGACTCACGCCTGCCTCCGTCGAGAGCCCACCAGATCGCCGTCGCCATCGTCGTCGGGTTGCTCTCGTGGCGGGGTCGGGGCGCTGCCATACACCCGCGCTGAGCGGTCACGGATCGCCCCGGCTTGGCCGGTCACGGGAGGCAGCGGGATCGTGCGTCCGGTCATCACCGAGACCGCGCTACCGGCTCCGGTCCCGACGCGGGCGGCGACCTCGAATCGGCCGAGGGCTATCAGGTCGTCGGGAGAGATACCGGGCAGCTCCCGCGCGATGGGGGCGGCTTCGGTGGCTCCGGCCCGGAAGCTGATGAGGGTCGCGAGGTTCCCCAGGAGTGCCGAGCGGGTCGGCTCGGGGACGCGGCCCAAGGTCTGCACCGCGATGGTCAGGCTGGCGCCCAGCCCGCGTGCCCGCTCGGCGATCAGCTCCAGGCTGCTGGGCAGGCCGTTGACGACGGTCGCGGTCTCGTCGATGTAGATGTTGACCAAGTGCCGCCGCTCAGGCGGGAGCGTTACCCGCGCCTCGACCGCGCTCCAGGTCGCGAACATCACCGCCGCGCCAATCAGGGTCGCGGCCTCCCCGAGCGCCCCCGGCGCCAGCGACACCAACACGAAGCGTTTGTCTGCGAGCAGCTGGCTGACGTCTATCTTCGGGTCAGCACTGGCGATGACCGCGCGGACACGGGGGCGCGACAGCAGCGCCATCACGCGGGCCATCGGGGCCTGGACCACATCGACTTTGGCCGCCGGCGAGAGCCCTTCATAGTTCTGCCAAGAGTCGCGCAGGAACCCGTCGCCGAGGCGCGCCACCGCCATGCGCCGGTAGGGCTCGTCGGCGAACAGCCGGCCGAGGTCCATCAAGGTCGCGCCCGGAACCTCTCCCAAAGTCCTCAGCCCGAGCCGCCCAAACGTCTCCGAGCGGATGCCCCACTCGGGCACGAGCGACTTCAATGTCCTGACCAGGACATCAGCGCGGGCGTCCGCGTCACCACCGTGCAGGACGTCCATACCGGGGACAGCACGGGCGTCATCGCCAGCGTCAAGGGCCACGACCCGCTTGGCGTACCTCGGCGGAACACGGTCGAGAACGGTGTCGATCAGGTCGCCCTTCGGGTCGATCACCACGCCACCGTGGCCGGCCTCGATGTCACTCAGGATGGCGTTCGCCAGCAGCACACTCTTACCGACCCCGCTGGGGCCAACCACGGCCATATGGTGGGTTGCCGCCTCCGGCGACAGCGCCACCGGACGATCACCGCGCGAGTCGCGGCCAGTGAACAGCACGCGTCCACCCCGAGCGACCCCAGGCGATACCAACAGCTCCCGAGAGCCGACCTCCACGCCTGGCACCGCGTCACCGAGCGGCAGGCCGAGCAACGGGGTGGTCTCCTCCACCGACAGCCAGCCGGACGACTGTCGAACCTTCGGCAACGCGGCCAGGCTGCGCCCACTCCGGTCCGAGGTGACGCGGATGCCACCAAGGACACCCCGGCGGCTACGCAGCAGGTTCTCGATGTGCGAGGCCAGCTCCCGCGCCCGGCTGGCGGTGGCCGCACGGATGAGCACCAATCCAGAGACGCGAAATCCAGGCGTAGCGGTCTTGGACGCCCAAGCCCGCGCAATCTCCCGATCCCTTGGTGTCGGGTCCTCCATCTGCCGCCGAGACGGAGCGGTGCGGGGCGAGAGCGCCCAGCGGATAGCCACCTGCTCATCGGCACGCAGTCCAGCGAGGCCGGTCAGCAGTGAGCGCGAAGCCGACACGGCGTTGTCCGCCTTGAGGATGCTCGTCGGGACGAACAGCCGCAGGCTCAGCGTGGCGGCCTCAGCCAGCGAAGGTGACGCCTCGCCGATCCGCAGACTGGGGATGACGCCGGTCAGGGTCGCGCGCACCGATTCGCGGGCCGTTTCGGGCACCAGCAAGCTATGGGTGATCGAGCCCTCGCTTGCCACCAGCTCCGTGACCAGCTCGGAGGTGTACGGCAGGCCGGCCAGGCCGTCCCAAGCAGCCAATACCTGCGCTGGTTCGAGATTCATCGGGTAGCGGGTCGCCAGCCGGACCCGGCTAGCCCGCATCCGTTCGGCCTGGGCATGTTCACGAGCGGCGATCCCGGCGAGCATCGCCGAACCGCTACCGCCAACCGCTACGAGGGAGAGCAGCTCAGCGTTCATGGCCGCCCTCGCTGTCCCGGTGCGGTCGTTTGCTGGAAGAGGATGCGGGACGTTTGGGTTTATCCCCCGCTACCCGCTCGCGACGCTGCTGGACCAGCCTCTTTCCTTGCTGGTAATAAATATAAGCAAGCAGATCGGTGTCGATCTCTGTGCGCCTAATCCCCTTGATATGAATTCTCCGTGCCATAAATGAATGCACCTCCTTTCTGTTGAGTTGTTGTTACATGGTTCCCTCCTTGTTCGTGTTTTGTTCGGTGTTAGAACCTCCTGAGTATTAATCAAGTGAAATAGTTGAGTCAAGGACTTTTTTGTGTCACCAGGACTGAATCCGGTTGTGCTTGGATGGGTTCGAGAGAGCTTCGCGGACCCATCACACACCCTGGCGTCCCCGGTGTCGTGTCGGCCGCATCGCCTCGGCGAGTATGCGCCGGGCGAGTGGCGGGCTGACGGCGTTGCCGGCCTGCTGGAACTGCCGGGTACGCGGCCCCTGCCATGGGTATGAGCCCCGGAAGCCCTGGAACGCCCCGGCCTGGGATGGGGTGATCCGCGTGTCCTGGATCGTCCACGAGCCAGCACTGGTATCCACGGTGTAGGCCGGAAGGCTGAGCGGGCGGCACAGCCCGCGTGGGCGCTTCCCGCTATGGGTCTGGTTGTTGGTGTGGAGCATGCCCTCCGGCTCACATTTGAGCGCCTGCGCCATCGAGCGGTACGGGCGCAGCGCGCCGCGAGAGGGACATCTGCAGCCGTACACATAGGCGTGGTGTGTCGGCTCTGGGAGCGCCACCGGCCCGTCGAGTGAGGCGATCAGGAACGCCCGCTTGCGCGTTTGCGGCACCCCGTAGCGCTCGGCGCTGAGCAGCCCGACCGCCGACTGGTATCCGTGGGACGCCAAGAGCCCGGCGAGCAGGCTCCAGAGTTCCAGCGCCGCCGGGACCTGCTCAAACGCCAGCCACCGGGGACGCAGCGCCAGCGCCCAACGCAACGGCTCGACACTCAAAAGCGACCGCGGGTCACGGCATTCCCCGAGCCGCCCAGCGCGCGTGTCGCCTCCTGCGGCCAGCTCATGTGCGCAGGCGACCACGACCGGCATGTCCGCCCAGCCCAACCGCCGCCCACAGACCGTGAACGCCTGGCACGGCGGCGAGGCCACCAGCCCAAGTACCGGGGCGAACCCGGCCGGGCCAAGCGCCGCGACATCGGCCTGGAGGCGGAGGTGCCCGGCCGCGCGCGCGGCCGCGCACGCCCAGGGGTCTGTCTCGACCCCGAGCGCCCGGAAGCCGAGCGGCTTCAACGCCTCCTCCCAGCCACCGGCGCCCGCGAACAGGTCGATCACCTCGGCTTCACCGGATACGCAGCCAGCCCGGCGCCGGGCACTCATCTCGTGTACCACCAGACCACCCGCACCAGGCAGGCCACAGTCCCGCAGGCCACGATGGGCGCAGACAGTGCCCCAGCGAGCGCGATCAGGGCGCGGCTGGAAGCAGCCAGAACCACGAGGCCGAAGATCCCAAGCAGTACGAGCTGGGGCAGCTTGTTCATAGCTGCCTCGCTCGCAGCGCCTCGTCTATTGCAGCGCCGAGCAGAACATCAGCGCCGTCCTGCTGCGCGAGGAGATCGGCGTTAGCTTCCTTCAGCGCAACGCACTCCCGTTCCTTGCGGCACAGCCTTTCAAACGTGCGGTAAATCCCACGGTCGAGCGCGTCGATCTTTTCGCGAAGCTCGCGTATCCTCTCGTTCTCGCTCATCGCCGTGTGACCTCCACCGCGGTTCCCTCGACTACGTCATCGCGGGCTTCGGCAGCGACCCGGATCATCTCGTCGCTGGTGGCGCGGACGGCCCTGTCGATGCCTGCCAGGTTTTCGGCATGGGCGCGAGCGGCCTCTTGGCGCTGGTAGGCCGCCATGATGCGCTCATCTGAGCGGTCTCGTGCTTCGATGTACAGGTCCTTGAAAACATCCTCTAGCACCACGAAGAGGAAGAGGACGATGATCACGATTACGAGGCCCATCGCTAGAAACCGGAGCGGGCAACAATGCCCACGATCGAGATAGCTCCAGCGTCAGCCGCGGCCCGAAGGCGGCCTTCGGCGTGAGGCGCGATCCGAACCAGCGACGCCTCCAGGCTGGAGAGTTGGGCGATACCGACCAGCCCGCGGGCTGCGGCTTGTTCAACGCGGGCGATACTGAGCTGGTCAGCGTGCTGCATGGCAAGTGCCTGGGCGTCCATACGCGCTAGCTGTTTGCCGAGCTTGTTGTTGACTCGGGACGGGAATAGGCTGTCCGGGCGTTGTGCTAGGTAGTGAGACATGGTTTTGGCTCCTGTAGATCGTGGGAGATGGACACCAGGCCCGGTAGTCCGGGCTCGAACTCAGACGCTCGTTGGCGTCCTTTCGCTTGGTGCTGCTGCGCCTTGCGCTGAGGAATGTCAACGGCTTCATCGTGGGGCGCAAGCTACGACCATGAAAGGCAGGATTGGCGATGACATAAGACCGGCGATTGCACAGCTAAGTCACCCGGATCTAAGACAGATCTGTGGCAGGTTTGAGGCAGACCTCAAGCCTCGCCAGTACCGACAGGAGGCCCACTCATGCCCGATGGCATCGCTGGGGACCAGAGTCCGCCAAGCGACCGATTCGGGCCGACTTTCAGGGACATCTACTCCTTCGTGGAGTACGTCATGAGGGTCGGCACGCGAGCATGTGTAATTGCGACTATGGCACCCTGGCTGCTGGATATATACCTTGTTGAGGAACGCGCCTGCTCGCGTAAGCGTTCCAACAAGGTTCCGGGAGTGATCGAGACAAAGGATCGAGAAATCGGAGCATGCGAACTGCTCCGAGACATAGCGGTAGCTGCCCTCCCGGAGTACCCGGACGAGGGACCTCGGGCAATTGGAGAGGCCCAGGGATACCGCAACGCGCCGCTAGCGAGGAGATACCTCGGCGCAGCCGAAGCCCGCGGAAACACAAGTGGGAAGGCATGGCAGCAAGAACGCCGCCGACCCACGATTGACGCCATCGCGGACGTGCTGTACCGCTCGATCTACGCCCCGGATACGGTAGCCAATTTTGCTTTGGAGAAGGAGGGCGAGAGTCAGTGAGCACGATGTAACTGTTAGCGAAAAGGCACTGGATGAACACTGAAGAAAGTAGGTTCCAATGTAGAATCAAAGTCTTTACTGTGACAATCGGGTGATTTACAATCAACTCGTCACTTTGCGACCGGGCTCCTTCCAGGTCAAAACGTACGGCTCAACAATGAGCCGTAGGCACCGACTTGGAAGGAGCCCTTCTCATGAGTAAGAGGTTCGGGATATTCACCCCCCGCAACCACGGCGAGTATGCTGAGAAATACTGGCGACATGGCGAGCGCGAGGAGACGATGACTCAAGTTGAACACGAAGACATCATCCTCTGCCACAAGCCCTTGTCCAAGGTAGACCCTGAGTTCGAAATGTACCTTGCAGCAGAGTTCCTTGCAGCGGCAGGAACACTTGGAGGACCCGGCAGTCGCCTCGGCGCCTCAAGAGAGGAGGCGCTGCGCTTTCTGCGACGGCGATTGACCAAGGCCCACATCATGGCTATTGGAGAAACCCTCGAAGACTATGATCTCTCCTCTCCCCATCCCCCTTATCCATTCGGCTCTGGATGGACCGAGGCAGATAGGCGGCAATTGCGGGCACGTTCGATAGCAAGTGATGAACGCGAGGGCGTTCTGACGGAAGCTCAGTGGCTAGCAAGACGGCATCACCATTGGTACTACCGACTGATTGATCGCCTTCCCTCTCGCTACAGGGTCATCTACGCCCTATCAATTGCACGGCGATGGCGCTGGATACGCTACGCCGTATGAGATTGCCCCCGGCGCTCATCTGAGCGCCGGGGGTTTTCTAATTCAAGCGTCCCGACCCCGCGACCAGCACATGCGGAAGATAGGCGTACAAGGAAGAATCGGGCGGGTCTGGCCGCAGCACACACTTGACGTTCGTAGTGCTCGTGCCAATAGGGACCTGCCACTCCACATCCCAGGGGTGGGGCTGGCCGTCCCCGAGAGATACGGCGTTTCCTCCGGGGCTGGGGTCGGTGCCGGGGCCTTCGTCATAGCCGGTTGCTGAAAACGGGCCTGCTTCCCAGCTGCGATCACCTGGCGCGTGGCAGGAGACGGTGAGTTTGGGGGCTGGTACCAGCCGCCCGGTGATCTTGCTGGTGACGTTGACCTGCACCATCAGGTAGGTGTCTTGTGGGGGCTCGCCGGCCCCTGAGAAGCCGTTGGGGTTCTCGGTGATGCTGGCGAGCTGCGCGGTGAACGGCCAGCGCCCTCGGGCTGTCGCGGTTGAGACGAACGTGAACGGCACCACTGGGTAGGACGGCGCAGGCCGGGCTGGTGTTGTCGTTGGAGCCGCTGCTGAGCGGGTAGTCGAGATCGGGGGTGTGTCCGCGGCGGGGGCCGGTGGTGTGACGGTGATTGTCGTGCCGCCAGCGCCACAGCCAGCCATCAGCGCCGCCGCGAGGAGTCCTAGTGCGGACGTTTGCAGGGCGCGCATCAGGGATTCGGCTTGATTATGTGGTCGCGGCACCGGCGTCACCGATACCGGGCGAGGGGTCGGACCCCGGTCCTTGACCACCCATCAATGATCTTCACGAGTTCGGGGATCGTGTATGGCTTCGTGTTGTTGCTGGAGAGCGTTACCCGCCAGGAGGTGCCCATCTCGCGCCACAGCGCCACGAGGATCACCGTCGTGCCTTGCTCGACGCAGGCAGTGGCGTGGGCGTCGCCCCGGATGGTCGCCCGGCTGGCGATGTGTTCGCAGAAGTTGGCCTCGGGATAGCCGAGGCGCTCAACCCCGTACCTGATCATCAGAACGTGGTCAGGGATCTCCGGCCTCGGCTCGGCCGGGGCCTGCATATTGAAGCTGGGTTCCGGGCGCATCTTGAACATCCGGTACGCCAACGCGATCTGTTGTTGTGCCTTGGGGAATCCAGGCAGCGGGAGAGGACAGAGCGGGAACCCGAAATTGGACGGGCACCTTGAACCCTGGCGACGCCTCCGGGCCGGGCTGGCGGCGACTCGGTGCCCTTGGGGCGCAGGCGTGCGTGCGCTGACGAGCGTTGTGTGGCTGCCCCCGGCCTGCCGAGACGCTGCTGTGGAGCTGGTCCGGGCGGTGCCACAACCCACCGCCAGCAGCACCGTCACGATCGCGCCTATCCAGTTCGCTGACCGGGCGCAGTGGCGTGGTTTCATCATCAAGGGCTCAGACACGGATACGCCTCCTCTCAGCTACCGGGAGGGCTATGCGGGCGCGGCAGGCGCCGTGGGGAGGTCGCCGCTGCGCCCGCAAATCCTCTCTACTGGAATGTCATCAGACGGGACCCTACCGGAATGTCAAGGATAGGTCTACCGCAATGTCATTGTCCTGTGAACAGCGGACGGCCAGGCTGGCGAAATGTCCGCCTCCCCAGCCTTCCAAGCCGCCCTCGGCCACGCCGTCAAAGCCCGCCGCGGGGAACTCGGCATCACCCAAGAGACGCTCGCCAACGACACCGACCTGCACCAGCGCTGGATCAGCAATGTCGAGACCGGCAAGCGCAACCCCAGCTACGCCAGCCTCAGACGCCTTGCAGCCGGACTCGGCCTCAGCGCCTCAGAACTCCTGGCCGCTGCTGAGCAGATCGAGGCGAGCGGTCTGAGCGCGCTCAACGCTCCAGCCGCCGCGCCGCACTGAGAACGTCCGCTGTTGGGTGCGGTCCACAGCTTGACCCATCATCGCCCTCAGTCGTAGCTTCGGCGGCCTCATAAGCCCAAGTGGCCTCGGCACGGGTTGAAGGCCGTGCCGAGGCCCGGACACGAAGGAGTGGTGACTCCCCATGCCCGCACAGAAGCCTACCCTTGTCGAGCTGCCGTCAGACGAGTTGTTCATGGCCGCGATGGAGCGAGCTGAGTGCCACCGCGACAGCAAGGACTACCCCGGTGTCAACCTCGGGACTATCAAGGAACACCTCGGTATCCCGCACAACGGATGGACCACCCGCCAGCTACGCCCAAAACTTGAAGCGCTCGAAGCCAACGGCCTGATCGAACCGACCCGTCGCCTTGGCATTGATGCCTTGCTGCTTACCGACGAGGGCCAAGCTCGACTCGACGCTGCCCGCAGCGAGATCGGCCCGCTCCCCGAGGCGCCACAGCACCGGGCGTGGGCTGAGGCGCGTGCTGCCGCCGGCAAGCACATCGCTGGATTCCGCGCGGACGTACGCGGCACGCTCGATGAAGCCATCGAGCTGCTCGAAGCCGACCGCGAGGCCAGCTCCGCGACATGGTTCGAGTTCAGCGACCGCCTGCGGGAGAGCTGCGGGCGACTCGCCACCGCTATCCATTGCCTACGTGAGTGGCCCGAGCCAGACGACTCCAAACCCGACCGCGATGACGAACCGCCATACAACCGGCGCGGACGACGCAGCACACGAGGCTGGGACACGGACTGAGCACCAGCGCACAACGGCACTTGTGCGACACGGACACCGCCGCCCATCCAGTTCTATAACGATGCGCTACGCCGCCGAATCGGCGGCGCGAACGTCACGCAATCGCCGCGCCGTCGGAGAAAATGTCGGAGGATGCGGGGCCAACGTTCGTCACAGGGGGGCTTGATGGGCGTTTCCAGGGCTTCTTGCAGACCTATCCACATATCCACAGGACCGAGGGCCCTGTGGATAACGTAGCGATTCGATGTAGAACCCCTGCATATGGACGCATTGTAGGAATGTCTGGTGGCCACTTGACCATGCCCTGTGGAGATGTTGATAACCGCTACTTCTTTCGATATGGCAAGCGTGGATACATGGTCGCCCTCACGGCGGATGCAGGCAGCGGCAGCTGCCGAGCAGGCACGCGTGGAGCGCGAACTCGAGCGGCTGAACAGGCGCAAAGAGCACCTGAAGCGAGAACTCGACATCCTCCAGGCTACATACGACGGACTGGAGGGGGAGCGAGCGACACTGCATCGGCTATCTGCCGGTTCTGATGCCAGCGAGCTTCCGCAGACGGGTGGCCCGTCGCCTCGTTTGCGCGTCGTCTCGCGAGAGCGTGAAGAGTACGTAGGCGACAGGGATGCTGGCCCGATCATCCTTCGAGGCGCCAAGATCCGCGAAACGGCAGCGCGGATCTTGGCGGCGACACCTCAACCCGATCAGGCTGTCCACTACAGAACCTGGTACGACTTGCTTCGCCGAGAGGGCTTCCTCCCCGTGGGCAAGGACCCCTTGGCGACGTTCTTGACCCAGATAGCTCGATCGCCGGTTATACAACGGAGCACCGCGCCAGGCATATACAGTCTCGACTTTGACGCGGTAGGACGAGAGAGTGCCCGGCTCGCAGAGCTTGAGACCCAGCTCCAAGAGACGGACACGCTGGATGCCGAGGCGACTGTCGATGAGATCGCTCGCGCTCGTGATCGGCGTTCGATGCTCACCGCCGAGGTCGCCGCCGCTCGTCGAAGGCATGCAGAGATATTTCGGTCGCTCACGGTGTCTGCAGACTAGCGATGGATGCCAGCCCAACAAGCAGCTTCCGCCAAGTCGCAGCCGATGAGCTGGTATTCGGGCTTGTCTACGGCGCTGGTGCCGAAACGGAAACCTTCCACCAGCTACTCAAAGCGAGTCTACATGGATATGGCTACCAGCTGCGAACCGTTCATCTCAGCAACTACTTTCCATCTCTCGTCGAAGAAGACCACTTTCAACGTGAGCATCCTGAAGCCACACGCACGCTCCAGGACATGGGTGACACACTTAGGGATAAAACCAAACTCAACGACGTGGTTGCACAGCTCGCTGTGTTCCTCATTGCGGGCAAGCGCACCAATGCTGACGCATCCAGGAGTCGCGTTGTGTGGCTCGTGCGCTCTCTCAAGCGGTGGGAGGAGGTCGCGACCTTGCGTCGCATCTACGGACCGCGCTTTATCCTCTTCGCTCTCCACGTTCCAGAGCTGCAACGGCAAAAAAACCTTATGAACCGTTGGGAGCGCTGGGCGAACATCTCCTCGAAACATTTTGATGCTGAGGCGTTGACAGACCTCCATCGTGACTACAGCGATCCTGCGACTCGCTACGGACAGGGAGTTCGAGATACCTTTTCGCTGGCGGATTTTTTTGTCGATGGCCGTAGCAAAGCGAGCCTGAAAGCCGTCATCCCGCGCCTGGTTCATCTCATCTTCGGGGAGGCGTTCGTACCACCGTTCCGCGAGGAACAAGGTATGTACCACGCATTCACGGCGGGCCTTCGCAGTGCGGAGATGGGCCGACAAGTTGGCGCGGCGCTTGTCAATCGGGCCGGTGACGTGGTTTCGGTGGGCACGAATGATGTTCCCACTGGTGCCGGAGGACTTTATTGGTCGCCGGATCAGCCGGATGGACGGGATTTTGCTCGCCAGCCACCACTCGATTCCAACACGGTCTGGCAGCGTCGGATCGCACGCGAGCTACTCGTGCGTATGGGAGGCACTGGCTGGTCGAATAAGAGACGCCTCACAGCACTCGAAAACGGTGCGTTTGACGTTACCGAGGAGCGGCTCGACGACTTTCTTCGTGATCTCGATGGAACCCGTTTCAGCTCTATTACTGAGTTTGGCCGCTCGCTTCACGCTGAGATGGACGCGATCACTAGTGCAGCTAGAAAAGGAGTTCCGATCGATAAGACGACACTTGTCTGCACTACATTTCCTTGTCATAATTGCGCTAGACACGTGATCGCGTCCGGTATCGAGCGTGTCTTGTACATCCACCCTTATGCCAAGAGTCTAGCCCGAGAGCTACATGACGATTCGATCATCTTTGAGCCCGTGGTGCCTGGGCCGGTCGAGGGCAAGGTCGTGTTTGAGCAGTACGTCGGCGTTGCGCCACGGGTGTATTCGCCGTACTTCGACTTCGGGCAAGCCAAACGCAAGAGCCCGCGTGGACGCGCAATGGCAACTGACGATGCGTTGAAAGCAACTCCACGGGTACTTCAGGACGCTGGTTCCTTCGCCTTCGGCGGTTCCGTGCTACCTACAGGTCGTATCAGTGAACTTGAGCGAGAGGCGATAAAAGAGTTTGTACGCCGTGTGTCAAAAACGCCCGGACTCCGGGTACCTACGCCATCGGAGACGGAGGACGAAAAATGAGCGAAAACAACATACGACCAGCTACCGAGAAAGATCTCGAATGGCTGCGCAACGGACCCGATCCGCACCAAGCCGAAGAACAAGCTAGACAAGAGGTTCAAAGGGCCCTCACCGCAACCGGGACACCGAACCACTGGCGTCCTGTTGAGATCGACGACTCGCTACTACGCTAGCGCTCGGAAGAGGGGCCACCAATTTTGGTGGCCCCTCTATGCGTATGTAGGATCAAGCTCGACTGACGGCTACACTGCCGCGCTGTGTAAGAACGCTCAGTCGCTGAATGCCGCTTCTGCGACATGATGTTACGAACCGGCGAGGTCGCGAGTTTGTGCGCCAGAGCGCAAGAGGCCGGTGAGGCGAAGTCTCGTCGGCCGGGCGGCGGGGACGTCGCAACGCGACGCTAGGCATACGGCCGAACGTTGGAACGGCTCGGCCGAGTAGACTCGCGATAAGATGGGGAGCAGAGCGCAGACGGCACAGAAAGCAGCACCTAGCGACGAGCAAGTGGCGAAACTGCTTGCCCTGCTAGCTGAGGCAGCGCGGGCCGGTCCCGACGCGGTTGGGCGCTTTGTCTCTCCCCGCCCAGGAATCCTTGAGGAGGCTTCGGCGCGGCGACATCAGTTGGTTCACGGTCGTCGGGGCGTCGGGAAGTCGACTCTGCTCCGAAGAGTTGCGGCCGGTGGGGGCGGCGCCAACCGCGAGGTGATCTTCATTGACGTGGAGACCTTGCGCGGGCGTCCGTATCCCGACGTCCTGATCGAGTTGCTTGCTCGCCTCTTGAAGGATCTGGAGTCACGGCTACGACGCGACGGCTTGATTATGCGGTTGAAGCGGCGGCGCTTGCTGCATCGTGTGCGACGCGTGTCGAGCCTGATGGATCGGCTGCTCAAGGAGCCACAAACTGCTGAACACACGGTGAAGGAGCTCCAGTCCGAGTCGCGCCGCACCGGCATGCGTTTGGGCGGCGGCGGCCAGATCAAGATGCCAGTTCCCCACACCTGGGGAGCGGGGAGCGGATCTGTGGATGCGGGTATGACTAAGGAGGCCGACAAGGACAATAAGACGGAGGCTGCGTCCGAAGCTCACTATGAGCGGACGAAGATGGACGGACTGTCGGAGGCGGCGATTGTGATTAGTAGTGTTCTCGGGGCGGCCCATGATGAGCTCAAAGTGCCGACCCTAGTCGTCCTGGACGACTTCTATCACATCAAATTGGCTGATCAACCAGAGGTTCTCGCCTACCTGCACCAAGTTGTCAAGGAGCTTGACATATATCTGAAGATCTGTGGCGTCAAGCACCGCCTTAACACATATGAAGACGGGGACCCGCCGGTCGGGATGGAGCCTGATCACGACGCCGACCAGATTGCGCTCGAGGTGACATTGGAGCGGTTTGAGTTCGCCAAAGAGTTCCTTGAGAAGGTGCTTGCCGGAATCACGGAGAAGGTTGAGGTTGATCTGGAAGGACTAATCACGGACGGTGGCCGCGAGCGGCTCGTACTCGCATCGGGGGGCGTTGCCCGCGACTATCTATCAGCAGTCCGAGGAGCGCTCCGCAATGCCACCGAGAGGCCCGCGAGCGGGACCCGGATTAGGAACAAGATCACATCTGAGGACGTCGCTCGCGCAGCAGGGACACTGTACGAGCAGAAGCAGGAGGAGTTGAAGAAGGACGCGGGCGAGGAGGCCGAGGCGCTGCGGTCGCGCTTGTCTGAGATCATCGACTTCGCGGTCGAGTCAAACCGCACCAACGTGTTGTTGGTCGAGGCGACCAAGCTTCAAGAGGAGGCCTGGGGAAAGCAGATTCAAGGCCTCGTCGATCTCCGACTACTACACAAGGTGGAGACGCTCTCGACGAAGCGCGGTGGTGAGACCTATGCGGGCCGGAAGTTCACCGCATTCACGCTGGACTTGGCGGCGTGGACCAGCACGAGATCAGAGCGGATCTCTCCCATGGACTTCTGGAAGACCAGCGAGAAGCAGAAGATGAGGAACGTAAAACTCATCTACACGCCGGACCTGGCGGCAGACGCCAAGGCCAGGGGGAAGGATTCGAAGGACGCGGAGAAGCTCCCTGAGTCCGAGCCGGTACTCGCTGTCGGTGAGCAGTTGACCCTCGACGACACTGGCCTTGCGGAGGAGGCTGACGGGTCGAACGTGCAGCCATAGGGACTCAAACCTTCCCTCGCACCGCATTGGCTGCCCGTCGTCGGGCTTTCCGCCCGATCGGCTCCATCAGAAGCTCAACCAGCTTCTCCAGATGGGCGCCGGGGTTCGCAGGTCGTCCCGAAGCTCCCGCTTTTGTCACCAAACTTTCTCGATCAGCGCTGTGATGATAGTTGGACCGCTTGGAAAGTTAAGGCAGAAAGGCGTGGTGTGGCTGTACGGCGACGATCTGTCCTTCCTCTGCTCATACCGGCTCGAACAGCGAGACTAGGAACTGTGGCCGCGATCCAAGCGGCATTTGACCTCGATTAGAACTCGTCTGGCGTCTGGCTACCTGACGACGGTGAACGCGATCGAGACCGGCTTCGATTTCCCCTTGGCATTTCCCGCGCTCAGGATCGCCTTGTAGCGCCCGGGGCGCAGCGCGCGGCGCCCGATGCGCCCGCTGAAGGCGATCGTGTTGCTTCCCGGTTGCAGGTTCGAGCGCGTGAGCGTGCCGGCCTTCACGCTGCGCGAGCAGCGCTTGCCGTGTGAGCTGCGCTTCCTGGAAGCGGCGACGCAGCGTTTGCCACGCCGCACGCCCGATGCGGAGTGCGTAATCGCGATGGTGAGCTTCGCGGGCGCCGCGAGCGTGAACTTGAAGCTCGTGCCGAGCGACGCCTTGGCGGCGATCGCGGTCGGGGTCGGCCCGACTTTGAACTGCGCGTTGGTCAGAGATGCATGGCTGAGGCTTGGGACGATCAGCGGGAGAACGGTCACGTTGTGGATGGCCGCGCCGGATTGCGTGTTGTCATCGCGCACGAACAG
>DASUPL010000138.1:0-5426 GCA_036281155.1 Solirubrobacteraceae bacterium | reverse complement strand
GCACGACCGCCAGGTGCGTCACGCGCGCCGCTTCGACGCGCTCGCGACCGGTGCCCGTCAGGCACGCGTAGGAGCCGCGCGCGTCGTGGTCGCACGAGCAGCGCTCCAGCAGTCCCTCGCGCTCCAAGCGATCGACCATCCTCGTCAGGCCGCTGCGCGACAGCTGCGCCTGTTCGGCCAGCTCGCACATGCGCATGCGCCCGCCCGGCTGATCCTCCAAGCGGCTCAGCACCTCATACGAGGTCATCGGCAGCCGATGCGCCGCCTCCAACTCCGCGTCCAGCCGCTTCGCCAGGCACGCGTGTGCTCTCAGCAGTCCGCGCCAGGAGCGCAGCTCACCGACGGTGAGAGCCTCGCGCTCTGAGGTGGCGATCTTGACGGCGGTCACGGTTGACATGGCGGTCCAGACGTAACGAACTTCTCAGCCGAACATAGCAGCGAAACGGCCCATTCGACGGGAAAACGCGCTCAGCGTCGCGTCGCGCGCAACGCCCACAGCATCATCAGCGGCTGCAGCGGCAGCCGCGCGTACAGCGCCCAGCGCGGGATCCGCTCGAAGCCCCCGGGCTCGCGCGCCATGTACACATTCGCCGGGAACACCGCCGCCAGCAGCGCCACCAGGCTCAGCCCCGACAGGCGCCGCGTCCTCGGCAGCAGCACGCCCACGCCGCCCACCACCTCCGCCACGCCGCTCACCTGCACGAGCAGCTTCGCCCGCCCGCGCATGCTCGGCGGCACGATCCGCTCGTACGCCCGCGGGATCACGAAATGGTTCACGCCCGAGCCGACGAAGAACGCCGATAGCAGGCGCCGCGAGCGCATTTCAGCGGCCCTCCACCAGCGAGCGGCCCGTCATCGCCGCCGGCTGCTCGATCCCGAGCGCCTCCAGCAGCGTCGGAGCAACGTCCGCGAGGATGCCCTCGTGCTGGCGCAGCGCCAGGCCGGGGCTCGTCACGATCAGCGGCACGGGGTTCATCGAGTGCGCGGTATTCGGGCTGCCGTCCGGCTCGAGCATGTGGTCGGCGTTGCCGTGGTCCGCCGTCACCACGCACACGCCGCCGCGCTCGTGCACCGCCGCCACCACGTCGCCGAGGCACTCGTCGACCGTCTCGATCGCCGCGACCGCCGCCTCGATCACGCCCGTGTGGCCCACCATGTCCGCGTTCGCGAAGTTGATCACGCCGAAGCGAGGCTCGTCCGCGCGCCACGCGTCCACGAACGCGTCCGCCGCCTCGCGCGCGCTCATCTCGGGCTTGTGGTCATACGTCGGCACGTCCCGCGGCGAGGGCACCATCTCGCGACGCTCGCCCTCCAGCGGCGCCTCATCGCCGCCGTTGAAGAAGTACGTCACGTGCGGGTACTTCTCAGTCTCCGCCACGTGCAGCTGACGCGCACCCGCCTGCTCGAGCACCACCGACAGCGTCGTCGCGGGGCGCTCCGGCGAGAACACCACCGGGTAGCTCCAGTCTTCCTCGTAGCGGGTCAGCGTCGCGTAGCGCCCGACCGGCGCCGCGCCGCCGCGGCCTTCCCAACCCGGGAGCTCCTCCGCTGGCTGTTGTCGCGCGCGCCCGTCGTCGCCCTGCGGCCCAGCCTCCCCAAATCCCGGCTCCGCCAGCGCACGCGTGATCTCGCGCATCCTGTCCGGGCGGAAGTTGAACGCGATCACGCTGTCGCCCGGCTCGATCCGCGCCTCCTCTCCAACGAGCGTCGGCTCGATGAACTCGTCCGTCTCGCCGCGCTTGTACGCGGCGGTCACCGCCTCCTCGCCGCTGTCAGCGTGGTGTGGCGCCTGGCCGTGGACGAGCAGGTCGTACGCGCGCTGCACTCGCTCCCAGCGGCGGTCGCGGTCCATCGCCCAGTAGCGGCCTATGACCGAGCCGACCCGCACTCCTTGCATCCCGTCGAGCTCGCGCAGATAGCCCGCGCCCGCGTGCGGCAGCGTGTCGCGCCCGTCGGTGAACGCGTGCACAACCACGTCCTTCGCCGCCAGCGTGGCGCCGAGCGCGACCAGCGCGCGCACGTGCTCGAGCGATGAGTGCACGCCGCCGTCGGAGACCAGCCCCAGCAGGTGAACCCGACGCGCGTCCGCGAATGCCGCCCGCAGTACCTCGCTCTGAGCCAGCGACCCGTCCGCGACCGCGTCGTCGATCCGCATCAGGTCCTGGCGCACGACCGCGCCCGCCCCCAGGTTCAGATGGCCCACCTCGCTGTTTCCCATCTGGCCTTCCGGCAGCCCCACGGCGCGACCCCACGCGGTCAGCGTCGTGTGCGGGCAGGAACTCCACAGCTCATCGAACACAGGCGTATCCGCCAGCGACACCGCGTTGCCTGGACCCGGCTCCGCGAGACCCCAGCCGTCGAGCACGATCAAGCACGCGCAACTTGCGGGCAGGCCCAGCGGGCCCGCCGGGATCCTCATCGGGCAGCAGCGGCGACGATCGCCGCGAACGACTCCGCCTCCAGCGACGCGCCGCCCACCAACGCGCCGTCCACGTCCGGCAGCGCCAGCAGCTCCGCCGCGTTCTCGGGCTTGACCGAGCCGCCGTACAGCACGCGCACGCTCTCGGCCGCCTGCTTGTCGCGGTCGCCCACGAGCGCGCGGATGAAAGCGATCGCCTCCTGCGCCTGCTCGGGCGTCGCGACGCGGCCCGTGCCGATCGCCCAGATCGGCTCATACGCGATCGTCACGTCCGCCAGCCGCTCGTTCGGCACGCCCGCGAGGTCGTCCTTGATCTGCTGGCGTAGCTTGCGGTCGGTGTCGTCGTTGTCGCGCTCGGCCTCAGTCTCGCCCACGCACAGGATCGGCGCCAAGCCCGCCGCGAGCGCGGCCGGGACCTTCAGCGCCAGCGCCTTGTCGGTCTCGCCGAACAGCTCCCTGCGCTCGGAGTGCCCCAGCACGACGCCGCGCACGTCCAGCTCGCTCAGCATCGGCGCGGAGATCTCGCCCGTGAACGCGCCCTCGGGCTCGTGGTGCATGTTCTGCGCGTACACCTCCACGCGCGACCCGCGCGCGCTGTCCACCATCGCGCGCAGGTCCGTGAACGGCACGCAGATCGCCACGTCCACCCCGTCCACCGCCGAGACGCGCGGGAGCAGCGCCTGGATGTAGTCCTCCGCCTGCTCCTCGGTCTTGTACATCTTCCAGTTGCCCGCGATCAGAGGCGTCCGTGCCGCGCCCGCCATCAGGAGACGACTCCCGCGCCTTCGAGCGCCCGCACGCCCGGGAGCGTCTTGCCCTCGACCAGCTCGAGCGTCGCGCCGCCGCCCGTCGAGAGGTGGTCGACCTCGTGCTCGAGCCCGAACTGCGCGAGCGCCGCGGCCGAGTCGCCACCGCCCACGACCGTCATGCCCGGCGCGCTCGCCACCGCTTCGGCCACCGCGCGCGTGCCCGCCGCGAACGGCTCGAGCTCGAATGCGCCCATCGGACCGTTCCAGAACACGGTGCCCGCGCTCGCGATCACGCTCGCGTAGCGCTCCGCCGTCTTCGGGCCGATGTCCAGGCCCATCCAACCCTGCGGGACCTCGACCCCGTCGAGCACGCGGTGCGTAGCGTCCGCCGCCAGGCGGTCGCCGATCACGAGGTCGTTCGGCACCAGCAGGCGCGCCCGGCCGGGCTGGGGCTCGTGCGTGTCGCTGGCGCGCGCGAGGGCGCTGCGCGCGTGCTCGACGTCCTCGTCGCCGCACAGCGACTTGCCCACGGCGTGCCCCTGCGCACACAGGAACGGGAAGCACATCGCGCCGCCGATCACCACGACGTCCGCGACTTCCAGGAAGCGCTCGATCACCGCGATCTTGTCCGCCACCTTCGCGCCGCCCACGATCGCCACGAGCGGGTGTCGCGGGTGTTCGAGGATCCCCGTCAGCGTCTTCACCTCGCGCTCGAGCAGCCGTCCCGCCGCGCTCGGCAGCAGGTGCGTGACGCCCTCGTTGCTCGCATGCGCGCGGTGGGCCACGCCGAACGCGTCGTCCACGTAGACGTCCGCGAGGTCCGCCAGCGCCCGTGCGAACTCGGGGTCGTTGCTCGTCTCGCCCGGCTCGAAACGGACGTTCTCCAGCACCAGGATGTCTCCCTCCTGGAGCGCTTCCGCCAGCGCCGTCACCTCATCGCCCACGACCGCCGGGGCCAGTGTGACCTTCGCGCCCGTCAGCTCGCGCAGGCGATCCGCGACCGGCTTCATCGACAGCTCTGGCACTGGCTTTCCCTCCGGGCGGCCGAGATGGGAGACCAGCATCAGCCGCGCTCCACGCTCGCGCAGCTCTTCGATCGTCACGAGCCCCGCCACGATACGCGTGTCGTCGCTCACGACCGGCTCGCCGTCCGCGTCCTCGTCCAACGGCACGTTGAAGTCGACCCTCACCAGCACTCGCTTGCCGTGCACGTCCAAGTCGTCAATGCTCCTCATCGGAGCTTCACAGAACCCTCTGAACCAGATCCACCACACGGTTTGAGTAGCCCCACTCGTTGTCGTACCACGCGACCACCTTCAGCATCGTGCCGTCCACCGTCGATGTCAATTTCGAGTCCACGATCGAGGAGAACGGCGAGGAGACGATGTCGCTGGAGACGATCGGGTCCTCGGTGTACCGCATGATCCCGTTGAGGGGGCCGCTGTCAGCGGCCGCTTTCAGCGCCGCGTTGACCTCCTCCACGCTCGTCTCGCGCGCGCACTCCACTGTCAGGTCCACGACCGAGCCGGTCGGCACGGGAGCGCGCACCGCGAAGCCGTGCAGCTTGCCCTGCAGCTCGGGGATCACGAGGCCGATCGCCTTCGCCGCGCCCGTCGAGGCGGGGATCAGGTTGATCGCCGCCGCGCGCGCCCTGCGCAGGTCGCTGTGCGGCATGTCCTGCAGGCGCTGGTCGGCCGTGTACGCGTGGATCGTGGTCATGAGGCCATGCTTGATCCCCACCGTGTCGTTCACGACCTTCGCCACCGGCGCCAGGCAGTTCGTCGTGCACGAAGCGTTCGAGATCACGTCGTGGTTTTCGCGGTCGTACACCTCGTCGAAGTTCACGCCCAGCACGACCGTCGCGTCGGGGTTCGTCGCCGGCGCCGAGATGATGACCTTCTTCGCGCCCTGCGCGAGGTGCTTCGCCGCGCTGTCGCGGTCGGTGAAGAAGCCCGTCGACTCGATCACGACATCCACGCCCAAATCGCCCCACGGCAGCGCCGCCGGGTCGCGCTCGGCGAGCACCTTCAGCTCCTTGCCGTCGACCTCCAGCGCGGACTCGCCACTGGCCTTGACCGTGCCTGGGTAGGGGCCCAGGATCGAGTCGTACTTCAGCAGGTGCGCGAGCGTGTTCGAGTCCGTCAGGTCGTTGACCGCGACCCACTCGATGTCCGCGTTGCGCTCGCGCGCTGCACGAAACACGTTACGTCCGATCCGGCCGAAGCCGTTGATTCCTACGCGTACGGACATGCCTGAAC
>DASUPL010000137.1:0-10726 GCA_036281155.1 Solirubrobacteraceae bacterium | reverse complement strand
CGATCCGATCGATCAGCGCGAGCCCGGCCTGCGGCCCATCGACTTCGGCGACCGCGACCGCGCGGTTGAGCTCGACGACGGGCGAGCCGGTGAGCGCGATCAGCTCGTCGTAGAGCGCGGCGATCCGCGGCCAGTCGCTGCGTTGATCGGCATGCAGCGAGGCGATCGCGGCCTGCAGCACGTAGGGCCCGGCGCCGTGCAGCGCCCGCGCGCGCTCGAGCGCGGCGCGTCCGGCGCTGATCTGCTCGTGATCCCACAGCGAGCGATCCTGGTCCGCGAGCAGCACCAGCTCGCCGTCGCGGACTCGCGCGGCGCGGCGCGAGTCGGCGAGCAGCATCAGCGCGAGCAGACCGCACACCTCGGGCTCGTCTGGCATCAGCTCCACGAGCGCGGCGCCGAGCCGGATCGCCTCCGCGGAGAGATCGCCGCTGCCGTCGTAGCCGGCGTTGAAGATCAGGTACACGACCGCGAGGACCGCGCTGAGCCGGTCTGGCAGCAGATGCGCGGGCGGGATGCGGAAGGGGATGCCCGCGTCGCGGATCTTGCGCTTGGCGCGAACCAGCCGCTGGGCCATCGTCGCCTCTGGGACGAGGAAGGCGTGCGCGATCTCGTCGGTCTTCAGGCCACCGAGCGCGCGCAACGTGAGCGCCACCTGCGCGTCGGTCGAAAGCGCGGGGTGGCAGCAGGTGAAGATCAGCTCGAGGCGCTCGTCGTGGAAGGTGGTGTCCTCCATCGTCTCTTGCACCGTCTCTGGCGTCTCGCCGGCGAGCAGCTTGGTCTTGGCCGCGAGGGTGCGCTCCCTGCGAATGCGGTCGATCGCACGGTTGCGCGCGGTCGTCGTCAGCCACGCGCCGGGGTTGGCGGGCATACCGTCGCGCGGCCATCGCTCGGCGGCCACCGCGAAGGCCTCCTGGGCGGCCTCCTCGGCGAGATCGAAGTCGCCGAGGAAGCCGACCAGCGCGGCCAGGACGCGGCCCCACTGCTCACGGAAGACCTGCTCGATCAGCGTTCCACCAACGGACGCACCTCGACCGCCCCACCCATGCGCGCGGCGGGGATGCGCGCGGCCAGCTCGATCGCCGCGTCGAGGTCGTCGGCCTCGAGCAGGTAGTAGCCGCCGAGCGCCTCCTTGGTCTCGGCGAACGGTCCGTCGGTGGTGAGCGTGCGCCCGTCCCGCACACGCACGGTCGTGGCGGTGCTCGCCTCCTGCAGCTGTGCCCCGCCGGTCACGCCGGGGGTCTGGAAGATGGCGGCGTACTCGCCCATCACCGCGTTCTGTTCCTCCGCGGTGAGGTCCTCCCATGCTGTGGTGACGCCATCGGAGAAGATCTGGAGCATGTAGTTCATCGGTCGTTGCCTCCTTGGGGCAGGTTAGTGATCTGCCCGTTAGACGATCCCAGTGACGCCCGTTCGACGTATATGTCTTGATAAATATATAAATATCTGGTTATGTTTGTGTCCGTGACCGGCACGGTGTTCGAGGTCGTCGCCGAGCCCGCCCGCCGCGGGATCTTGGACTTGCTGATGAGCGCCGGCCCGCTGCCGGTTGGAGAGCTCTCAGCGCGCACCGGCCTGAGCCAGCCGAACACCTCCCGCCACCTGCGCGTGCTGCGCGAAGCGGGCCTCGTGGAGTGCCGCGCGGTGGGGCAGCAGCGGGTATATGCGGTGCGCGGCGAGGGCTTCGCCGATCTCGCCCGCTGGCTCGCGCCCTACGTGCACCTGTGGCAGAGCAGCTTGAAGACCCTGAACACTCCGGGCTGAGCCGACCGTCAGTCGAGCACGAACGCGACTTCGTCCACGAAGCACCACGACCAGTCCTCGCCCGGCTCGATCGAGCTGGCGATCGGGTGATACTCCTGGGCCGCGTGGGTCGAGGCGTGGCGGTTGGGCGAGGAGTCGCAGCAGCCGACCTTGCCGCACGTGCGGCACACGCGCAGGTGCACCCAGCGACCGCCCATCCGCAGGCACTCCTCACAGCCGGGCACCTCGGAGCGGGCGGGTACCTCGCTGACCTCGACCTCGTCGAGATGCGTGCAGTTGTGGCTCATGCGGCTGGACCTCCTTCGCTCGCTTGAGGGGATGGTAGGACGGAAGCTATTGCCGACGCGTCGGCGCCGGTCGAGGTGGCGACGCTCTGCACCGGCAGCCGCACATGGAAGACCGTCCGCCGGGGCTCACTTGTCACGTCGATCGAGCCGCGGTTGCGCTCGCGCACGATCCGCCGCGCCGTGTCGAGGCCGAGGCCCGTGCCCTGGCCGACGTCCTTCGTGGTGAAGAACGGCTCGAAGATGCGCTCGCGCACCTCCGGCGCGATCCCGGGCCCGTCGTCGGCGATGTCCACACGCACGCACGGGCCCTCGCGGCTCGTGGAGATCGTGATCGTGCCCTTCTCGCCGAGCGCCTGGATGGCGTTGTCGAGCAGGTTCGTCCACACCTGGTTCAGCTCGCCGCCGTTGAGCGTCAGCTTCGGCAGCGTGCGGTCGTACTCGCGCACCACCTCGATCCGCGTGTGCTTGAGCTTGTGGCTCAACACCGTCAAGGTCGTCTCGAGGCCCTCGTGGATGTCCGTCTCCACGAGATCGCCGCGGTCCATGTAGGCGTACTGCTTGACCGCGCCCACGAGCGCGCTCATGCGCCCCGTCGACTCGGTCAGCTCCGCCGCGAGGGTCTGCGCCGTCAGCGACGCCGCCACCCACCGCAGCGCCGCCGGCGTCGCCGCGCCCGCGAGCTGGTTGACGCGCGCCAGCCACGCCGCATCGACGCCGGCCAGCGACAGCGGCTCGGAGAGCTTCCACGCCTCCTCCACGCAGAGGTCTTCGATCGCCTCGCGCAGCGCGTCCTCCGCGTCGGCCGCGTCCAATGCCTCGAGCACGCTGTGCGCCGCGCACTGCGACAGCGCCTGGCGCTGCAGTTCCACCAGCTGCTGGGCCTCCTCGCGCTCGACGCCGGACTCGACGAAGTGCCCGATCGTGGACGCGAGCACCCCGAGCGCCTCCGCGAGGTCGGACGCCGCGCGACGCGCCGCGGAGGCGGGGTTGTTGAGCTCGTGGGCCAGACCCGCCGCCATCGTGCCGAGGCCGGCCAGCCGTTCGCGGTCGGACTCCACGGCGTTGATGCGGCTGACCACGGGGCGCACCTGCGCCATCACGCGGTCGAACACCACCCTCTGGGCGAGCGTCAGCTGGATGAACTCCTCCGGCTCGATCGCCGCGAGCGTCACGTCGCTGGAGGCCACCATGCGCACGCCCGAGACGCCGCCCGTGAGGACCGCGATCGCCCCCACCCAGGTCGGAGCCAGCTGTTCGCCCACGCGCTCCGCGCGCCCCTCGGGATCGATCGAGAAGGTTTCGAGCGAGCCCGAGAGGACGAGGTGAAACGCTGGCGAGGGCTTGCCCTGCTCGGAGACGGGGGTGCCGGGCGTGAGATCCCGCACCTGCGCCGCCTGCGCCCATGGCTCCAGATCCTCCTCGCTGAGGCCGTCGAACAGGTCGACCGTGCGCAGCTGCTCGATCGTCGGATGGCTCATGCGCTCGCGAGATACTCGTGGATCAGCGACACCGCCATCGACCCCTCCCCCACCGCGCTCGCGACACGCTTGATCGAGCGCGCGCGCACGTCGCCCGCTACGAACACGCCCGGCACGCTCGTCTCGAGCACGTAGGGGTCGCGACGCAGCGGCCAGGTGTGCTCGCGCACCTCGGGGCCCGCGAGGATGAAGCCGCGCTCGTCGCGCGCGACGACGCCCTCGAGCCAGTCGGTGCGCGGCGCGGCGCCGACGAACACGAAGCACGCGTCGACCTCCTCCAGCGTCTCCGAGCCGGCGGCGTCGCGGATACGAAGCGCGCGCAGGCGCCCGTCCTCGCCCTCGGCGGCGATCGCCTGCGAGCCCGTGCGCACGTCGATGTTTCCGAGCGCCGCGATCTGCTCGATCAGATAGTGCGACATCGACTTCTCAAGCGTTTCCGCGCGCACGAGCATCGACACCTTCGACGCGTAGCCGGAGAAGTACACCGCCGCCTGGCCGGCGGAGTTCGCGCCGCCGATCACCACCACGTGCTGGTCGGCGCACGCGCGCGCCTCGGTCAGCGCGGCGCCGTAGTAGATGCCAGAGCCGGTGCACGCGGTGAAGCCGGGCGAGTCGAGTTGGCGGTAGGACACCCCCGAGGCGACGATCACGCAGCTCGCGCTGAGCGCGCCGCCCCCGGAGAGCTCGACGATCCGCCCCGCGCCCTCCACGCGCAGCGCCGTGGCGTCCTTGATCGTAAGCAGCTCCGCCCCCAGGCGCCTGGCCTGGTCTGTCGCGCGGCGGGCGAGATCCGAGCCCGACAGGCCCGCGGGGAAGCCGAGGTAGTTCTCGATGCGGCTCGACTGCCCCGCCTGCCCGCCCGGAGCCTCGCGCTCGACCATCACCGTGCGCAGCCCCTCCGAGGCGCCATACACCGCCGCCGCGAGGCCCGCGGGGCCGCCGCCGACGATCACGATGTCGTAGTGCTCCGCCAGCGGCTGCACCGCCACGCCGATGCGCTCCGCGAGCTCGAGGATCGTCGGCCGCTCGAGCACCGTGCCGTCCTCCAGCAGCGCCACCGGCAGCCCGCCCGCATCGACGCCGGCGACCGTCAGCAGCTCGCGCGCCTCGCCGTCGCGTTCCACGTCCAGCCAGCGCGCGGGCACGCGGTTGCGCGCGAGGAAGTCGCGCAGGTCGTGCGACTCCTTCGAGAAGCGGTGGCCGATCACGCGCACCCCGCCCGACTCGAGCGCCGCGCCGGACTCCCACGTCGTCAACAGATCCTCCACGACGGGGAACAGCTGCTCCTCGGGCGGGTCCCAGGGCTTCAGCAGGTAGTAGTCGAGCGCCACGTCGTTGATCGCCGAGATCGCGGCCTCGGTGTCCGCGTACGCCGTCAGCAGCACGCGCTTGGCCTCCGGCACCACCTGGCGAGCCTGCACGAGGTAGTCCGTGCCCGACATTCCCGGCATCCGCTGGTCGGCCACGAGCAGCGCCACCTGCTCTCCGCGCTTGCGAACCTGCGCCAGCAACTCCAGTGCCTCCGCGCCCGAGGACGCTCGCATGACCCGGTAGCGCTCCCCGAATCCGCGACGCAGATCGCGAGAGACGGCCGCGAGCACTGCGGGCTCGTCGTCGACCGCGAGGATCACCGGGCGCCGAGGGCGATGCTCGCCCGCGGCCGGCGGCTGAGATGAGTCAGCGTCGGACACAACCGGAACGCTAGCGAGCGTGTAAAGGGGCTAGATGGTTGATTCCACGGTGGCGCGGTTCTGGATGGCACGTATGGCCTTCGCTGGCCTTTGTCCTCGGGCTCGCCCTTGCCACCAGCAAGGGCTTCGCCCTGCGTCCGCGGCCAGCTCGACCCTCCGCACCCCCAGAACAAGCCACGCCACCGTGGAATCAACCATCTAGTGCTGGCGTCGCCTCCGGTGGGTATCCCCGGCCGACGGTATGGGTCGAGCTCTACGACGCCCCGCGCAATCGCGGATGAGACCGCGACAGCAGCTGGTCGGCTGCGTCAGTGTCGGGGAATACCGCCTACCCAAGCATGTTCTGCGTTCCTCACACAGGCGCATTCACGACACGCTAGCGCGAGACTGCGGAGGGTAGGCAATAAGATTAATCTCTGTCTAAGGTTTTGAGCTGCCAGCCTCTCTGCTCGTGTAGTCAGAGACTTACGGCGCTCGCCGCGCTCACCGGATCTTCATCGAGATATCGCGCGCCGGCTTGCTTCGCCAACCGCGCGCTCACTCCCGGCCCTCCAAGGGCGAGGGACCACCTCTCGGTGAAGCTGCTCAGCTTTTTCGTGTGTCGGGGCAGCCGCTGGCGCATCGCCGCTGACACAACCGTGAGCTCGGGTTGGATGATCTCGGCGACCTCGGAGAGCGTCTCGATCGGGGTGTCGGCGCCGAGATAGGTGATGCGCCAACCGAGCTCGTGCAGCGCGATCCCGAACACCATCAGCGCGAGCGTGTGCTGCTCCTCAGGAGCGCATGCCAGCAAAGCGCGGGGGCCGAGACCGCGATCCCAGTTTCGCGCGACGGCGTACAGGCGTGCTTGAAAGAAGTTCGTCGCGAAGTGCTCGTCGGCGACCGATACGCGCCCGGCGCTCCACTGCTCTCCCAGCTCGTGCATGTACGGCAGCAACACGTCTCGCATCACGGTCGTCGGCGTGAACGTCACGAACAGGCGCTCGAGCGTCCGCTGAGCCGATGTCTCGTCGAACCGTGCGAGTGCCCCGCGCATCTCCTCTTGAGCCGCAATCGCCTCACGTGAGGGAACCGCGCGCCCATGCCCAGCACTGGCTTCAAAGCGAGTCGCGATCGTGAGCTCCGCAGCATGGGCGGCAGGGAGCCCATCCGCCAGATAGCGCTGCATGCGCTGCACACGAAGCTCATCGACTGGCGAATACAGGCGGTAGTTACCCGCGGAGCGCCGCGGCCGCAGAAGTCCGTAACGACGCTCCCATGCCCGCAGCTGATGTGTGCTCACCCCCGTTCGACCGCTGAGGTCGCCGATACGCATCCACGCTGAGCGAGAAGCCGGCACGAGTCCACAATTCTAAACCTTTCACAAACGTTGGCCACCGGCCTGTGATGGCTCAATACGCGTTTCATACAGTCTCTGCATCTGAGCGTGGTTCTCAAACGTGCGGACGCCTAACTTGGGGCTCATGGGCTTGTGGAATAAGCGCGATGTGCCGATGAGCACAGTTGTATGGCCGTTAACGACTCAAGCTCAACAGGCGCTGGCGTGCGCGTGCCCCTGCCCCCATCCGTCCCCGAGGGACTACCCAGCGGTGATCTGTGCCGTCTCGGCGAGGCGTTGAAGGCCCGCACCGACGATGTGCTCGCCCTGACCGTCTCGCGCAGCTCAGGACCGAGCCACGAAGTCGAGGCGCTCGTCCAGGAGAGCTTCGAACGGATCAGCATGAGCTCCACGCTCGCCGTCGCGCGCTGGCTCGCCGGCGAGGGCCTCGAGGTCGCTCGCATCGCGGGACAGGAAACGTGGGAGATCTTCGGCGAGCTCGCCGCCCAGCGCGCGGCGTCGCTTAACGAGGTAACGCGGCGCAGCCTGTTCTGGCGCGACTCCATGGCCGACGTGCTGCGCGAGAGCGCCGCACAGCTGGAGATCTCCACCGAGGTGCTCTACGAGGCGCTCAACATCCTGCAGCTGTGCCTCGAGTTCAGCCTCGTGCAGATGTGCGAGTGCTTCGAGAACGAGCGCCAGCGCGCGGATGAGGAGCTGACGCGGCGTGAGGGGGAGCTCGCGTTCCTCGCAACGCACGACTCGCTCACAGGACTGCCCAACCGCACTCTGATCATCGATCGCGTCACGCAGATGCTCGCCCGCTCGCGACGCAGCCAAACGCCCGTCGCGGCGCTGTTCATCGACCTGGACAACTTCAAGAGCATCAACGACACGCTCGGCCACGGCGTCGGCGACGAGCTCCTGCGAGCGGTCGCCGCGAGGCTCAACGGCGTGATCCGCGACATCGACGCCCTCGGGCGCCTCGGCGGGGACGAGTTCGTGGTGATCTCCGAAGACCTGTCGCTCACGGCCGGCCCCGAACTGATCGCCGAGCGCCTGCTCGACGCGCTCCAGCACCCGTTCAAGCTCGGGCCCGACGAGAACACGCGCCTGACCGTCACCGCCAGCATCGGCATCGCCACCGGAGCGGCGACCACCGCCGAGGAGCTGCTGCGTGACGCCGACATCGCCATGTACCGCTCCAAGTGGGACGGCAAGAACCGCTACACCGTGTTCGAGTCGAGCATGCACGACATCGTGCAGAACCGCATGGAGCTGGAGATGGACCTGCGCGAGGCGCTCGCCAACGACGAGTTCGTCCTCGCCTACCAGCCCACGCTCGACCTCCGCGACATGCGCCCCACGGGGGTGGAGGCGCTGATCCGCTGGAAGCACCCCGAGCGCGGCCTCGTCCAGCCCGACGACTTCGTCCCGTTGCTCGAGGACACAGGCCTCATCACCGACGTCGGCAGATGGGTGCTGCAGGAGGCCTGCAAACAGGGCGCCGCGTGGCGCGAGGCCGGATATGAGATCGGTATGGCCGTCAACGTCTCCGGACGCCAGCTCGACACCGATCAGCTCATCGTCGACATCGAAGAGGCTCTCTCCAGCAGCGGCCTGGACCCCAAGGCGCTCACGATCGAGATCACCGAGACGACGCTCATGCGCGACCTCGAGGACACCGCGCGGCGGCTGATCCAGATCAAGCAGCTCGGCGTACGCATAGCGATCGACGACTTCGGCACCGGCTACTCCTCGCTCGCTCACCTCCAGCGCTTCCAAGTCGACGCGCTCAAGATCGACCGCTCGTTCATCTCCGGGCTCACGCACAACCACGAGGGCGAGACGCTGATCCACACGCTCGTGCAGCTCGGCAAGACGCTCTCCATCGAGACTCTCGCCGAGGGGATCGAGCAGCAGCAGGAGCTGTCCCTGCTCAAGAGCCAGGAGTGCGACAGCGGGCAGGGCTTCCTGTTCGCGCGCCCGCTCGACGTCGACGCCACCGAGGCGTTCCTCAAGGACTGGGCCGAGAACAACGCGTCCGCTCCCACGCGGAGCTCAGCTCCGCAAGCCTGAGATACGCTCACGGCACAAATGTCAAGCCAGCCGGCAATTGTCAACTCGGGTACGGTTCGCGCGGGATGTCGCACGTGGAAGGGCGGCCCGCATCGAGGATGGCGCCAAATGAACGCAAGAGAACACAGCGAGAGCGCCTGTTGCGCGGGATGGTCGAGGTCGCCAATCGAAGCGGCTACGCCGGCGCGAGCGTCTCGACGGTAATCGCACAGGCGGGCGTCTCGCGGCCCACGTTCTATGAATACTTCACCGACCGCGACGACTGCTTCCGCTCGAGCATCGAGCACGTCCAGCAACAGCTCCTCACGAGGATCACCGACGCGCTCGAAGGGGTCCCACCGCATGGGGCGTTGGCTCACACCGTGCGGGCGCTCGTCGAGTACGCGTGCGAGGAGCCCGTGGCGGCGCGCTTCTTGATGGGCGAGTCGATGGCCGGCGGCTCAGGCGCGCTCGACACCCGCGACCGCGCGATCGCGCAGATCGCAGCCGTGGTCGAACGCGCCCAGCAGGAGGCCTCAGACGGGGACGTCGTCCCAGACCTCGCGCTCGCGGTGGCGCTCCGCAGCGTCTACCGCATGCTCGCCACGCGTCTGCGCAGGGGAGAGCTGACGATCTCCAAGCTCACCGACGATCTGCTCGCGTGGCTCGCCGCATACGACCGCCCGTCCTGCGAGCGTCGCTGGCAGGCGCTCACGCCAGGGCCCGCGCCCGCGCGTTCACCGCACGTGCCGGATGTTCCGATCCAGCAGTCCCCGAGCGTGCTTCCACCCGGACGCCCGCGGCTCCCCGCGCGCGAGATCGCCGAGAACCACCGGCTGCGTATCCTCTACGCAACCGCTCGTCTGGCGGAGCAGAAGGGTTATCTCGCCACGAAGGTCGCGGACATCACGACGCTCGCGCGGATCGACGGCAGCGCCTTCTATCGTCACTTCGCGGATAAGCAGGAGGCATTCTCCGCCGTCCACGAGCTCGGCTTCCAGCACGTGATGGACGTAACCGCGGAGGCCTTCTTCGCGCCGGAAGGCTGGCCACGGCGCAGCTGGGAGGCTGGACGCGCGCTGACGCAGCTGCTGCAGGACAACCCGCTCGTCGCGCACGTCGGGTTCGTCGAGGCATACACCGTCGGATCGTCCGCGGTGCAACGCATCGAAGACAGTCACGTCGCGTTCGTGTTCTTCCTACAGGAAGGACTGGTCCAGCGACCCGAGTCCCCGCCGCCGTCGCGGGTCGCGATGGAAGCGATCGTCGCGGCGATATTCGAGATCGTCTACATCAAGGTCCGCCAGCCTGGAGAGCCCGAGATAGCGGCGATGCTCCCCCACGTCGCTCACATGTGGCTGACCCCGTTTCTCGGCATCGAGGAGGCCGACGCGTTCATCGACGCGCAAATGCGCACCGAACACGAGGACGAGCACCAATAGAGCACAAAGTCTGATCAGTTGACTGTGCGAATCTCGTGGAAAGGCCAGACAGATCATCTCTTCGTGTCAAGTGTTGCGATATGCTGGTCGCATGGGAGCGGGGAGCGTGCGTGAGCAGGCGCCGGCGCCGATGCATTCGCCGGTCAACTGGGCGGTGCTCGGGTTGGTCATCGAACGGCCAAGCTATGCGTATGAGCTTGCGCACCGGTTCGAGCGCGCCTACGCGGGCGCGCTGTCGCTGAGCAGCGTCTCGCACGTGTACACGGCACTGGCCACGTTGCGCGAGCGCGGCCTGGTCCACGAGGTGGCCGATCCGGGCGGGGCGGTGCGCTCCAAGCGGCGCTACGAAGCCACTGACCAGGGCCTTTGCGAGCACGCGGAGGGGCTCATCGAGCAGGTTTCCGAGGAGCGCCGTCGACAACGGCTGCTCGTCGCGCAGCTGGGAGCGCTCGCACGGACGCCCGACCGCGCCGCCGCGGTGCTCGACGCATACGAGCAGGCGTGCCTCGCCGAGCTGGCCGCCGCGCCGCCCGCGGGCGACAGGACCCCCGGGACGACGGGCCTGGTGTCGCGACTGATCGGCGAGGAGACGCGCTTGGCGGTGGCGGCGAAGCTCAGGTGGGTGCAATACGCGCGCACGCAGGTGTTCGCGCTCGCGGAAGTGACCCCTCACCCCGCCGAGGGGGCTGTA
>DASUPL010000136.1:0-6440 GCA_036281155.1 Solirubrobacteraceae bacterium | reverse complement strand
GAGATAGTCGCCGTCGACCTGCAGAGGCAGCGTGCGCCCGTCGGCGCTGCGGACGGTCAACTCGCTCATGTCGTGCGGCAGGCCGCTGATCTGACGGTGCCCCGCGACGCGCGCCCTGCCTGAGAACGCGCGCCAGGCGATCGACGGCATCGACAGCAGCGTCGCGCGGTGCAGCACGCCGCCGGTGAGTGTGCCCGAGTCCAGCGCCGCGCCGTCGGCGATTTCGATCGGTCGGTTCTGGAAGTACGTGAACGGCGAGCCGTTCTGCACGATCGCGGTGACGCCCTCGAGCGTGCGCCCGCCCGCGTCGACCTCGAGCCGAGGCGCGCCGAGGAGGTATTTGCGCGTGAACGTGCTGACAGCCACCCACGTGAAGTAGTACGCCCCCAGGCGCGCCTTCATGCGCGGGTTGGAGTCGACGCGCTCGACCACGCTCGCGTCCAGGCCGAGGCCCGAGGCGAACGTGAAGCAGCGCCCGTTGACGACGCCGAGGTCGACGCGCCGGGGCCGCCAGTCGTCGGCCATCGCGAGCAGGTGCTCGGTCGCGTCGACGACGTCGCCGGGAATGCCGAGGATCTTGCCGAACACGTTCGCCGAGCCGCCCGGCAGACAGCACAGCGGGGTGGGGGAGCCGAGCAGGCCGTTGGCGGCTTCGTTGACCGTGCCGTCGCCGCCGAACGCCACGACCACGTCATAGCCCTCGTGCGCGGCCTCGCGGCAGAGCTCGGTCGCGTGCCCGCGCGCCTCGGTGTCGACCGCGTCGACCTCGAAACGGCCCTGCAGCGCGTAGACGACGAGGTGGCGCAGACGGTCGGAGACAGTCGTGGCGTACGGATTGACGATGATCAGCATCCGCCGCTTCTTCGCGGGCGAGGCGAAGCGGAACGGCGCGTCGGCCTCCGCGCCCTGCTGATCGAGCTCGCGTGTCGAGATGCTCATCAGCAACGCCTACACCGACCGGGCGCGAGCGTTACCGGCCAAATAAGTCGCCCGCGGATCATGACTTTCCGCCGCACGTCCGATACAATGCCCGACAGACATAGCTGGACACATCCAGAGGGGTGAAGGGACTGGCCCGACGAAACCCCGGCAACCACCGCCAAGTCACAGCGGGAAGGTGCCAATTCCAGAGAGATGTGTGGGAGAGCTTCGCGCTCTTTGCCACACGTGACGGCAAAGACATAGAGCGAAGGAGCCCCAATGGCTGTCAGTCACCTGCAGTGCAAGGAGTGCAAGACCCAGTATCCGCTGGAGGCGCTGTACGTATGCGAGCAGTGCTTCGGCCCGCTGGAGGTCGTATACGACCACAGCCAGATCAGCCGCGACGTCGGCGAGCTGCGCCGCCGTATTCAGGGCGGACCGCAGAACATCTGGCGCTACGCGGACTTCCTGCCGCTCGCGGGAGGACCCCCCGGCCCGTCCGGGCGCCTGGCCTCGCGCGTGGGGCTGCCCGCGGGCTGCACGCCGCTGATCCGCGCCGACCGCCTGGCCGAGCGCCTGGGGCTGCGCGAGGTGTGGGTCAAGAACGACGCCGCCAACCCGACGCACTCCTTCAAGGACCGCGTCGTGTCCGTGGCCGTCACCAGGGCGCGCGAGCTGGGCTTCGAGACGATCGCGTGCGCCTCCACGGGCAACCTCGCGAACTCGGTCGCCGCCCACGGCGCCGCGCTGGGCATGGACTCATACGTGTTCATCCCCGCGGACCTCGAGGAGCAGAAGATCCTCGCGACGGGCATCTACGGCACGAACCTCGTGGGCGTGGAGGGCAGCTACGACGACGTTAACCGCCTTTGCACGGAGCTGTGCGCGGAGCGCGACTGGGCGTTCGTGAACATCAACCTGCGCCCCTACTACGCCGAGGGCTCGAAGACGCTCGCGTTCGAGATCGCCGAGCAGCTCGGCTGGGAGCTGCCCGACCGCTGCATCGTGCCCGTGGCGTCCGGCTCGCTGTTCACGAAAATCGCGAGAGGCTTCGAGGAGTGGACCGAGCTGGGTCTCCTGGAGACGCCCGCCCGCCCGCTGCCGCGTATGAACGGCGCGCAGGCCGAGGGCTGCTCGCCGGTGGCGAGCGCGTTCGCCGCGGGCCAGGAGGTCTGCAGGCCGGTGAAGCCGAGCACGATCGCGAAGTCGCACGCGATCGGCAACCCCGCCGACGGCCCCTACGCGCTCGACCTCGCGCGGCGCACGGGCGGCGGCGTGGACGCGGTCAGCGACGAGGAGATCCGCGCGGGCATCAAGCTGCTGGCGGAGACGACGGGCGTGTTCACCGAGACGGCCGGCGGCGTGACGACCGCGGTGCTGGCGAAGCTCGCGGAGCGCGGCGACATCGACCCGGACGAGCGCGTCGTGCTCGTGATCACCGGCGAGGGCCTGAAGACGCTCGACGCGGTGCGCGGAACGTTCGAGACGAAGACGATCGCGCCGAGCGTGGCTGCCTTCGAGGCTGGCTTCGCCGAGAAGGCGGCCGTCTGATGGCCGTCGTGGTGAAGATCCCCACGCAGCTGCGCGCGGCGGCCGAAGGCGAGGCGGAGGCGCAACTCGACGGCGCGACCGTGCAGGAGGTGCTCGACGGGCTGTTCGAGCGCTTCGAGGAGCTGCGCGCGCGGATCGCCGACGACGACGGCTCGCTGCGGCGCTTCGTCAACGTGTATCTCGCCGGCGAAGACATTCGATTCCTGGATGGTCTCGCCACGCCCGTGGCAGACGGCGCGGAGCTGACGATTCTGCCTGCTGTAGCCGGCGGCTAGGCTCCTCCCAGGCCGGGTGCTCCGACGGCCTGACGCGTTCAGGCGGTCGTGGTCGCTAAGTACCCTCGGCCGTACCGGCGCTGCCCTCCAAGCGCCGGCGCAGATCCTCACCGCGACCGGCCGCGACGGCGCGCGCCGCGCGAGCCTCGGTCAGCTCGACGCCGCGGGACTGGGCGAAGTCGAGCAGGTCCTGGCGCTCCTCGCCCTCGCGCGCGGCGCGCAGGAACAGCCAGCAGAAGAGGCCGAGCGTGAGGATCGACTCCTCGACCATCATGACCGCGCCCGCGACGCTCTGGTCGGCGACGGCGGAGATGTGAAAACGCGCGTCCCCCGGCAGGTAGAAGGGGTAGAACACGGTGCCCGACCACAGGAACACGTTGCCGAGCACCGAGCCGGTGAGGCGCACCGCGACGATGTAGCTGAGGCGGCCGAGGTTTCCGAACCAGCTCGGCATCGGCAGCGGGCCGAACAGGCACATCCACATGTTGACGCCGAAGCCGAGGAACATCGCGTGCTCGAGCGCGTGCACGACGCCGTCGCGCAGCGCCGCCTGGTAGAGCACGGGCAGATGCCACACGTACAGGTCGAGCGCCCACAGCGGGAACGCGATCGCGGGGTGCGAGAGCGCGCGCAGGCGGTTGAAGAGCCCGACGCGCAGGATCGGCGCGATCAGCGGGCCGGTGAGGCCGAGTACGATCAACAGCGCGGCGACGTCGCCGAGCAGCAGGTGCTCGATCATGTGCGCGTAGAACAGTTCCTCGCTGGGGCCGTCGAGCGCGGTGAGCGCGGCGGCGATCGTGACGACGCCCGCGTAGAAGCACGCCTGCCGCCACCCCGGTACCGGGTGCTCGGCCTCGGAGAGCGTGCGCGCGCGCCGCGCGTACAGCGCCGCGAGGATCGCGAGAGGTCCGAGCTGAAAAGCGGAGGAGAGGTTCTCGGAGACCGCGAGCGGCACGTTGAGCATCGCCTCCAGGGTACGTCAGCGGCGGATCGATCGGTGAGACGGGGTCCTACGAAGGTTTCGGAAGTTCTTAACGGGGCTTCATGTAAGGCTCAGTAGCATGCAGTTTGCTGCTGACATGACCTCACAGACGCTCATCCGTTCCGCCACCGTCGACGGCCTCACCGAGAGGTTCGACCCGATCGCGTGCCTCGACGAGCGCTTCCGCCACAAAGAGGCCCTCGCGGAGCCGCTGGAGCCGGGCCGCTACATCGAGATCCAGGGCGCCGAGCGTACGCTGCACATCCCGCTGGGCGTCGAGGTGATGCACATCGGGCGCGGTCTGACCGCCGACCTGCACCTCGACGAGAGCTCCGTGTCGCGACGCCACGCGATCCTCGTGCCGCGCCCTGGCGGCGCGCGCATCCTCGACGACCGCAGCGCGAACGGCACGTTCGTCAACGGCCGGCGCGTCCAGCAGGCCGATCTGCGCGACGGCGACGTGATCGTGGTCGGCCGCGTGCTGCTGCGCTACCTGGAGATCTGAAGCTGGAGAGGGGAGCGCGAGGGGCGGAGCGCTTGGGCCCGCCCCTCCGCGACTGCTCCCGGAGAGCGGGACTCAGCCTTTGACGGCGAACTCCGCCTCGACGGAGCTCTCCTGCTCGCGCCACTCGTTCAGCGCGGCGAGCGAGCCGTCGATGATGCGGTTGAGAAACTCCTTGCGATCGTTGATGTGCGGCAGGGGAACCCCGGGGACAGGGACCTCGAGGAACTCGCACAGCGGCTCCCAGCCGTCGGTGACGCTCCACACGAGCAGACGCTCGGGGGGGATGGCGGCTTTGACTTCCTCGTTGTGGCGGTTCATCACGTCGATCATCTGCCCGGGGTCAGACTTGGCGGTGGCGAACGTGCCCTCCTCCTGCCACAGCAGCCCATCGAGCATGCCGACGAAGCCTTGCCACTTCGGGTTGATGTGCGCCTGGGCGCTGGAGAGCAGACGGATCAGCGACTCGCCGTTGCGCACCGCCCAGACCGTCTCGCGCATGCTGCGCACCCACGCCTCGGGCTCGCGCACGCTCAGCAGGACCTTCGCGTCGGGGTAGAAGTCGGCGAGCTCGCGGTAGAAGTACCCGCCGGGCCAGTCCACGGTGGACTGGCAGCCGTCGAAGATCTCATTCCAACGTGGTTCGCCCGCGAGCGCCTGCTTCCACAGGGCCGCCTGGTCGAGGTCCGCGAGCACGTCGACCATGTGGTAGCACTGGCCGAGCCCGAGCATCTCGAGCGACATCTTCTGCGTCAACGTTCCGGTTCGCGGCATGCCCGCGCCTATCAGCTTCATGGCTCTCCTTCGCGCTTCTCTCGCTCTAGAGTTCACGACGCGGCCGATGGCCCGCCGCCCGTGGATCGCCTCCATTACGGCCCTCTTGGCGCTCCTTTGAGGGGACTCTAATGCAGAGCGAGCCAGCGACGATGGACAACAGGCGAACACGGGCCTAGCTGGCCGCCGACAGGAGCCACAGGCCGAGGCTCGTGAAGCCGACCATCACGACGAGCATCCAATACTGGGAGCGAATGGCATCGCGCGCGTGGCTGTAGAGCACGAGCGCGCGGTCGTGGGCGAGCGTGAGGCCGGCGGCGTGACCGAGAAGCAGCGCGCCGACCTGCACGTACCAGATGGAGTTCGGGGTCAGGACGCTGAAGTCGATCTGCCCGCCCGCCGTGCCGAAGATGTTCGAGCCGTTGCCGAGAGGGTCGGACGCGAGATACCAGAGCGCCTGGCTCTGGTAGACGAACAGCGACCAGTAGTGAGCCACGACGTACGCCAGCGCGATCGGCACGAGAGTGTGGACGAAGCGGGCGGCGAGCACGTCGGCGGGCGTGCGCGGATCGATCGAGAGCATGCCGCGGATGCCCAGACGGTAGAAGCCCGCGACGACCGCGACCATCGCCATCAGACCGACGCTGCCGCTCAGCTCCGAGGCGGCCGCGGACCCCACCCCGAGGTTGGCGAGGAGAGCCTGCAGTTCGGGAAAGGCGGAGTTGATCCAAAGCGAGCCCTGCTCGAGCCCGTCGAAGCTCGTCGAGCCGATCATCGCCGCGAGGAGCGCCACGGTGCCCGGCAGCTGCTCCAGACTCGTCACGCCGGCGAGCGGCGGGCGCAGCTCGAGGCGGTCGCGGCGCCAGTGAAGCGGCGAGAGCCGCGAGAACAGGTTGAAGTAGACCGCGAAGGCATCCCCTCGCGAGGTCCACGTGTCGATGCCATACAGGCGCATGCCGACGAGCTGGACGGCGGCGTAGGCGAGAGCCAGCCAGGCGAGCGTGCTTGGGTTGTCGTGTTCGACGTAGACGAGCTCGAGCCAGGCGAAGCCGAGAATCCCAGCGACCGCGGGCCAGCGCCCCAGCCACGGCGGATAGCGCCTGGAGGGCTTCGGCGGCGCGGGAGCTTTGGCCGCGCGCGCGGCTGCCCACGCGACGGCCCGAGCCAGGGCACGCCACGGGTTGAAGGCGCGGAACACGTCACCGCACGGGAGGCTCAGAAACGGCAGCCCGACCCAGAACAGCACGTAGATGAAGGTGGGCGCGAGGTTGGCGGTCGGCAGTTCCTGCTCACCGGCGAACCCGGCGTAGAGAACGATCGCGAACAGCGCGACGCCAAGGGCGCCGCAGATCGGGTCGAGCGCCCGGGGAAGACGCAGCACGAGACGGCTGGGCGCGCGCTCCAGGCGCGGCTTCGCCCACAGCGTCGCCAGCGC
>DASUPL010000135.1:0-3679 GCA_036281155.1 Solirubrobacteraceae bacterium | reverse complement strand
GCGCTGGCGCGCGAGCCGCGGACCGTGCTGCTCGTCACGCACGACGTCGAGGAGGCGATCCTGCTGGCCGACCGCGTCGTCGTGCTCTCGCCCCGTCCCGGTCGTGCGATCGCGAACTTCGATGTCGAGATCCCTCGCCCGCGCGCGCGCACGGACGCCGACGTGATCGCGCTGCGCGAGCGGGCGCTCGACGCTCTCGCCGCGGGAGCGCACGCGTGAGACGCCGCGCCGCCGCGCTCCTGCCGGCGTTCGTCCTCGCCGTCCTGCTGCTCGGCGCGTGGGAGCTGTATGTGGACCTCGCTGGCGTGGAAGAGGATCTGCTGCCCGCCCCGCACGCCGTCGCCGCGGCCGCGTGGGAGAACGCCAGCCTGATGTGGAGCAACTTCGCCGTCACCCTCGGGGAGGTCGTCCTCGGCCTCGGCCTCGCGCTCGCGTGCGGGTTCGCGCTCGCCGTCGCGATCCACCTCTCGCCGCTGCTGCGCCGCGCCGTCTACCCGCTCGCCGTCGGCTCCCAGGCCGTGCCGATCCCCGTGATCGGCGTGCTGCTCGTGTTCTGGTGGGGGTTCGGCATCTTCCCCAAGCTCGTCGTGATCGCGCTGATCTGCTTCTTCCCCGTGCTCGTCACGACCGTCGACGGCCTCGCCGCGGTGGACCCCGACCGGCGCAAGCTGCTGCGCACGCTCGACGCGTCGCGCTGGCAGGCGTTTCGCTTCGCCGAGCTGCCCGCCGCGCTGCCCGCGGCGCTCAGCGGCGCGCGGATCGCGCTCGCGGTCGGGGTCATCGGCGCGTTCATCGCCGAGACGACCACGCCCACGAGCGGAGCCCATCCGGGGCTCGGACGCGAGATCATCACCGACGTGGGCCTGCAGACGCCGCGCGCATACGCCGGCACGGTGGTGCTGTTCGTCTTCGCGATCGCCTGTTTCCACGCGCTCGCGCTCGCCGAGCGCAGGCTGGCCCCCTGGAGCATCCAAACCCGAGGAGAGACGCTTTGACCGACTCAGCGCCGCGCCGCCCCGCCACCGTGTTGCTCGCCGCCGCGTGCCTTGCCGTCTGCGCGCTCGCGCTGGGCGCGTGCGGAGGCAAGCAGGACGCCCTCTCGGCGCCCGCGACGAAGCCCTTCCGGGTGATGCTCGACTTCTTCCCCAACGCCGACCACGCCCCGCTGTATGCGGCGATCGCGAACGGCGACTTCCGCAAGGTCGGCCTCAGCGTCGAGCCGCAGGCGCCCGCCGAAACGGCCGAACCGCTGAAGCTGCTCGCGGCGGGGAAGGTCGACATGGCGATCTCTTATGAGCCGGAGCTGATGCTCGCGCGCGACCACGGTCTGAAACTCGTGTCGATCGGCGCGCTCGTGCAGCGTCCGCTGACGTCGATCATCGCGCTGCCCGGCAAGCACGTCGCGAGCGTCGCCGCGCTCGCGGGCAAGACCGTCGGCACGGCCGGCCTCGCCTACCAGGCGGCCGAGCTGCGCACCGCGCTCGCGCACGCCGGCGTGCCCGCCGGCAGCGTGCGCGAAGTCAACGTCGGCTTCAACCTCGTGCCCGCGATGCTCTCCGGCAAGGTCGACGCGACGCTCGGCGGGTTCTGGAACTACGAGGCGATCCAGCTGAGCATGCTGCACAAGCACCCCGTCGTGATCCCCGTCGACCAGGCCGGCGTGCCCACGTATGACGAGCTCGTGCTGGTCGTGCGCGAAGACGAGGCCCACAGGCGCGGCCAGGATCTGCGCGCGTTCCTGCAGGCGCTCACACAGGGCGAGCGCGAGATGCGCGCCAACCCCACCGCGGCGGCCGCCCTGCTCGTGAAGGCCAACCCGTCGCTGGAAGCGAAGCTGCAGCTGGCCTCGATCCAGCAGACGCTCCCCGCGACGCGGCCCGCGAAGTCGAGCGATCCCTACGGCTGGCAGCAGCCCACCGAGTGGGCCACGTTCGGCAACTGGATGTTCTCGCGCGGACTGCTGCGACACGACCCAAACGAAGGGCTGCCGCCGTTCACGAACGAGTTCCTGCCGGGCCAAGGGATCTGACGGTCACTCGCGGCTACCGCACGCCCGCGAGCGCGGGCAGCGTCGCGCATACGCACTCCGCCAGCACGGGGACGTTGTAGCCGCCCTCCAACACCACGCCCAGCGGGATGCCGGCGGTGTCCGCCATCGCGCGCACCCGCGTCGCCATCTCCGCGAACGAGCTCGTCCGCAGCGCGCAGCCCGCCAGCGGGTCCTCGACGTGCGCGTCGAAGCCCGCCGAGACGAGCACGAGCTCGGGCTCGTATGCGACCGCCGCCGGCAGGATCACGCGCTCGAGCAACTCCAGCCACAGCGGCTCGCGCGAGCCCGCGGGCACGGGCAGGTTGAGCGTGTAGCCCTCGCCCGCCCCCGAGCCCGTGTCCGCGCGCGCGCCCGTCCCTGGAAACAGCCCCTGCTGGTGGATGCTCGCGAACAGCACGTCCGCGCGCTCGCGAAAGATCTCCGCCGTGCCGTTGCCGTGGTGGACGTCCCAGTCGAGCACGAACACCCTGCGCAGCCCCAGATCGGCGATCGCCGAAGCGGCCGCGACGGCGACGTTGTTGAACAGGCAGAAGCCCATCGCGCGCTCGCGCTCGGCGTGGTGGCCCGACGGCCTGACCGCGCAGAAGCCCACGCGCGCATCGCCCGCGACCAGCGCCCGCGTCATCTCACAGGCGCCGCCCGCCGCGTGCAGCGCGGCGCGATAGGAGCGCTCGCCCACGAACGTGTCCGGGTCGATCGCGCCGCCGCCCGCCGCGCACAGATCCATGATCGAGCGCACATGGCGCGCGGAGTGCACGAGCTCCAGCTGCTGGACGCTCGCCGCGGGCGCCTCGCGCCGCTCCCATCCCAGCCAGTCGCGCTCTGCGAGCGCCCGCTCGAGCGCGATCAGACGCTCGGGCGTGTCGGGGTGCGCGGGCGAATGCACGCGCGGGTCGTGCTCCAAGCACGCGGGATGGCTGTAGTACAGGCCCACGGGCCCGCGACTGCCTGTCGGAATTGTTCGGTAGGAGGTGCGCAGGTGATGTATCTTGCACACATCACTGCGCAAAGACGAGGAGCGATGGCGAGCGCGAGCCCAGAGAAGACCAGATGGATGCGGGGAGCTTCGACGCCGCTGCGGGGAGCGCTGCTCGGACTGCTGCTCGAACGTCCCGGTCACGGAGGCGATCTCGCCAACCGGCTGGCCGCCCGTCTCGGCGAGACATGGCGCGTGGACACGAACGACGTCTACCGTCTGCTCGAGCAGCTCGAGCGCACCGGACTGGCCAGCGCCCGCGACGAGCCCAAGCGCAGCAATCAGCGCCGCACGCATCTCGTCTACCACCCCACCGAGGAGACCTCCGAGGCGCTCACGATGTGGATGGAAACACTGCTGCCGCGAGAGCCCGTGCGTCTTGGCCTGCAGGCGAAGCTGTCGGTGGCGCGCGCCGAGGACGCTCCGCGACTGCTCGTCGCGCTGCGCGCGTACGAGCGCGAGTGTCTCGTACTCGCGCAGCTGGTCTGCCCGTCCGACTTCCACGCGCGCTCGTGGGCGGCGCTGTGCATGGAGTGCACTCGCGACGCCGTGTACGCGCAGCTGCAGACGGAAGTGGACTGGTCGGCGCGCACGCGACAGAGGATCAACGAGTTCCTGGAACACCACGGGTAGCGTCGACGGTGCGATGACGC
>DASUPL010000134.1:0-5847 GCA_036281155.1 Solirubrobacteraceae bacterium | reverse complement strand
ACCTCCCGCCGGTCGCCGGCGCGCTCTTTCAGGAGGTCGTCGACGTCGCCGTCATCCTCAATGCGCTGCGCGCCTTGCGCGGATAGCCCATTCGACGACACGCAACGGGCCCGGAGAGGTCGGTGCGGCGCAGGCGGCCATCCGAGCCGCGCCTCGGTGGTCCGGTTCGGAAACGCCGCACCCGGGGCGGTGTGTTTCGCGGATGTGCTCCGCGGCCCGAGACGGGAGGCTCTCGTGCCGTGGTCCCCGTCCTCTCAGCACTCGGGCTGACCAAGCGCTTCGGCGCCGTAACGGCCGTGAGCGACCTGACGTTCGGGCGGCCGTTCGTCGAGCTCGAGCGGCCGGCGACGCGCGTCGGGGCGGTGCTCGAGGCTGCCGACGTGCACCCGGGGCGCACGGGGCGTGATCACCTGCGGGTCCTGGCTTGTGCCGCTCGCGTACCGTCGAGTCGGGTCGGGGAGGTTCTGCAGCTGGTGGACCTGCGCGAGGCCGCCGGTCGCCGGTCCGGCGGGTATTCGCTCGGGATGCGTCAGCGGCTTGGGATTGCGGCGCGTTGCTCTGCGATCCTGAGCTGCTGATCCTCGACGAGCCCGCCAACGGGCTCGATCCCGCGGGGGTGCGCTGGCTGCGCGACTTCCTGCGTGCGTTCGCCGCCGAGGGGAGAACGGTGTTGATCTCCAGCCACCACCTCGGCGAGGTGCAGGAGACGGTCGACCAGGTCGTGATCATCAATCACGGGCGGCTGGTCGTGCACTCGACGCTGAGCCTGCTCACCGCCCGTCTGGCGGGAACGGTCCGAGTCGCCACAGCGCAGCCGGACGCGCTCGAGCGGGCGCTACGCAACGCGGGCGTGACGGCGACCGAGCGCGAGAACGGCGTGCTGCGCGTGCATGGTGCCGGCGCCGAGCGTATCGGAGAGATCGCACTCGCCTCGAACGTCGCCGTCGGCGAACTGGTGCCGGAGTCGCCGTCCTTGGAGGACGTGTTCCTGGAGCTGACCAGGGAGCCGCCGTCGTGATGCATCAGGTGCGCTCGGAGTTGCTGAAGATGCGCACCACTCGCACGGTCGCGGTGCTGCTGGCCGCGGCGGCCGCGCTCACGCTGCTTGGCGCCTGTGTCGAAGCGCTGTCGCGAACCGTCGAGAAGCTCGCCGTCGTCTTGCTCTCAACGCTCATGGGCCTGATTACCGTCACCAGCGAGTTTCGCTACGGGACGATCCGCCCGACGCTCCTGTTCGAGCCGCGCCGCCGCCGTGTGCTGGCAGCAAAGCTCGCCGTCAGTGCGCTTGCCGGCTCTGTATTCGGGCTCGTCTGCGGTGCGGTGTCGTTCGGAGCCGGTCTTTCCATTCTCGCCGCGCGCAACGTCGACCCTGCACTCACGGGTCCGCACACACTGGCGCTTCTGCTCGGGCCGCTCGGTGCGAGCGCATTGGGCGCGATGTTGGGCGTGGCGATCGGCGCGCTCATCCGCAACCAAGTCGGTGCAGTCGTCGCAGTTGCTGCCTACGCGTTCGCCGTCGACGCGGTGGTGTTCTCGGCGGCCCCGTCGATCGGTCGCTACCTCCCGGGCAAGGCCAGCGACGCGCTCGCGGGGCTCCCTACCGCCCACCTCGTCACCCCCGCGCTGGGTGCTGCCCTCTACGCGGCGTGGGCTCTCGCGTTCCTGGCAGCGGCCACGGTGCGTAACGACCGCAGCGACGTCTGAGTTTCGCCGAGAGCTCGGAGATCGGTTCCACGGGCGTCTGGCTGACGCCGCAGGGAAGACCCGATCAGCGCGGGGCGCGGAACCGACTCGCAGTAGGCTCGCGTCAGTGTCGGACGTCGATGAGCCTCACGAGGTGAGCCCGAAAGAGCCGGCGAGGTTCCGCAGCGTGCTTTGCGGGGTCGACGCATCTGGGCAGAGCATCGTGGCCGTGCGACAGGCCGTCGCGGTCGCCGAGGCGGATGCGAAGTACTGGGCGCTGTCGGCCTGGGATCCGGCGATCGGGATGGTCGCGGGCATGGGCGCGCTCGACGTGATGAATCAGCTTCGCGAGGAGGCGCGTGGGGCGCTGCGACAGGCGCAGGACGCATTGCCTTCGGTGACGCCAATCCTGATGAGGGGCCGCGACGTCGCGGCGCTTCTTGGCGGGATCGCGAACCTGGAGGCAGACCTCGTCGCGGTCGGGTCGCACGGCACGTCACGCCCCGCGGGCGTGCTGTTCGGGAGCGTCGCATCGGCGATGGCGCACCATGCGCCTTGCTCGGTGCTGATCGCTCGCGAGTCGATGGTCGACCGGTTCCCGAGGTTGATCCTGCACGCGAATGACGGCTCGCCGGAATCGCTGGATGCCGCATACGTGGCGGGCAGGCTCGCGGCACGACACGGCTCGACGGTCGTGACGCTGCACGTCGGCGAGACGCGAGGTCGAGCCGTCGCCGAGGAGGCCGTGGCGCTGATGGAGACCAGCGGACTGGAGCCCGTGATGAGGATCGAGCAGGGCGCGCCGCACAGACGCATCGTCGAGGTCGCGAACGACGCGGGGGCGTCGCTGATCGTGATCGGCAGTCGCGGGCGGACCGGGCTTGCGGCGCTTGGGAGCGTCAGCGAGCGCGTCATGCACCATGCGGACTGCTCGGTGTTGATCGTGCGGCGCCCCGCTCACCCCGCCCAGGAGGACGCCACCGCCAGCATCTGACCGCGCGCTGACTGGGGGTTAAAGGCGACGTCGCTCTGTCCGCCGGTGAAACAGGAAGGGCACGCGCGAGCGCGGGAGTCGCGCGCGGCGGCGGACGTTCGCCATCAGCGCGGCGACCGCTGCCGCCGTCTGCCGGTGCGCCGCTGGGGCGAGCGGGGCGCCAGGCTCATGGACCACCCGACCACGGGGCTTGTCCCGACTCCACCGGAGGGCTGAGCGCACGCGCGTGATCGCCGAGATCGACGCGGGGATCTACCGCGAGCCGGTTGCCGAACTGCCACTCGAAGAGCACGATCCCACGGAACCATCGACCAGCGGCTGAGCCACGAGAACCCCCGCGGTGACAGGGACCCTCGGAGTGGGCTAGGGGGACTCGAACCCCCGACCTCCTGGGTGCGATGCAGGCCGACGCTCGCGCCGATTTCGCCTTTTCTGCAGGGTATTTCTGCGTCAAGCGATGGGGTCGGTGGCCCCGATTCTCGGACCAGTTTCCGTCCATTTCCCCTGGATCGGGCCAAAGAGTCGCGTCTTTGGCCCGATCTCCGCTTGGACGGGAGGGTCACGAGCGCCGACGCGGTTCACCGGCCGTCCACCAGTCAGTCTCCTCGCCCTGTTCGCGCATCCAGACGAGCACCCCGGCGACCCGCTCGGCGGATCCGGTACAGAAGCTCCAGAGCTTCTGCGCTGATCGCTTGTACTGGTGGATGAGCTCGTCGAGGTCGAACGCGTCGACCTCGCCAGCGTCGTACCGGGCAAACCCGTCCCTCACCCGCTCCAGAAGCTTGCCGAGCTCCTCCTCGTGGTACGTGCCGACGGCTTGCCGCGCGGCGCGGCGTTCCGCCTTCGAGGTATGGCCGCCGACGCGAGCGGACGGGGCGGCGCTGGTCTCGTCGCCGAGATCGCCCATGGATCCGCACACGGTACAGAGACCCGCTCGGACCGGGTCGTTTCCAGGACCGCGATCGCCGCCTCGAGCGGGGTCGAGGCGTCCGTGACGATTGCCGTCGTCTCAGGTGCCGCGCCTGCGTCTGGGAGCCCGGTAGGGCATGTACCGGCGCATGAACTCGTCGAAGCGCGGGATCGTGAAGTCCACGTGGCCGTAGTCCTCGGTGGCGTAGATGAGCCCTTTGTCGAGCAGCCGCTGGCGAATCTGCGACAGCGCCGTCGTCGACTTGCCCGCCTTGCGAGCGACGTTCCCGGAGCGGTAAGGCCCAGCGCCCAACTCGGCCATCGCGCGCATGTATTGACGCTCGGCCTCCGTCGCGCGTTGCACGCGCACCTGGTAGATCGAGCTGTCAAGCGCAGTCTGCGCTGAGGGGATCGCGGCGGCTATCACGTCGGCGTTGATCGGCGACCGCTGGGCGAGATTCCAGGCGTGCTTGCCGAGTTGCTGGAGGTAGAACGGATATCCACCTGTCCACGCGAGCGCCGCACCGAGAGCGTCGCAGTCGTACTCAACGTTCCTTGCGTGTGCAGGGCCGACGAGTGCGGCGGTCGCCGCGTCCGCATCGAGGTTCGCGATGACCGGAAAATCGAAGAGCCGCTCGGCGTAGCTGCGTGCCTCACCCGTCAGACGGGGAATCTGCGGCAGCCCAGCGGCGGCCATCGTGATCGGCAGAGAGCGTTGGGTCGCGCGGTGCAGCGCACTGATCACGGCGCGGACCTCGACCTCATCAGCGAACTGCACCTCGTCGATGAGAAAGCAGACGCCGCGGGATTTGCTGCGTGCGGCATCGCCCAATGCGACGAAGAGGTCCGATAGTTCGCGCGTGAGCGCCGCCTCGTCGGCGCGCTTGAGGTCCAGCGAGATCGCGATCCCTTCCGGGCCGGACACCTTGATCGTCGACAGGTGTGCGAGCGCGTCTCGGATGCCGGCGGTGACGCGTTTCCCGAGGTCGAGCCGCGTGAGCGCGACTTGAGTGTCGCGCGCGATTTCGTGCAGCAGGCCGGACTCGGGCGTTAGCTCGTGGTAGTAGGTCAGGAACCCCTCGGCCTCGGCGCGATCCTCGAACGCGTTGAGCAGCACCGTCTTGCCCACACCACGCAGGCCGCGGATGATCATGCTCTGATCCGTGGCGCCCTCCTTGAGGCGGCCGATCAGGACGCGGAACTGCTCGAGTTGCGCGTCGCGACCCGCGAGAGCGGCTGGACGAGAGCCAGCGTTTGGCGTGTAAGGGTTCGTGATCGGGTCCATTCTCTGACAGCTTATATGCAGTTATGACGGAAACACCATAAGCTCGCATAACTCGTCAGAACGTTGGGCGCCGCCCACTCGCCGCGCAACGAAACGACGTGCCGTGGGCGCATCCGGGGAACCGCCCGCGACGGCCGTTACGGGTTGCGCCCCTGCCAGCGCCGGTAGGCTGCGACCACGAGGCCCAGCACGCTGCCGGCCGCGAAGCGGAGGTCGGCCAGCGCGACCTCGTGGATAGCACCGTCGCGACGGACGCGCGCGATCAGACCCGTCCGCGCATCAGGTCCTGCGTCAACGCCGATGACGCTGACGTCGACGCCCACGATCTGCGCGGACTCTCCGTGCCGCAGCGCTTCCTCGGCACCAACGAGGAAGCCCGACAGTTGCTCTTCGTCGCCATAGGCGTCGACGATGAGATTCTCGATAAGCGCGTCCAGCTCGCGCAGCTGCGCACTTCCAGTCACGCTGCCCGACGCGCGTCTAGGTCTGGGATCAGCCCGCGGCGGCGCACCTCGTCTTGCAGCTCAACAGGAAGCGCCCTGGCGTCGACGAGAAGGCCGTTGACTTCAACGATCCAGGCGAGCGGATGCTGCTCGAGCATCGCGGTCCGCGTCAGGTCCCGCTCGAAGACGCCGATGCCGAGCGTCTTGTTGATGAGCGCCGCCTTGTTGGCCATCGCCGTCTTGACGACATCGAGCAGGTCGGCGAGCTGGTCGGCACGGAGGTGCGGCTGCTGGGAGCGGTCGAACAGGAAGTTGACCTGGCCGACGGCGTAGATCGCGCCGGCTGCCCAGATCCTCGCGTCCCCGCGCACGATCGGCGAGGGCCGCTTGCGCGCCAACCGCGCCACCAGCCGCCTGACGAGCAAGCCGTACTCGTCGTCAAGAAGCTCCCGGCAGGCGGGCTCGGTCACGTCAATGATCTGCTGCGCCCGATCACGCAGCGCAACGGGGATCCGCAGGTCTTCGGAGGGCAT
>DASUPL010000133.1:0-9802 GCA_036281155.1 Solirubrobacteraceae bacterium | reverse complement strand
CACCCTGCCGACGTTACAAACCGACACCCGCATGGACGACGCCGCCGCGCGCGCCCGCGTAGCCGAGCAGACGCTGTCCTTCGCGCAAGCGCTCGCCAGCTGAGCACCAGCGCTCCGTCAGCGTTCGAACCTATAGTTTTTCCACGTGACGCATACAGATCTACGCTCGCCCCCCCACTCACGCGAGCACGCCTGGGGACAGTTCGACGTGCAGAGCGGTCCACGCATCGCCGGCCTGGCCGTCGCCGACTCCTCTACCGTCTTCTCGCAGGCGGAGGTGCTCCAGCGGCTCGGCTTGGCGGGCGACGAGTTCGCCGAGGGCATCTTCGCCCGCTGCGGTGTCGAGCGCCGCCATCTCAACCTCTCCAGCGACTTCCTCGCGCGCACGCTGCAGGGTCGCGCCGCGGAGGTCGAGCAAGAGCTGATGCTGCGTGCCGTCGAAGCCACCGACGCGCTCGAAGTCGACTCCGCTGAGATCGGTACGGTCGTGAGCGCGAGCCTGTACTCGCTCGGCGGCCCCACGCTCGCCCATCGGCTCATCGAGCACTACCGCATGGACCCCACGACCGACAAGTACCACATCGTCGGCGTGGGCTGCGCCAGCGCCGTGCCCCTGATGCGACTGGCCGCGCAGTCGCTGCACCACCACCCGCACAAGCACGCGCTCGTGGTCGCGGCCGAGAGCATGAGCTCGCTGCTGACGCCCGCCGGGCCAGACGACACCAAAGCCAAGACCGTCGGCTCCGCGATCTTCGGCGACGGCTGCGCCGCCGCGCTGCTCTGCGGCGATGCGGCCGCCGACGGGCCCACGATCCTCGCGAGCCAGGTCCACCAGCTGCCCGGCACGCTCGACGCCGTCAGCCTCGCGCTGGCGCCCGAGGACAGCTACCTGCAGCTCGCGCGCGAGCTGCCCGACCTCGCGGCCGCCGGCCTCGGAACGCTCGTCGAGGAGTTCCTGCGCCACCGCCATCTCGATCACGCCGCGATCGACCACTGGATCCTGCATCCAGGCGGCAGACGCATCATCGAAGGTATCCAGGACGCCCTCGCGCTGTCCGACGAGGACGCCGCCACCAGCTGGCAGTCGCTCGCCGAGCACGGAAATATCGGCACACCGTCGATCTTCTACGTCCTGCGCAGCACCATCGAGCAGCGCCAGCCACAGCCGGGCGAGCTCGGGCTGGCGGTCACCATCGGCCCAGGGGTGACGATCGGCCTGATGCTGCTGCGGTGGTGAGCCGATCGGCCACGCCGCGCGTGAGCCGGTAGGCGCGGCGCGCGCTAGCCGATGGCGCGAGCCGACGCGCGCGAGCCGACGGGCGAGGCTCGCCGGCTGGATACGCTCTTGCGATGCGGACCGCCGCGGTTCTCCCCGTCAAGAGCTTCGCCCACGCCAAGCAGCGCCTCGGCGCGAGCGTCGCCGACCCGCTGCGCCTCGAGCTGGCGCGCGCGATGGTCGCCGACGTGCTGCTCGCGCTCGCGCAAGCCGAGTCGATCGAGCGCACCATCGTCGTCACCCGCGAGGAGTCCGTCGCGCTGTCCGCCGCCGAGCTGGGGGCGCTCATCGTCCAGGACCACGCCGAGGCCGGACAGTCCGCCGCCGCCAGCCTCGGCATCGAGCGCGCGCTCGCCGAGGGCTTCCAGCGCGTGCTCTGCGTCCCCGGCGACTGCCCCGCGCTCGACCCCGCCGAGCTGGATGCGCTGCTGGGTGCGCGCGCACCCGCCGTCACGATCGTCCCCGACCGCCACGGCGCGGGCACCAACGGGCTGCTGCTCTCACCGCCCGACGCGATCGCGCCGAGCTTCGGCCCCGACAGCTGCGCACGCCACAGCCAGCTCGCGCTCGACGCCGGCATCGCCCCCCGCGTCGAGCGGCTCTCCTCGCTGCTGCTCGACGTCGACACCGGCGCAGACCTCGCCGCGCTGCGAGACCGACTGAGCGGGCACAGCGAGCGGGCCTCGCGCACGCGCGCCGTACTCGGCCAGCCCGAACGCACGGATCTCATAACAATCTCAACCACCGCCTGACACAGCGCGCTCGATGTCGAGCCTCCACGCACGTGGCCTCGCAGGCATCCCCGAGGTGCGCGCCGGCGACGACCTCGCCGCCCTGATCCTCGCCGCGCGCGGCGAGGAGGAGCCGCACGCCGGCCAGGTACTCGTCATCGCGCACACGGTCGTCTCCAAGGCCGAGGGCGCACTCGTCACGCTCGACGGCATCGCCCCGAGCGAGCGCGCGCTCGAGCTCGGCGCCGAGCAGGGCAAGGACCCGCGCGCGGTGCAGGTCGTGCTCGACGAGTCCGCCGAGGTGCTGCGCGCCGAGCGCGGCGTGCTCGTCTGCCGCACCCGCCACGGCTTCGTCTGCGCCAACGCCGGCGTCGACGCGTCCAACGCCTCCGCCGACGGCCGCGTCGACACGCTGATCCTGCTGCCGCGCGACCCCGACGCATCCGCGCGGCGCATCCGCGCGCGCCTGCGCGAGCTCACCGGCGCCCCGCCGCCCGCCGTGCTCATCACCGACAGCTTCGGCCGCGCCTGGCGCCACGGGCAGGTCGACGTCGCCATCGGCCTCGCCGGCCTCGCGCCGCTGGACGACTGGCGTGGGCGCACCGACGCCAGCGGCCTGCAGCTGCGCGCCACGTGGCTCGCCATCGCCGACGCGGCCGCCGCCAGCGCCGACCTCGCGCGCGCCAAGGACTCCCGCGAACCCGTCGTCGTGCTCGACGGGTTGCAGCGGTTCATCACCACCGAGGACGGCCCCGGAGCGCTCGCGCTGCTGCGCCCGCTCGACGAGGACATGTTCCGCTAGACGCCGCGCGCCGTCGCGTCCGGCGCCATCGCGCGCTCGCGCCGATCCCCCGACCCGGCACTCGGATAGGCTGCCCCCATGCTTGGGCTGCTTCGACCCCGCAGGCTGCTCGTCCTACTCCTCCTCGTCGTCGTCGCGCTCAACTGGACCTACGGCAGGCTGCCCGCCGAGCCGAAGCGCACCGGCTCGTTCATGCAGATCGGCAAGCTGCGCGTCCGCTACCTCGAACGCCCCGGCGCCGGCACGCCCGTGCTGCTCATCCACGGCCTGCCCGGCACCGCCGAGGACTTCGAAGAGGTCACGCCGATGCTCGCCGGCCATCGCACCATCGCCATCGACCGGCCCGGCTTCGGCTACTCAAGCGGCGGCTACGTGCCCTTCGACACGCAGATCCAGACGATCCACGAACTGCTGCAGCGACTGCACATCGCGCGCGCCATCCTCGTCGGGCACTCCTACGGCGGCACCGTCTCGCTCGGCTTCGCCGAGCGCCACCCCAGCGAGGTGCAGGGGCTCGTGCTCGTCGACGCCGCAGCCGCCGGTGAGCACCTCAGCACGTTCGATCAGGTGCAGGCGCACCTTGCCCAGGCCCTCCAAGCGCCCGTCGTCAGACAGATCGCCAACGCCACGTTCAGCCAGCTCCTGCTCACCGTCTTGATCAACCGCGTCGATGACGAAGCCTTCCGGCCCCAGCCCGTCGCCGCCGCCCACCACAACCGCGTGCTCGCCGTCAACACGACGCACGGCGACCTCCAGGCGCTCGCCGGCGAGCAGCTCGCCGCCAACGGCGTCATCAAGCGCATCGATGCCAAGCTCGCCGCGCTCGCGGTGCCCGCCGTCGTCATCCAGGGCGACCACGACGAGCTCGTCAAGCCCGTCCACGGCCGCCGCCTCGCCGCCACCCTGCCCTACGCGCGACTCGTCATGGTCAGCGGCGGGCACATGCCGCCCTACACGCACCCCGACGCAATCGCCGCCGCCGTGCAGAGCCTGCCTGGCTAGGCTCCGCCGCTCAGCGGCCCACCCCAGGGCCTACGCCGCGACCGGCACCGCGTCCGGCGTCGGCGGCGAGATCAACGGGTAGCTACGGCGAAGCTCGTACAGCGTCGTGCGCTCCGCCGCCGGGCGGCCCGCCTCGTGCGCCGCCGCCACGAGCTGGTCCGGGTCGAGCTTCGTGCCGTGGTAGCTGCCCGCAAGGCGGCTGATCGACTCCTCCATCAGCGTCCCCCCCAGGTCGTTCACGCCCCAGCGCAGCGACTCCGTCGCCGCCTCCAGCCCCATCTTCACCCAGCTCGCCTGCAGGCTCGCGATCGTGCGCCCCAGCGCCAGGCGGAACACCGCCGTGTGCTTCAGGTTCTCCTCCCGCGAGATCTCCTGCACCCCGTGCGTGCGCCCCAACAGCGTCTGGAACGGGATGAACGACAGCGGCACGAACTCCGTGATCCCGCCCGTCCGTTCCTGCAGCTCGCGCACCACGCGCATGTGCTCCGCCAGCTCCCACGGCTCCTCGATGTGGCCGAACATCACCGTCGAGGTCGAGCGCAGCCCCGCGTTGTGCGACGCCTCGACGATCTCCACCCAGCGCGCCACCGGCAGCTTGTTCGGCGAGATCCGCTCGCGCACGCCGTCGTGCAGCACCTCCGCCGCCGTCCCCGGCGTCGAGCCGAGACCAGCGTCGCGCAGTCGCGCGAACACCTCCGACGGCGGCATCTGGGAGATGTCGCACATGTGCGCGATCTCCATCGGGCTGTACGCGTGCAGGTGCAGATCCACGCCCGCCTCGCGCGCCGTCGTCTTCGCCACGCGCAGCCAGCCGAGGTAGTCCTCCAGCCGCCAGTCCGGGTGGATGCCCGACTGGATGCACAGCTCGCTCGCGCCGTACTCGATCGCCGCGTGGATCCGCGACACGAACTCGCGCTCGTCGTGCTCGTACGCGTCCGGCGAGCGCTTGCCCTGCCCGAAGCCGCAGAACGCGCAGCCCACCGTGCACACGTTCGACACGTTGATGTTGCGGTTCACCACGAACGTCACGGTCTCCCCCGCCAGCTCCGCGCGCAGGTCGTCCGCCGCCTCGCGGATCTCCTCGATCGCCTCCACGCGCGTCTCCGCGAACAGCGCCGTCAGCTCATCCGCGCTCAGCGGCTCCCCGTCGCGGCCCTTCTCGATCGCGCCCGCCACCAGGTCGGGACGGATCGGCGCAGGGGGGTCCGTGCGACCAGATCCCCGCCGCGGGATGAAGCTCCAGTACTTCACCTTGATCGTGTCCATCACCGCCGCTGGGATCCACTCGGGATCGATGTACCGCGGGTACACGCACAGCCGCTCCGTCAGCGCCACGCCGTCCGCCTGCAGCTGCTTGCGCACCTGGTGCGGCGATGGGAACGGGTGCTCTGGGGAGATGTGGTCGCCGTTCGCGCTCAGGCCGCCCAGGTCCGTCGCGCCCGCCGCCACCAGCTCCCCCCACCAGTCCGCCAGGTTCGGCGGGATCTGGATGCCAACGTCCGGCATCAGCCTCCTGGTCTCCGCGATCAGGCGCTTCATGTCGTCGATCTCCACCGGGCACGCCCACTGCGGCAGCGGCAGATCGGGACGGTGGTCGGCCACGCCCGTGCGCCAGTACTCGCGCGCCGCCGCGTCCGCGATCCGCGCCGGCTCCTGGCCGTAGTAGCGCTCGTGGGGCACGAAGTTCTGCAGGATCACCTCCTGGATGTGGCCGTGGCGCGCGTGCAGCTCCGCGATCGCTTCGAGCGCTTCGACGCGCTCCTGCTCGCTCTCGCCGATGCCCACCAGGATGCCGCTCGTGAACGGGATCCTCAGCTCCCCCGCCGCCGCGATCGTCTCCAGGCGCCGCGCCGGGTGCTTCGTCGGCGAGCCCGCGTGGACCGTCTCCATCAGCCGCTCCGAGGCCGACTCCAGCATCAGCCCCTGCGACGCCGTCACCTCGCGCAGGCGCGCCAGGTCCCCACGCGAGAGCACCCCCAGGTTCGTGTGCGGCAACAGGCCCCGCTCCAGCGCCCGCTCGCACACCCACACCACGTAGGAGGTGAAGTCATCGTGGCCGTACTCCGCCAGTTTTTTGGCGACCTGCGGGTTCACCTCGGGGCGCTCGCCCGTCAGCACCAGCAGCTCCTTCACCTGGCGCTTGCTCGCGCCGTCGAGGATCTCGATCACCTCATCCGGCGCGTACAGGTGCGCGGTGTGCGTCGCGAACGCGCAGTACTTGCAGTAGCACTGGCATGTCCGCGACAGCGACAGCGTCAGGTTGCGGCTGAACGTGACCCTGCGGCGCATTGGGTGGAGTGTAGTTCCGGGGCCGCACTCCACCCCGGAACTACGCGAAGCCACCTACGGCAGCTCGTCCACCGGGCGCGCTCCCGGCTTACCCACCGGGTCCAGCACCAGCATCTTGTACCCAATCGCCGCCAGCACTCCGCCGATCGCCGGTCCCACGACGTACACGAGCAGGAACTTGCCGAAGCCGTCGACGAATTCGCCCGCGACGATCGCCGGACCGAGCGCACGCGCCGGGTTCAGCCCAGCGCCCGTCAGCGGACCGAACGCCATCACCGCGAAGCCAAGCGTCGCGCCGATCACGAAGCCAGCCCAATCGGCGGTGCCGCGCGGGTTCACCGCCACGCCCATGATCGCCCACACGAGCACGAACGTGCCCGTCAGCTCAGCCAGTAGACCCAGCAGCGTCTTGCCCGCGAGCAGCGGGCCCACCGCCACGTTGCCAAGGTTCGGCGTCTGCCCCAGTTCATCCAGGATCAACCTGCACAGCGCAGCTCCAGCGATCGCGCCGATCACCTGCATGACGACGTAGATCGCCGCCTGGTTCGGCTTGATCTTCCTCACGCACAACAGCGCCAGCGTCACCGCCGGGTTGAAGTGCGCGCCCGAGACCGCGCCGAGCGTCTGGATCAACATCATCAGCACGAACGCGTGCAGCAACCCGACCACCGCGAAATCAGGGCTGCCATTGCGCGCGTAGACGCTCACGATCAGCGCGATGAACAACACCAGCAGAAATGTGCCCACCAGCTCCGCTATATAGGCGGACTGTCGACGGTCTTCCATCGTTGCCCCCTTCCCAAGGAGATCAGAATTTCGCGGCATCGATCTTAGGTCGGACATCGGTCGGTTCAGCGCCGCGGGCCGAGCGCGGGCTCGCATATCCTCCGTCCACCGTGCCGGCAGCCGCCTCCATCTACCTCGCCCGCCACGGTCAGACCGCCTACAACCTCGAAGGCCGCTTCCAGGGCCAGCAGGCCGTGCCGCTCGACGACACCGGCCGCGCGCAGGCGCACGAGCTGGCCGAGCGCGCCGCCGCGCATCACTTCCACGCGCTGTGGTGCAGCCCGCTGCTGCGCGCGCGCGAAACCGCCGACATCGTCGCCGCGCGGATCGGCCTCGAGCCGCGCGAGGACGCGCGGCTGATGGAGACCGACGCGGGCGACTGGACCGACTGCAGCTTCCAGGAGGTGCGCGCGCAGGCGCAGGAGCGCTTCGACGCGTTCGTCGCCTGTGACCCCGCGTTCGCTTTCCCCGGCGGCGAGTCGTTCGCCGCGCAGGAGGAGCGCGTGTGCGCGGCGCTCGAGGAGATCGAACGCCACGGCGAGCTGCCCGCGCTCGTCGTCTGCCACGGCATGGTCATCCGCGCCGCGCTCTACCGGCGCTCAGGACATCGGATGGAGGGCGTCACCCGGGTCGCCAACGGCGCGCTCGTGCCGCTCGACCCCATCGTCGTCGCGGAGGGGATGGACTTCGGCGGCGGAGCCGCCACGATCTCCAGCTGAACGCCTGAGACCTCAGCCTGACGCCAGGCGCGCGACGAGCTCAGCCCCCTCGCGGGCCATGCGCGAGCGCGGCACCACGAGGTCGAAGCCCGCCCGCTCCGCGCCCTCGCGCGCGGCCACGTCCACATGCGAGTAGAAGCCCAGCGTGCGCGTCGCGCCAAGGCCGCCCCTGCCCGCGAGCGATTCGACGATGCCCGCACCGGCGAGGTCCGCGTCGGTGAGATCCACCACGAGCACCTCCGCGCTCGGCTGCGTCTCATCGGCCAGCCGCTCGCGCAGGCGCGTCTCGTTCGCGACCGTCCGCACCTCGTGCCCCGCCGCGACGAGCGCGCCCTGCACCTGCGAGCCGAACAACAGGTCGGCCGTGAGCAGCACGACCTGGGCCACGGCTACTGCGCCCGCAGGCGGCGAAACTCCTCGCGCGCGGACTGCGGACGACCCCACATCTGCGTCACCTCCACGCGCCCGCTGCGCGTCTCGCGCACCACCATCTCGCCCTCGATGCCCGCGTCGTCCAGCTGCCTCAGCGCGCCGTGCACCGTCTGCGCCGCCGCCGCGTGGCCGAAGTGGTGCGCCACGAGCAGCCGCCAGTGCCAGTCGTGGTGGGAGTACGGCCGCGCGTTGCACGTCGTCAGGTGCAACGCCGCTTCGACGTAGCGCGACTCGTCAGCGATCCGCAGGTCGAGCTCCAGATCCGTCCAGTCCTCCGGCAGCGAGTCGACCGTGCGCTTGAACGTGTCCGCGAATGCCATCCGAGGAAGCCTACCGCGGGCTATTCTCGAACCAGTGGCAAGCACCGACACACACGCCGCCGCCGCCGAGCACCGCGCGCTCGTCGAGGGTTGCGGCCTCTTCGACCGCTCCGAGCGCGGCAAGCTCGCGTTGAGCGGCGCCGGCGCGGTGGAGTTTCTCAACGGTCAGGTCACCAACGAGCTCGCCACGCTCGCGCCGGGCGACGGCCGCTACGCGGCGTTCCTCACGCACAAGGGCAAGATGCTCGGCGACCTGCGCGTCCTCGCCGTCGGCGGACCAGGGGCGCGGAGCCCCGCCGAGCTGCTGCTCGACACCGAGCGCTCCGCGCTGCAGGCGCTGTTCGACATGATCCGCCGCTTCAAGGTCGGCTACGACGTCGAGCTGCACAAACGCACGCTCCAGCGCGGGCTGCTGTCGCTGATCGGGCCGGAAGCGGGGGCCGTCATCGCGGGCGCGACGACGCTGGGCGGCGCCACGGCGCTCGGCGGCGCCAGCGAGCTGGGCGAGGTAGAGCACGCGAACGTCGAGGTCGAGGCGGGTGGCGTCGCCGCGCTCGCCGTGCGTACCGACGTGGGCGTCGATCTCCTCTGCGAGGCCGCCGACACCGAGCGGCTCGCGTCGACACTACGCGAGCGTGGAGCCGTGCCGGTCGGAGAGCCCGCGGCGGAGTGCGTGCGCATCGAACGCGGACGCCCGCGCTACGGGATCGACCTCGACGACACCGTCATTCCCCAGGAGGCGGGGCTCAACGAGCGCGCGGTCAGCTTCACCAAGGGCTGCTACGTCGGCCAGGAGACCGTCGCGCGCCTGTTCTACAAGGGCAAGCCCAACCGCCACCTGCGCGGGCTGCGCTTGTCGGCGCCCGCCGCCACGGGCGATGAGCTACTACTCGGCGAGCGGGTCGTCGGCCGTCTCGGCAGCGTCACCGTCTCACCGCGGCTCGGCCCGATCGCGCTCGCGCTCGTACGGCGCGAGGCGGAGCCCGGGAGCACGATCGCCGTGGGGGATGACGGCGTCAGCGCGGAGGTGCTCGCGCTGCCGTTCGAGGGCTGACGGCGAGCGGCGCTCAGCGGCTTGGCTGGCGGCGCCTCCGAGGGCGGGCCGGTTTCTCAGGCGGCGCTTGGCGGGTCCTGCGCGGGACGTTGGCCCTTCAGGTGCCTGCGGATCGCCGCGTCCTGCGCCTTGACCGCATCGGGGTGCGGCTCGCTGTCGAGCGTGCTGATCACGTTCGGCCCCTTCAGCGCAGCCTCGGTCGGCTCGAGCTTTTTCTCGCGGCCCTTGAACGGCTCGTATTCAGGCATCGCGCTCGCCTTCCGGCGGGATGCCCGACTCCTCGGTGTACGCCTGCCACTGTTCGCCCAGCAGGTCCAGCAGCTGGCTCGCGAGCAGCGGCGAGAACGACACGCGCGAGACGACCATCCCCTGCTGCCCCTGCGGCCCGATG
>DASUPL010000132.1:0-13305 GCA_036281155.1 Solirubrobacteraceae bacterium | reverse complement strand
CCTGGCAGTGCGTGGCTTCGCTGCTGCGACAGATCGTCCGCAGCAGCGACCCCTGCTCGTTGATCGAGTTGCGCGCCGCTCCGTTCGCGGGCAGCGCCAGGAAGATCGCGCCGTTGCTGCGCGACTCGCGCAGCAGCTCAGCGCTGTGTTCGAGCGCGAGCGCCGACCCACCGGTCCTGCACTGATCCGCCTCGCAGCCAGCCTGGACGGCCTCCTTGGCGAGGATCGCATGGCCCGCCCTGCGCAGCTCGGAGTCCAGTCGAGCGGGGTCCCTGCACCACTCGACGTCGCCGAACTCCAGGTAGCACCAAGGCGCTTCGATCGCGGCCACGAAGACGGCGTCGAGGCTCTCCCCGAGCGCGTGACCCGGCGCGGATGGAGTGCCGCGGGCGGCGACCGCGAGCGTGCCCAACGCGGCCTGGTTAGCCCACTGTCCCAGCGCGCCGACCGTGCCCGTCGGGTCGGCGATCACCCACAGTCCGCCCGCCATCATCGCGACCATCAACAGCGCCTCTCCAACCGTCGCCGCCACTCGTCGGCGGATCAGCCCGTGGTAGAGCGCGAGCACCGAGGCCACGGCGAGCGCCAGCGCCAGCCACGGATCTGTCAGCGCCACCTGTGCCTGGCGCAGGCCGCGCGCCAGCTTGCCCGTGGCGGCGCCGTCGAGTAGGTCGACGGTGAAGCCCCACTCGAGCATCACGACGAGCGCGTGCACCGACCACACCAGCGCCATCCACAGCGGTGTCACGAACACGTCCTGCACAGCGCTGAGCAGGCCGCTGGAGTTGAATCCGATCAGGCCCGTGTCGATGTGAACGTCGATGCCGTAGTTGCCGGTCGGCGCCGGCGCCGCCACGAAGCCCGATGTTTCGCAGTGGCTTCTGTCACGCGACGACAATTCGATCGCCAGTGCGCCCTTGCAGCTGGGACTGCCAAGACCGTTGCTCACCAGCGGATCCGCTTCCCCTTGCGGAGTCACCCCGATTTCCTCGCCAGCGCCGCTGCCCTCCGTCCCGTCCGCCGCTGGCGTGAGCGGAGGGCGACTCGGCGCCCTCGACGCTGGCGCGGTGTGATGCGCGGTGGTGCTCGCGGCGTCTGTTGTCCTCGCGCGTTCGACCGCGTCGGCGACCGCGGGCGCAACCACGGTGGTCGCGACCGCGAACACGAGCGCGCACGTCGCCGCGCACGTCACCAAACGCATCGACGGCATGCCGAGGCGCGCCGTCACTCGGCTTGCGGGGTGGTCGAGAACGCGCGCAGCAGCGACGGAATCACCACATCGACCTGGATCGCCTCGATCCGTCCGTTGTGGTCGCGGAACAAGCAGCGTCCGGCTTCGAGATCGAGCACGGTCTGGCGCATCCGCCTGTCGTCTGAATCGAGCCCCAGCAGGGCGAGCGCTCGCGCCGCCTCGGCCTCCGATCGCATCCCGAACACGAACGTCGCGCCGATGAGATTCTCGAGCGACTCGCGCTCTGCGGCCAGGCCGTCCGTCACGAGCTGGGTGCTGATGATCGGCACCGCGAGCTCCGAGCGTCCCATCCGTTGCAGCGAGCTCAGCAGCATGCGGCCAACCGGATCGCCGAGCAGACGCCAGCCCTCGTCGAAGGAGAACAGCTTCAGGCGGTCGCGCTCGCTGCCCATCAGGTGCATCGCGAACATCGCGATCAGGCGCACGATCTGCTCCCCCACCCGCTCGGCCTGTGAGTACTCCGAGCGGCGCATGCCTGGCTGCGGTGAGGGCAGGTCGCGAATCGGGAGGTAGGTGACCTGGTGTTGACCGATCGGCGCGAGCTTGACGCTGGGGTCCGCGAACCCGAGCTGCGTGAGCCCCGAGCGGGCGTACACCTCGAGCGTCTTTGCCACCTGCGCGTCGGTGTCATCGCCGTCCTTCAGCGCCCTCACCACCTCCAGGCACGTGGGCTCGGTCGATCGCGTGATCACGCGATCGACGGCGCCGACCACCGCCGTCTCCCACGCCGGCTCGGCCCGCCCCGGGAGCAGATCGCGTAGAAACGACACGGCGGCGTCCTGGCGCAGGTGCTCGGGGGCGACTCGCAGCGGGTCGAGCATTCCGCGCAGCGCGGGGTCGGGGCGCAGCGTCACGCACTCCGCGTACGGCGCGACGTCCTCGAGCAGGTGGAAGCGGTGATCGCCCTTCGGGTCGCAGTCGATCACCCTCGCTCCCTGCAGGAAGCCCTCGTACTTGAGCTTCTGCGCGAGCGTGGTCTTGCCGGAGCCGAGCGCGCCGACGCTGAGGATCGTCGCGTTGCGGTCGCTGTCCGACCCCTCTCTGAGGTTGAACGTCACCGGCTGTCTCGACCCCGAGAGCGTGTGCCCGAGGTAGAAGCCGCGCCCCGAACCGACCGCGTGCGTTGCGTGGGGCATCATCGCCGCGACCTGCTCGCTCGTCAGCGTGTCGTCGTAGCCGGCCACGCGTGTGCGCTGAGCCGGCAGGTGCTGGAGGAACAGCTGCAGCTGATCGCCGACCGGGCGATGCAGCCGGATCTCGCCATACGCGCGGCGGCACGTCTCCACGCGCTCCTCCAGCTCCCGCTCGGCCGCGGCCCCGATCGCGATCGCGATCGTCGTGCGCAACAGCGGCGGTCTGCTCGAGGCCTGCAGATATGCGAGCAGATCCCTTGCCTCCTGCGTGCGCTCGTAGCCCAGGTCGGATACCCCCTGCTCGCCGTCGGACTCCGCACGCACGATCTGATCGGCGTCCTGGATCTTTCTCCGCGCGAGCCTCAACGCGAGCTCGTTCGGCAGGAAGCGCGCGTTCAGCGAGATGTCGATCGGGAACGGCAGGCTTTCGGGCGCGGCGAACATCAGCTCCGCGCGAGCGCCCGGAAACCGCACGCGCTCGGGCAGCGCTCCCAGCACCATCTGGGCCTGCCAGCTCGTACCGAGCTCCGACTCGATCCTCAGCGCCCGCCCGCGGTGCTCCACGAAGCCGTCCGTCCAGCGCATCACATCGCCCTCCAGCGGGGCCAGCGCGGCCTTGCCGTTGCGCTCGAACAGCAGCGCTCGCGGCTCGTGCAGGCCGTCGACGATTGGTTCTCCGAGGCCGCGACAGAAAGCCCTGCGCACGAGCCACTGCAACTCGACGCCACGCGCCGGATGCACCGGCAGGAAATCCCCGAGTCGCGCGTGGATCTGGTCAGCGCGCGCCCTCGTGCGCTCGAGCTCCGCTACGGGCAGTATGCGCTGGTCGCGCATCGACAGCGTTCGTCGCATCTCCTCCCACCATTCGCGTGGATGCCGCGCGACCGCTCTGGATACGTAGGAGGCGACATCTCGCTCCGGCTCGCGCAAGCTCACGAGCAGAAAGACCACGGGCTGCGCTGTCCCGACGTCGCGTAGACGAGCGGCGTGCTCGGCGACATAGCGCCCTCGAGATCTCGCCTGCGAAGGCGCCGCGCCCTCTCGACGCACATCGCTCAGGTAGCGCTCCAGCGACCAACGCCGGTAGACGCGCAGTACTTGAACGTCCGCCTCGACGGCCTCCAGCGCGCCGAGCAGCGCGAGCATCCGCGTCCGCTTGGCATCCTCGCTCGACCATGCGTAGGAGAACGTCTCGAGTGAGAAGGCCGCCCACGCGTCGTCGAGTCCCGTCGCGAATACGCAGTTGCCGTGTACGAACGCGATCGGGGGCCTCACCCGCTACCGCTCGCTGACGGTCGTGGCGCGCACCAACAGCCGGGCTCCAGCCGCGAGTGCGATCACCCGGCGGCGATCCAATACGGCCGCGCCATCCGGCTGGCGCAGCATCAGCGTCGATCGCGACGCTCGCGTCGAGATGCTCCCGCGCCGCCGGCGCGCTCGCATTCCAAGTTCGTGCTCGCGTGCGACCAGAACCGCGCCCGGGCCGGTGTAGCTCAAACAACGCATCCTCGCGTCCGAGCCGTCGGGCAGCAGCGCAATCTCCGGCGGGCGCCAACATTGTCCAACCGTCGTCTTGCGCCCTCCAAGCGCGAGCCGTCGCGGACCACACGCGTGACGCGCGAGCGCACGCGCCGCCAGGTGGAAACTCCTGCCCTCGATGCGGATCGCGCCGAGCACCGTCGCGCTCATGCCAGGCAGCGCGAGATCGCGCAGGTACCACGGCAGCGCATCGACGAGGCCGCCGAGTAGCGGCAGACGCGCGGCGAGCGTTCCCACCGCCAGGATCGCCACGAAGTAGACGATTCCCCGGAGCGGCACGCCGCCGGGGTTCAAGCGCAGACGATCCACGCTGTACACGCGGCGCTCGAGATCGAAGACTCGACGGTAGGAGCGGATCTCCATCAACGCGCGCCGAACAGCGACGTGACGGTGTCCTGCAGCAGGTGAACGCCCGCGGGCGTCGCCAGCAGTACAGAGACGATCCCCACCGCGAACACGCCCGCCGCCTCCTTGAAGTCCCGCCTGAAAGCCAGCACCGTCGCGGCCACCGCGAACGCCAGCCCGATCAGACTCATCGCGACCGCTCGCCCGGTGCTCCCCGCCTTCGCGGCAGCGGATTCCAGCGAGCTCGCGCCCCGTTCGCCTGTCGCCGCGCTCGACGTTCTCGCGGACGCTCCGCCGATCGCGGCAGCCGCGGAGACCGGCGCGAGCGCTATGCACGCGCACGCGGCCATCGATGCGATCCACCCGTACAAGAGGTTGGTTTTCATGTGGGCTCCTGGTGTTGGTTGTCTCGGCGCTATCAGCCGTCTATGCGTCCGGGTCCATCTGCACCGCCGAGACCTCCCAGCGGCCCTGTGCTCGCTCGACTTCCACTTCGTAGGCAAGCGTGTACTGCGTCCCGCGTGGGTCTCGGGCCTGCACGAGCGCGAGCACCGAGCTGCCGTCGGCTGACCAGTCCAGCCGCTGCACCGTCTGGAGGCTCAGCGCGGGTGCGGGAAACGAGACGCGCGCGCCACTCGCGAGATCGGCCGCCAGGTCGGCTGGAGTGGCCGAGAGGTAGTTGCGCAGCGCGCGCCGCGCGACCGTCGCAAGCGTTGGATCCGAGACTTCGCGCAACCGTCGCGGGTGGGACGCTGGGACCGCGGCGGGCGCGCCCACGAAGGCCGGGTACCCCGACAGGGCCAGGCGACCGTCACGGGTTCGTGTCACACCCACCGTCAGGTACATCAAGCCGCCTGTGTCCGTCTGCGCGGCCACGGTGTAGACGTGCTCGCCGCGCGCGGGTTCGCGTGCCTGGACGACTTCGTCCCAGTCCACCCGCTGCGACCCGGCCTCGGGCAGCTGAACGCCCGCGCCGGCTTCCATTTCCGCGCCCAGAAACGGCTCCAGAGCCTGCTCGCTTGCCCGTGGTTCGGCGGCGTCCCAGCTCAGATATCGACGCGCGAACAGCGCCGCGTAGCCTTCCGCCGCCCTGTCCGGGGGCGCCGGCGCGTGCAGCGCCGACATCGGCAGCGTGGGTGTCGGCGGGTCGAGGGCGAAGCGCGCGCTCGCCACCACACCGGCGAGCGATACCGCGCCGAGCATGTAGCGAGGCGCGCCGCGTCTCAGCCGGATTCGCCACAGCGTCTGGGCGGTGATACTCACCCTCGGACGCTTGGCATCCGTGACCTCCTCAGGGCTCTTCACCGCTCGAACCCGAACTCGGCCGGTCGCGTTCCCGCTGAGGTTGAGGCGACCGACGCGCTCGCGAAGCGATACGAATTTGGATGCCGATGGGGCTGGCGCCGTAGAGACTGGCTCGAATGCCGCGACGAGCGCGCGCGGCGATGAGCTCGCGCGCGCTGACGAGCTTGGGCCACGACGACCTTGTGGAGCCCAACCGCGATGCGCGGCTTGGCTTTGGCGACGCGTGCACGCCCGCCGGGACGATCGTTCTCCTTCGACTGAACGAAGCTGTTGAGAGCGATCAGCGCTCCGACCGCGCTCGCTGCTCCGAGGAGGATCGCCGCGCTGAGGACCCGGCGGCGGCGCAGATCCGTCGGGACTCGAGCGGTGCCAGCCTCCTCCACATCCGGCTCCCAAGTCGCGCCGGCGAGGAACTCGTCCTCGCTGTACAGACGGTAGACCTCGCGGGGCGCTCTGCGTGGAAATCTCATCGCGCCTCGGCGCCAACTCTGCACGCGGGCGACCGAGAGCCGGAGTGGGGAGATCTCCGGGTCCCGGTCGCTTGCGCGCGGATGGGTGTCACCGTGCGGTCGTCCGATGAAGCGACCGCCGGCGTCCCAGGGGACACGCCTATGAGTGGGGGGAGAGATTTCATAGGTTGGTCCCTGTGTTCTTCTCCGACCCACCCGGCGAGGACGGGACAGGGGCAGCGCCCTCGTCGAGCTCCATCAGACGGCGCAGCCGTGCCCTCGCACGCTGCGCCACCTTGCGGTACTTCTCAGCCGTCCATCCGTAGCGCTCGCAAAATTCACCGCAGCTCATCTGCAGAGCGACTTGTGAGGCGATGACGAGTCGCTGCTCATAGCTGAGCCCGTGGGCCACCGCCTGGATCCGCTGCAGCTCCTCACGGAGGATCACCAAACGCTCCAGCTCGGCCCGCGCATCAGCCACGGCGAGCTGATTCCCCTCCCCAACGCCCAACGATGTCGCGCCCTCCAGCGCCGCCTGCATCGGGCTGCGTCCCGACAGCGCGCGGCGGCGGTCGTGGATCCGCGACAGAAATCGCTGCTCGATCACATGCGCCAGATGCTCACGACTGGCAAATCGTCCACCGCCGCGCGCATGCCTGACCAGCTCGAAGATCGCTTGGCCATAGCAATCCTCGAGGTCCTCGTGACGCAAGCGGAAGCGATGCGCTCGCAGCAGGAGGTCGCGCTTGGCGCGCGCGACGAGCGCCACCTCCTCGGCTGGATCCGAGCGCCAGCTCGCGCCCGCGCTTCGTGTTTGCGGCTCGTTTCGGGTAGACACATAGATATGTCGATCGCCGCGCCGCGCAGACCCCCCTCCCAATGAGCCTCACCGACCGCCTCCGCGCCCTCGACCACCGCCAGCAGCGGAGTCCCCGCCTCGGCTTCCTCGCCGCGGTGATCAAGAAGTTCGGCGACGACCAGGCGGGGCAGCTCGCCGCGTTGATCGCCTATTACGGCTTCGTCTCGCTGTTCCCGCTGCTGCTCGTGCTCGTCACCGTGCTCGGCTTCGTGCTGCAGGGCAATCCCAGCGCTCAGGCCAGCGTCCTGCACTCCACCCTCAGCCAGTTCCCCATCATCGGCGTCCAGCTGCAGACCAATGTCCATTCGCTCAAGGGCAGCGGCGTCGGCCTCGCGGTCGGCATCCTCGGATCGCTGCTCGCCGGCCTCGGCATCACCGGGGCCAGCCAGAACGCCTTCAACCAGGTCTGGCACGTTCCGCACAAGAACCGGCCGAACTTCCTCACGTCCCGACTCCGAGGTCTCGGGCTGCTGGTCGTTCTCGGCGTGCTCGCGATCCTCTCCACGGTCTCCGCCGGGTTCGTGACCGCGGGCGGAGAGGGCATCGTCGCGATCCTCGGCGGAGTGCTCGTAGCGCTGATCGTCAACCTGCTGCTGTTCTTCGCAGCCTTCCGGCTGCTCACCGCCGCGGAGGTCCAGACGAGAGATCTCCTGCCCGGGGTGATCTTCGGGGCGGTCCTCTGGCAGCTCCTCCAGCACGTCGGCGGCCTGTACGTCGACCATGTCATTCGCAACGCCAAGGAGACCTCGGGCTTTTTTGCCCTCGTGCTGGGCATGCTCGCCTGGCTCTACCTCGGCGCACAGGTCACGCTCGTCGCAGCCGAGATCAACGTCGTGCGCGCCCGGCGGCTGTGGCCGCGGAGCTTCCTCTCCAATCCTCTACTCGATGCGGACAGGCGCGCACTCACCTCGTCCGCCGAGGTCGAGGAGCGCATCGACGAGGAGAACGTCGAGGTCAACTTCGACATCTCCGAGTAACTTGATTTGGCTCTACGAAGCCGTATCGGACATAGACCACAAAGTACTTGCACACGCAACTACCGCGCGCTATACTAACTAAACTTTCGTAAGCTCATATGGAGCGGTCACCTATGTCATCACCGTCAGAGAAGCCCACCATCCAGCCTTCCGCGCCGAAGCCCCGTATGCGGTTGATCCCGCTCGACGACACCGTCGTGTTCCCCAACATGGGCATCACGCTCACGATCGACGTCGGCGAGGACGAGCGCGTCGTTCTCGTGCCGCGCCACGAGAACGAGTTCCTCGAGGTCGGCACCATCGCCGAGGTCTCAGAGCAGATCCGCCTTCCCGGCGGCGGGCGCGCCGTCGCCATCTCCGGCGAGCACCGCGCGCTGATCGGCGCCGCGGTGACCGGTCCCGAAGGCGAGCTGCGCGTGGAGATCGACGAGCGCCCCGACGCCATGCCCACCGACAAACGCACGCGAGAGCTCGAGCGCGAGTACCGCGCCACCGTCGAGGAGATCCTCGAGCTGCGCGGCGACGACGGACGCATCTCCGCGTTCCTGCGCGCTATCGCCGAGCCCGGCTCGCTCGCCGACTCCGCCGGCTACTCCCCCAACCTCTCATACGAGCAGAAGGTCGAGCTGCTGCGCACGCTCGACGTCACGGAGCGCCTCGAGCTGGCAGTCAAGCTCCAGCGCGAGAGCCTCGCCGAGCTGCAGGTGCGCAAGCGCATCCGCGAGGACGTCCAGGAGGGCGCCGAGAAGCAGCAGCGCGAGTACTTCCTGCGCAAGCAGATGGACTCCATCCGCAAGGAGCTCGGCGAGGACGACGCGTCCGTCGCGGACGAGTACCGCACGAAGATCGACGACGCCGACATGCCCGAGCCCGTCAAGGAGCAGGCGCTGAAGGAGCTCGCGCGCCTGGAGCGCATGGGCGAGCAGACGGGCGAGTCCTCGATGATCCGCACCTACCTCGACTGGCTCATAGCCGTCCCCTGGGGCAAGCGCTCCGAGGAGCACCTCGACCCGGTCGCCGCGCGCGAGGTGCTCGACGCCGACCACGCCGGCCTGGAGGACGTCAAGGACCGCATAACCGAGTACCTCGCCGTGCGCAAGCTGCGCCAGGACCGCAAGATCGAGGCCGACCCCAAGTCCGGGGCGATCCTCACCCTGATTGGCCCCCCGGGTACCGGCAAGACGTCGATCGGCGAGTCCATCGCCCGCGCCACCGGACGCGAGTTCGTGCGCATGTCGCTCGGCGGCGTGCGCGACGAGGCCGAGATCCGCGGGCACAGGCGCACCTACATCGGCGCGCTCCCCGGACGTCTCGTCAGAGCGCTCCGCGACGCCGGCACGATGAACCCCGTGATCCTCCTCGACGAGGTCGACAAGGTCGGCGCCGACTGGCGCGGAGACCCCTCCGCGGCGCTGCTCGAGGTCCTCGACCCCGCGCAGAACCACTCCTTCCGCGACCACTACCTCGACGTCGAGCTCGACCTCAGCCAGGTCATGTTCCTCGCCACCGCCAACGTCGCCGACACGATCCCCGGCCCGCTGCTCGACCGCATGGAGGTGATCCGCTTCGACGGCTACACATCCGAGGAGAAGCTGGCCATCGCCAAGGGCTACCTGTGGCCGCGCCAGCGCGACCGCAACGGCCTGCGCGAGGCCGAGGTCGAGGTCTCAGACGACGTGCTGCGCACGATCATCGCCGAGTACACGCGCGAGGCGGGCGTACGCAGCCTCGAGCGCCAGTTCGGGACCGTGCTGCGCAAGACCGCCACCAAGATCGCATCCAGGAAGACCAAGGCCAGAAAGCCCGTGAAGATCGAGCTCGAGACCGTGCGCGACGCGCTCGGACGCCAGAAGTTCTTCCAGGAGTCCGCCGCCAGGACCGCCACGCCCGGCGTCGCCACCGGCCTCGCCGTCACCGGCACCGGCGGCGACGTGCTGTTCGTCGAGGCCACCACCATGAAGGGCGGCAACTCCGGCGGCAACGCGCTCGTGCTCACCGGCCAACTCGGCGACGTGATGAAGGAGTCCGCCAAGATCGCGCTCTCCTACGTCCGCGGGCACGCCGAGGAGCTCGGCATCGACGAGCACGCGTTCGAGAACACCGAGTTCCACGTGCACGTCCCCGCCGGCGCGATCCCCAAGGACGGGCCAAGCGCGGGCGTCACGATGGTCACCGCGCTCGCGTCGCTGCTGTCCGGACGGCCCGTCAAGCACACGGTGGGAATGACCGGCGAGGTGACGCTGCAGGGACGCGTACTGCCGATCGGTGGGTTCAAGCAGAAGGCTCTCGCCGCCCACGCCGCCGGCCTCACCGATGTGATCCTGCCCGAGCGCAACCGCGGCGACCTCGACGACATCCCCGAGGAGGTCCGTCAGGGGATGAAGTTCCACCCGGTGATGACCGTGCAGGAGGTCCTCGACCGGGCGCTCGAGCCCGCACGCGATATCGCGCATGTCTCCTAGATGTGAGCCCGTCCCGATGGAGGTCCGCGAGGCCGCGGACCTCCTCGAGCGGCGCTGGCAGCTGTCGATCATCTACGCCGCCCTCAGCGGCGCGCTGCGCTTCAACGAATTCGCCCAGGCCGTCGCCGGGATCTCCCCGCGGATGCTCTCAGAGCGCCTGCGCGACCTCGAGGGCGCCGGCCTCGTCGAGCGCACCGTCATCCCCTCCAGCCCACCAACCGTCGAGTATCGACTGACCGCGCGCGGGCGCAAGCTCGGGCCGATCGTGGACGCGATGCGCGAGTACGCGCGCGAGGGGGTCTAGCTTAGCTAGAGGCGTTACGCCGCGCGGCTCTGGCCCGCGCAGGGCGAAGCGGAAGTGAGAGTGGCCGCTTGGATGGCTGACGAGAGGATGGTCCGCCCTACGCTAACCCCACAACGCGCAGATCGGCAGCGCGAGGATTCGATCGTCCAACTCGAATGCCCGTGGTCCGGTGTGGAACACAACACCGCGGGCGAATCTCTCTCCCAGATGCTCCCGCAGCCACGTGAGGTGTCGCGCCGTGCGGAGGTTCGCCGCTCCCGCCTTCACCTCGAAGGCCACCAGCTTCCCGGCTCCCAGCTCCGCGAGGAGGTCAACCTCGTGGCGTCCGTGTTCCTCTCGCAGGTGGTAGAGACGGGGTCGCGACGCGCAGACCGCCAGCTCGGCCCTGACCTGGGCCACGACGAAGCTCTCCAGCACCCGGCCCAGCAGATCGCCGTCGCGAAGCACCGCGCCCGCGTCTAACTGGAGGATCGAAGCGATCAGCGCGGGATCGACCAGATGACGCTTGCGGGCCTTGGAGAGACGCTTCAGCCGATTCGAACTCCACGCTGGGAGCGCGTCAACGACGAACAGGCTCGTGAGCAGCCGCTCGTATGCCACCGCGGTCCTGCGGTTGACGCCGGCGAACTCGACGAGCGTCGCGTCTGCCGCGATGCCCGCCGTGTTGAGCGCGTACGCCTCGAGGTAGCGCCCCAGGCGCGCCGGGTCGCGACCTGGATCCACACCGCCCGCGTCGCGCGTGAGCAGCTGCTCCACATACCCATCCAGCCACCGCGTCCGAGCGCGTGCCGCCATGCGCAGCGCGGGATCGGGGAAGCCACCCCGCAGAGCCAGCTCCACGTAACCCCGCAGGTCCGGTGGATCGCGTGGCACGCGCGGAACGTCTCCCGCCGCGAGCACGTCGAGTAGCGCCGGACCCTCCGCGCGTCCTAGCTGCTCGCGCACCGTCATCCCGTACATCGCCACGCGTACCACCCGTCCGGTGCCGGGCCACGTCGCCGCGTCCAGCTCCGCACGGACCGAACCCGTGAGTAGGAACCGGCCGGGTCGCGGATCCTCGTCGACCGCCCGCTTGACCGCCCCGAGGACTCCGGGCACCTCCTGCCACTCATCGAGCAGGATCGGCTCCTCGTACTCCCGCAGCGCCACGTCCGGATCAGCTCGAAAGGCCTCCGCGTCGAGCGCGCGGTCGAGCCGCACCACACTCGCCGCGTGCCGTGCCGCAGTGGTCGTCTTGCCGCCGGCCCGAGGCCCGGTCACCATCACCGCCGGAAGCTCCGCGAGCAGCTCCGCAAGTAGTCCATCAAGCATACGACTGCGGTAGCGCGTGTCGGTCACAATATCAGACTACCGTATTTCGACAGTCCATAGTACCCGATTTCGCCACTTCTTAGTGCCGAATTTCGCCGAGGCCAGGCTACTGGGAGCTCGACGCCGCGCACCAGCCCTTCGGTCCGCCAAGCTCCTCGAGCAACCACGCGACGTTGGGGTCCGTCACGCCCTCGGCGGCGATGGATCCGGTCGCCCATCTTGTACCCTTCGCAAGCGGCCGTAGCCCTTCGAGCCGAGGCCGCTGCGCCTCGCTCGGCAACAGCAAACGGGATCCATCAAATCGCTTTCGTCCCATGCGAGCGCAGGCTCGACCCCCCGCAGAGACGCCTCCCTTTCGCCCATTCCGCTCGTCTGCTCGGCTGTAGCAGCGACGCGCTTAGCTTTGCAACGCGGCGGCATGCCACGGGATACTTTGTTTGCAGAATGGGTCGTCCCCGACGTTCCTGGGATTGCGCAGACTGTCTTTGGCTCGCATTCGACCTATGGGTAGGCGAGCCTGCGACAATACCGGCCATATGGCTGAGGCGACGCCGCTGATCACCGGGGTGGACTTCGTTTGCGTCCCGGCGCGGGACTTCGACGCGATGAGTGCCTTCTATGGCGAGACGCTCGGGCTGCCGTTCGTCAAGCGCTACGGTAGCCGGCCGGGGGTCGAGTACCAGGCCGGGAACCTGACGCTGGCGATCATGCGTACCGAGGATTTCGGCGGCACCTTCTCGCCCAACGCGATGCCGATCGCGCTGCAGGTCGACGACGTCGCCGCCGCCAGGGCGCGCCTTGAAGCAAAGGGCGTGCGCTTCGTCAGCGACACGTTCGACTCCGGCGTCTGCTGGCAGGCGATCTGTCTGGACCCCGACGGAAACCCACTCTCGCTGCACCATCGCTACGCGCCGAAGGACGAACCCGCCACCACGGCGTAACGGGCTCCCGCGGGGTCAACGGGGGGCGCTGTGCGATACAGGCCCCGCGAGCCAACACTCCGCGACAGCGACAGGGGCGCTGACAGATGAGCTGCGACGAATGCCGACGAAACCGCAGTTCGACGCCGGCAGCGCCGACGGCGGACAACACAAGTGCTTCGTCGCGGATGCGAGCGTGCCGGCACCGGCACCGCAGACCGCCGAACTGGACGAGGAGCAGGCGTGCAAGCGATCATCGCCAACGCCGTGCATCGACCAGCCACGCCGGGAACGCTTCACCTACTAGTTGTAGTTCCTAGGTACGTTGGTCAGTTGGTGTAGACGTGTGCCGGGTGGCTTGTGGTTGAGCGAGCCGTGTGGTCGTGTGAAGTTGTAGTGGGTCAGCCAGCCGGGGAGCGCTGCGGTGCGCTCGGCTGAGCTGCCGTAGA
>DASUPL010000131.1:0-9858 GCA_036281155.1 Solirubrobacteraceae bacterium | reverse complement strand
TGCCGTCGCTGACCGAGGAGGCCGAGCTGGTCGTCTACCGCGTCGCTCAGGAGGCGCTCACGAACGCGATGCGCCACTCCGGCGCCTCGCGGGTACTCGTGGCGTTGCGAAGCGAGCCCACGGGCGTGCTCCTGACTGTGCAGGACGACGGCCGCGGCCTGCCCGCGGAGCAGGGCACGGGCGGTGGGCTCGTGGGCATGCGTGAGCGCGCGCTGCTGATCCACGCCGACCTGCGGATCGAGCGCTCGCGGAACGGCGGGGTGACGGTCGCGCTGATGGTCCCGGAGGCGGCGATGCGGACGTGACCACGCCGCTGAAGCTGCGCGTGCTGCTCGCGGACGACCACGCGCTCGTGCGCAGCGGCATCCGGATGGTGCTCGAGGCCGAGCCGGACATCGAGGTGACGGTCGAGGCTGGCGACGGCGCGGAGGCGCTCGAGCGGGCGTTGAGCGCGGAGGTCGACCTGGCGATCCTCGACGTGTCGATGCCGCTGATGACCGGCCTGCAGGTGGCGGCGGAGCTGCACCGCCGCCGCCCGGAGTTGCGCACGCTGATGCTGTCGATGCACGAGAACGAGCAGTACTTCTTCGAGGCGTTGAAGGCGGGGTCCTCGGGATACGTGCTGAAGACGGCCGCCAACCGCGACCTTGTCGACGCGTGCCGCGCGAGCGTGCGCGGCGAGCCGTTCCTCTACCCGCCGGCGGTGGCGACGATCGTGCGCGACTACCTCGACGGGATCGCGCGCGGCGAAGCGCCGCCCGCGGATCTGCTCACGGCGCGCGAGCTGGAGGTGGTGAAGCTGATCGCCGAAGGGCACACCAGCGAGGAGATCGCCGCGCGGCTGGTGCTCAGCGGCAAGACCGTCGAGCGCCATCGCGCGAACGTGCTGGCGAAGCTGGGGATGCGCAACCGCGTCGAGCTGACGCGCTACGCGATCAGGCGCGGCCTGGTCGAGCCCTGAGCGGGCTCGCTCCTACCAGCTGCCGCTGTTGGCCCCGTTGCAGCCTTTTTTGGTGCTCACGCAGGTGCGGCTGACTTCGCCGCTGGCGTTGCGCGTGACCGAGAACGTGTCGGCGGTGCTGAACGCCGTGGCCGTGACGGTGTAGGTCGTGGCCGTGCCCGAGACGGCGCTGATGTAGGCGCCGCCTTTGGCTTCGGCGCTGCTCGTCGAGATCGAAGCCTCGTATTCCTTCAGCTTTTTCGCGCCTTCGGTGTTGAGTTCGGTGTATTCGCCGTTGTGATCGGTGGCGTAGGTCTCGGCGACGGTCTGAGCCGTGCGCGCCATCTCCTTGGCGGAGGCGTCGTAGGCCTTGCCTTTCTGGTTCAGGAAAGACGGGATCGCGATCGCCGCGAGGATCCCGATGATGAGGATCACTACGAGTAGCTCGATCAGCGTGAAGCCGCTCTCGCTGCGCATCTTGCGATTGAAGGTCGTTTGCATCGTCCGCTCCTGGGCCGTGGGGTTCTTCGTCTCCGTTTGTAACGGCAGCGGGGCACTGGGTACCGATGGGTGTTACTACCCATCTTTGTCCCGTAGTTGTCCACCCAGGCGAGAACATTCGTCCAGGCGGCATCCGGCACGCGGCACCCGGCCGCGTGCGCTCAGTCGCGCTGGCCGATCGGCACGTAGTCGCGGTCGCGCTCGCCGGTGTAGATCTGGCGCGGGCGGGCGATCTTCTGCTCGGAGTCCTGCACCATCTCGAGCCACTGCGCGATCCAGCCGCTCGTGCGTCCGATCGCGAACATCACGGGGAACATCGCCACCGGCAGTCCGAGCGCCTCGTAGATCAGGCCCGAGTAGAAGTCCACGTTGGGGTAGAGCTTGCGCGAGGTGAAGTAGTCGTCGTCGAGCGCGCGCTTCTCGAGCTCCGTGGCGACCTCGAGCAGCGGGCTCTTGCCGCGCACCTCGAACACGTCGTCGAGGTATTTGCGGATGATCCGCGCGCGCGGATCGTAGTTCTTGTACACGCGGTGGCCGAAGCCCATCAGGCGCTCCTTGCCCTCCTTCACGCCCTCCAGGAATCCGGGGATGTTCTCGACCGAGCCGATGCGGCTGAGCATCCTCAGCGCCTGCTCGTTGGCGCCGCCGTGCAGAGGCCCATACAGCGCGGCGACGCCCGCGGCGACCGCCGAGTAGGGGTCGACCTGCGTCGAGCCGACCGCGCGCACAGCGCTCGTCGACGCGTTCTGTTCGTGGTCGGCGTGGAGGATGAACAGCACGTCCAACGCGCGCTCCAAGCGAGGATCGGGCTCGTATTTGAGCTCGGTCATCTTGTACATCATCCCCAGGAAGTTGCCCGCGTACTCGAGGTCGTTGTCGGGGTAGACGTACGGCTGTCCCATGTTGTGCCGGAACGCGAACGCGGCCAACGTGGGCATCTTCGCGAGCAGCCTGATGATCTGCGCCTTGCGCACGTCCTCGTCGTGGATCTGGTTCGCGTCGGGGTAGAAGGTGGAGAGCGCGCCGACGGACGCAACGAGCATGCCCATCGGGTTGGCGTCGTAGCGGAAGCCCTGCATGAAGTCCTTGACGTTCTCGTGCACGAACGTGTGGATCGTGATCTCGTGGATCCAGTCCTCCAGCTGCGCCTTCGTGGGCAGCGCGCCGTTGACGATCAGATAGGCCACCTCGAGATAGCTGGAGTGCTCGCACAGCTGCTCGATCGGGTAGCCGCGGTGCTGCAGGATGCCCGCGTCGCCGTCGATGTAGGTGATCGAGCTGCGACACGACGCGGTGTTCATGTACGCCGGGTCGTAGACCATCAGTCCGAAGTCCTGCTCGCTGGTCTTGACCTGTCGGAGGTCCATCCCGCGCACCGTTCCGTCCTCGATCGGCAGCTCATAGCTCTTGCCCGTGCGGTTGTCGGTCACGGTCAGCGTCTGCTGAGGCTGCTGCCCAGCGCTCGTCCCGTCATGTGTGTCCGCGCGGGTGTCGGTCGTCATCTGCTTCTCCTATCCGAGGTTTCGGCTGGTGCAGCTTCGATTATGCGCAACCGAGCGCCGGCTTCCGGCGAAGGCGCTCAGTTGCGCGACAGACGCTGCTGCGCGGTGGCGGTGCGTATGCGCGCGGGAGACACGGGCGCCGGTGAGCCGTGCGGGCCGCGCCGCGGCGATCGCGGCAGCCTCGAGCGAGGGTGGGCGGGGTGGTGCGGATGGATTGGACGCAGCCGCGGACCAATGCCGCCGTCCTCTTCGGGCGTGCCATCCGTGGCGCGGATCGCCCAGCGCACGATCAAGAACAGCGCCACGATCGGGATCTTCAGCAAGAACATCAGCCAGATGAAGGTCCAAGTGGTCACTTGTGACGATCGTATACCCGCTCGCGCGTCCGTACAAGCCCGCGATCGACGATCGGCGGCGCCCGGCGGATGTCGCCGCGTGGATCAGCCCCGCAGCTCCAGCGGCGCGCCGCTGAACTGGGTCATGGCGTGCAGTTCGCCGATGCGCGCCACGATCTCCTTGCCCTCCAGGCGCTGGACGCGCTCGGTGCCGAACTCCTCGACGTTGAACGACGCGAGCACGGTCGCGTGCGCCATCGCGCGACGCAGCAGCGCGTCGGAGAGCTCTTCGCCGGGGTGCGCGGCGATGTAGCCCACGAGGCCGCCCGCGAACGTGTCGCCGGCGCCGGTGGGGTCGATCACCGTCTCCAGCGGATACGCGGGCAGGGCGAAGAAGCCCTCGTGCGTGACGAGCGCCGCGCCGTACTCGCCCTGCTTGGCGACGACCACGCGCGGGCCGCGCCTGCCGTCAGACCCGCTCCACGTGAGGATCTCGCGCGCCGCGCTGACGAGATTGGGCTTGCCCGTCAGCTGGCGCAGCTCGGCGTCGTTGAGGATCACGCAGTCGACGTTCTCGATCGCCGCCACGAGCGAGTCGCGCGCGATGTCGATCCACAGGTTCATCGAGTCGAGCGCGACGAAGCGCGCGTCGGGCAGCTGCTCGCGCACGTCGCGCTGCAGATCCGGCTGGATGTTCGCGAGGAACAGCACGTCGCTGGAGCGCGAGCGCTCGGACAGCTTCGGCTGAAAGCCCTCGAACACGCCCAGCTGCGTGTCGAGCGTCTCGCGCGAGTTCAAATCCCAGCCGTACTCGCCCTGCCAGAAGAACGTCTTGCCGCCGGCCACCGCCTCGACGTCCGAGACGTCCACGCCGCGGGCCTTCATCACCGCCAGCTGCTCCTCGCCGAAGTCCTCGCCGACGGGACCCACGACGCGCACGTCGTCGAAGAACGACGCGGCCAGGGCGAAGTGGACGGCGGCGCCGCCGAGCATCCGCTCACGCTCGCCGAACGGAGTCTTGACGGTGTCATAGGCGATCGATCCGACGACGGTGATTGGCATCGGCGCGCACCATAGAGCACCACGGCTCCCAGGCGCCGTCGGAGAGCCGCGCCTCTGGGCCGCGCGCGGCTCTCCGCTAGCCTCGGCGCGATGCGTGCGATTCAGATGACGGAGTTCGGCGGCCCGGAGGTGTTGAAGCTGGTGGAGCTGCCCACGCCTGTGCCCACGCCGGGCGAGGTGCTCGTCAAGGTCACGCGCGCGGGCCTGAACTTCGCGGACACGCACACGCGCACGAACTCCTACGTGCAGAAGGCCACGCTGCCGCTGATACCGGGCGGCGAGGTGGCGGGCGTGCGCGAGGACACGGGCGAGCGCGTGGTGGCGCTCGTGGGCACGGGCGGCTACGCGGAGTACGCGACCGCGCCCGAGAGCATGGTGTTTCCGATCCCCGACGAGCTCGACGATGGCGCGGCCCTGGCCATGATCGTCCAGGGGACGACCGCGTGGCATCTGTATCGCACCGCCGGGCGGGTGGCCGCGGGCGAGAGCGTGGTCGTGCATGGGGCCGCGGGCGGGGTCGGCTCGCTTGCGACGCAGCTCGGGCGCCCCCTCGGCGCGGGCCGCGTGATCGCGACCGCCTCGAGCGAGGAGAAGCGCGCGCTGGCGCTCGAGCTGGGCGCGGACGTGGCGATCGACCCGGCCGCGGAGGGGCTGACCGAGCGTCTGATCGAGGCCAACGAAGGGCGCCCGGTGGATGTCGTGTTCGAGATGTCCGGCGGCGAGGTGTTCGACGCCTCCTACAGGGCGCTCGCGCGGTTTGGGCGGATCGTGGCGTACGGGATCGCGACGAACCAGCCCAACCAGGTGTCCACGGGCTCGCTGCTGCGCCACTCGCGCGCGGTCGTGGGCTTCTACCTTTTCCACTGCTTCGCCCGCCCGGCGATGTTCGCGGACGCGCTGGCGGACCTGTTCGACCGCGCCGCGCGCGGTGAGCTGCGGGCGATCGTGGGCCACACATATCCGCTTGAACAGGCGGCTCAGGCGCAGGTCGACCTGCGCGAGCGGCGCACCACGGGCAAGCTGCTCCTCGACCCGGCCGCCTGAAGCGCAGCCCGACGCGTAAGCTCCACCCTCTCCTCAATGGCCACGACCTTCGCCGACCTCGGTCTCTCCGAGTCCACACAGCACGCGTTGCGCGACGTCGGATACGAGTCGCCCAGCCCGATCCAGGAGCAGGCGATCCCGTCGCTGCTGCAGGGCCGCGACGTGATCGGCCAGGCGCAGACCGGAACCGGCAAGACCGCGGCGTTCGGCCTGCCGATCATGGAGTACATCGACCCGTCGGAGTCGACCGTGCAGGCGCTCGTGCTGACGCCCACGCGCGAGCTCTGCATCCAGGTGACCCAGGCGCTGCGCACATACGGCGCGCACTCCGGCATCGACGTGGTGGCGGTGTTCGGCGGCGCGCCGATCCGCACCCAGCAGGCGCAGCTGCGCGCCGGCGGCCACGTCGTGGTGGGCACCGTGGGGCGTGTGCTCGACCTGATCTCGCGCCATTCGCTGGTGCTGCACGACTGCCGCTTCGTGGTCCTCGACGAGGCCGACGAGATGCTCGACCTGGGCTTCCTGGAGGACGTCGAGAAGATCCTCTCGCTGACGCCCTCCAGCCGCCAGACGGCGCTGTTCTCGGCGACGATGCCGCCGCCGATCCGCGCGCTGGCGGACCGCTACATGTACGACCCCACGGTGATCCAGGTCAAAGCGGCGACGCTCACGATTGACACCGTGGCGCAGTTCCAGCTGCCGGTGGAGACGCGGGAGAAGCCGGAGAAGCTCGTGGAGGTGCTGCGTGCGGAGGCGCCGGAGCAGGCGATCGTGTTCGTGCGCACGAAGGTCCGCTGCGATCAGCTGTTTCGCACGCTGCGCGACCGCGGCATGAACGTGCGCGCGCTGCACGGCGACATGTCGCAGGGCTCGCGCGACGGCGTGATGCTGGCGTTCAAGGGCGGCCGCGTGCCGATCCTGGTGGCCACCGACGTGGCCGCGCGCGGCCTTGACATCTCGACGGTGACGCACGTGGTCAACTACGACGTGCCCACGAGCCCCGACACGTACGTGCACCGCATCGGGCGCACCGGGCGGGTGGGACGCTCGGGGCGCGCGATCACGTTCGTGGAGGAGCGCCAGAAGCGCGAGCTGGAGGCGATCGAACGCCACATCGGGATCGCGGTGACGCAGTGGGAGAAGGGCGTTGTGGTAGCTCCCACGCCGGTGCAGGAGCGCCCGCGCAGGCACTCCAAGCCCGGCGTCTCGCGCCGTGACGGACAGGAGGTCTACGCCAAGCTCGTGCTCGGCGGCGGTCGCGCGGCGGGCCTCAGCGTGGCGGACATCGTCGGCGCGGTCACCTCCTCGGCGGGCCTCGATGGCGAGGCGGTGCGCGACGTGCTCGTGCTCGACCGCTTCTCGTTCCTGTCGGTGCCCGAGGCTGAGGCCGCGAAGGTGATCGAGGCGATCGACGGGCGCCCTGTACACGGCCAGAAGCTCAGCCTCGAGCGCGTCGAGGTGAGGTAGGCAGCCAATTCTCATGGTATATTCTAATGGCCATGGCGAAGCGGCTTGTAATATCTAGCGGAGGGCAGGTGTCGGTTCCCGCGGCGGTGCGCAAGCGGTGGCGCACCCGCACCGTCCTTGCCGAAGATCGCGGCGACCACGTTGTGCTGCGCCCGGTTCCAGATGATCCAGTGGCCGCCGCTGTAGGAGCATTCGCGACGCAGATCGGTGTGCTCGGCTCCGAGGAGGCCGAGCGCTTGGACCGCGAGGACGAACTGGATGTCCAAGAGCGCAACCGCCACTGACGAGGCTGAGTCCTCGGCGAGGACTCTGATCGATGCCTCAGCGCTCATCGCGCTTCTTGGAGCTGAGCCTGCCGCCGGTGAGGTACAGGAGATGCTGAACCGTGGCGCAGCGATGACCACCCTCAATCTCGCTGAGGCGATAGACCGACTAAAGCGGCGCTATGACCTTGAGATCGAGCGAACACGACCGGTGATCGAAGGTCTTCTCGCCAAGAGCCTGACGCTGCTCCCGCTCGGACCCCATCAAGCCTGGCGCGCAGGCGAAATTCGTGCTGTTCACTATCACCGCTCCCGCTGCCCGATCTCGCTCGCCGATGCTGTGCTCGTGGCGAGCGCTCCAGCGGGTGGGCGCATCGCAAGCTCTGACGGTCCCTTACTGACCGTCGCCGCGCGCGAGGGTGTCGCTACCGCCGCGCTGCCCGACTCGAAAGGGCGCCGAGCAAGCGCACGATAGGTGCCGCTATCGTGCCCGTTCCATCGTGACCGCCAACAAGGGAAGGGCCAGCGTGTCGACAGCAACAATGCAAACAACCGAAGGGCCGATCGTCTTCGAGCTGTTCGACGAGGACGCGCCGAAGACCGTGGAGAACTTCCGCAAGCTCGCCGGGGAGGGCTTCTACGACGGCCTGAACTTCCACCGGATCATCAAGGACTTCATGATCCAGGGCGGCTGCCCGCAGGGCACCGGCACCGGCGGCCCGGGCTACACGTTCGAGGACGAGATCAATCCGCACAAGATCGTGCGCGGAGCGCTGGCGATGGCCAACGCGGGCCCGGACACGAACGGCTCACAATTCTTCATCGTGACAGCCGACGCGTGCTCGTGGCTCGACGGCAAGCACACCGTGTTCGGCCAGGTCAGCGAGGGCATGGACGTGGTGGACAAGCTCGAGGCGGCTCCCACCGACGGGCGCGACATGCCGACCGAGCCGGTCGGCATCGCCTCGATCGAGCTCTCCGAGTAGCTCGCCGCTCCCGCTCTTTGGGAGTAGTCTTGTTAGCTCCGAGCGAGCTAGCAGGGGAGGGCCAGATGGCCACGATCGAGCAACACCTACCTGAGATCCACCACAACGGCATTCTCAACGGGAACGACGGTATCCCCGTCGAGAACCCCGCCACTGGTGAGATCGTCGCCACGGTTCCGGACCTTGCCCCCGAGGCGATCGCGGAGATGGCGGCGCGCGCGCGCGCCGTGCAGCCGGAGTGGGAGGCCTACGGCTTCGCCGGGCGCGCGCGGATTCTGTCGCGAGCGCAGAAGTGGGTATTGGACAACTCCGAGCGGGTGATGGAGACGATCGTCTCCGAGACGGGCAAGACCTACGAGGACGCGCAGCTCGCGGAGATCGCATACGCGGCGAACGCGTTCGGCTTCTGGGCGAAGCAGGGGACGAAGTACCTCGAAGACGAGTCGGTCAAGTCCAGCCAGGTGCTGGTGAAGGGCAAGAAGCTGATGATGCGCTACCGCCCGCTCGGGCTGATCGGCGTGATCGGCCCGTGGAACTACCCGTTGACGAACTCCTTCGGCGACTGCATCCCCGCGCTGATGGCGGGCAACAGCGTGATTTTGAAGCCCTCTGAGGTGACGCCGCTGACGTCGCTGTTGATGGCCGAAGGGCTGCGCGAGTGCGGCCTGCCGGAGAACGTGCTGCAGATCGCCACCGGGCGCGGCGGCACCGGCGCGGCGCTGATCGAGCTCGTGGACATGGTCATGTTCACCGGCTCCACGCGCACCGGCACGAAGGTCGCGGAAGCTGCCGCGCGGCGCCTGATTCCGGCGTCGCTGGAGCTCGGCGGCAAGGACCCGATGATCGTCCTCTCGGACGCCGATCTGGAGCGGGCGGCGAACTTCGCGACGTACTACTCGATGCAGAACGCCGGCCAGACGTGCATCTCGATCGAGCGCGTGTACGTGGAGGAGCCGGTGTACGACGAGTTCGTGGCGAAGGTGTCGGAGAAAGTGCGCGCGCTGCGTGTGGGCAAGCCCGAAGGCTTTGGCTCGGTGGACGTGGGCGCGATCACGTTCCCGCCGCAGATGGAGACGATCAAGGACCACGTCGCGGACGCGGTGCAGAAGGGCGCGCGCGTGCTGACGGGCGGCAACGAGGTGAGCGGCCCGGGGCGCTTCTACGAACCGACGGTGCTCGTGGACGTGGACCACACGATGAAGTGCATGACCGAGGAGACCTTCGGCCCGACGCTGCCGATCATGAAGGTGCGCGACGCCGAGGAGGCGGTGCGGCTGTCGAACGACTCCCCGTACGGTCTCGGCGCGTCGGTGTTCTCACGCGACACCGCGCGCGGGGAGGCGATCGCGCGACGGCTGCAGACGGGCGCGGCGAACGTGAACGACGCGATGATCAACTACACCGTGCTGGAGCTGGCGATGGGCGGCGCGAAGGCCTCGGGCCTCGGCTCGCGCCACGGCGCGGGCGGGATTCGCAAGTACTGCTCGCAGCAGGCGATCGTGGTGACGCGCCTGGCGATGAAGAAGGAACTGTTCATGTACCCGTACAAGTCGCGCACCTCAAAGATGCTGGCAGGGCTTTTCAAGTTGATGTACGGCCGCGGCAAGCGCGGCTAGGTGTAGTTCCTAGGTACGTTGGTCAGTTGGTGTAGACGTGTGCCGGGTGGCTTGTGGTTGAGCGAGCCGTGTGGTCGTGTGAAGTTGTAGTGGGTCAGCCAGCCGGGGAGCGCTGCGGTGCGCTCGGCTGAGCTGCCGTAGA
>DASUPL010000130.1:0-3964 GCA_036281155.1 Solirubrobacteraceae bacterium | reverse complement strand
CGAGCAGCGAGCCCTGCAGGCAGATGGCCATCGTTTCAACGACGCGCCGTGCGCGCGTCTCGAGCGTGGCGGGGTCGGCGAACTGGTCCTTCAGCTTCTGCACGCGTGCGTCCAGGCGTGCGTCGCCGCCTTGCGCCTGCTCGACCTCCGCGAGGAAAACCTCCAGCGAGCGCGGCGAGCGCGTGAGCGCGCGCAGCACGTCGAGGCTCATGACGTTCCCCGAGCCCTCCCAGATCGAGGCGAGCGGCGCCTCGCGGTATAGACGTGGCATGCCGGACTCCTCGACGTAGCCCGAGCCGCCGAGGCACTCGAGCGCCTCGAACGCGTGGTTGGGGGCGCGCTTGCAAGTCCAGTACTTGCCGACGGCGGTCGCGAGGCGCTTGAACAGCTGGGCGTCACTCGAGTTCTCGCCCGCCTGTGCGTCGTCGTAGGCGCGCGCGAGGCGCATCGCGAGCGCTGTGCTCGCCTCGGACTCGACGCACAGGTCGGCGAGAACATTGCGCATCAGCGGCTGGTCGATGAGCCGCTTGCCGAACACGCTGCGGTGCGCGGCGTGGTGCGTGGCGTTGACCACGGCGGAGCGCATGCCGGCGGCGGCGCCGATGACGCAGTCAAGCCGCGTGTGGCCGACCATCTCGATGATCGTGGGAACGCCGCGGCCGGGCTCGCCGACCATCCGCGCCCATGCGTGGTGCAGCTCGATCTCGGAGGAGGCGTTTGAGTGGTTGCCGAGCTTGTCCTTCAGGCGCTGGATGTGAAACGCGTTGCGCGTGCCGTCGGGGAGGATGCGCGGCAGCAGGAAGCACGACAGGCCGTCGTCGGTCTGCGCGAGCACCAGGAACAGGTCGGACATCGGCGCGGAGCAGAACCACTTGTGTCCGAGCAGCTCGTACTCGCCGCCGGCCCCGCCACCATTCAGTGGCCGCGCGACGGTGGTGTTGGCGCGCACGTCAGAGCCGCCCTGCTTCTCGGTCATCGCCATGCCGGCGATCGCTGAGCCCTTCTCCGCGGCGGGGATCGAACGCGGGTCATACGTCGTGGCGGTCACCAAAGGCTCCCACTCGGCGGCGAGCTCGGGTTGCGCGCGCAGCGCGGGCACGACGGCGAAGGTCATAGTTATGGGGCAGGCAAAGCCTGCCTCTGCCTGCATGGCCGTCATGTACATGGCAGCGCGCGCCGTGTGGGCGAACGGCTCCTCGCTCGTCCACGGCATCGAGTGCAGCTCGTGTTCCACGCCCAGCCGCATGAGGTTGTGCCACGCGGGGTGGAACTCGACCTCGTCGATGCGGTTGCCGTAACGGTCGTGCGTACGCAGCACGGGCTTGTTCTCGTTGGCGAGCCGTCCCCACAGCTGCTGCGGCTCCCCGCCGACGATCCGCCCCAGCGCCGATGCGCGCTCGCTGACCCACTCCGCGCCCTCGCGGCTAACGGCCTCCACGAGCGGGACGTTGCTCGCGAACACGTCGACGTCTTCCAGGGGCGGCGGCTGGTTTGCGACCGTGTGCGTCTGCCACGGCGCATCCCCGTACGTGGGTCGCGAGGCGATGGCCATGAGTTGAAGTCAAGCAGATGTCGCAGGGCTCGCAACGGCGCGGGCGATAGCATCGGCGCCCCGGACCTCCCCCTTCCAAGGACCGACACACATGGCGAAGATCAAGGTTGAGAACCCCGTCGTCGAGCTCGACGGCGATGAGATGACGCGGATCATCTGGTCGTTCATCAAGGAGCAGCTGATCCTTCCGTACCTGGACATTGACCTTAAGTACTACGACCTCGGCATCGAGGCGCGCGACGCCAGCGAAGATCGCATCACTGTCGAATCGGCTGAAGCGATCAAGCGGTACGGGGTGGGCGTGAAGTGCGCGACGATCACGCCTGACGAGGCGCGTGTGGAGGAGTTCGGGCTGAAGGAGATGTACCGCTCGCCGAACGGCACGGTGCGAAACATCCTCGGCGGCGTGATCTTCCGCGAGCCGATCGTCATCTCCAACATCCCCCGGCTGGTGCCCGGATGGACGAAGCCGATCGTGATCGGCCGCCATGCCTTCGGCGACCAGTACCGCGCCACCGACCTGGTCGTGCCGGGCGAGGGCAAGCTGACTCTCACATATACGCCCGCCGATGGCTCCGCGCCGATCGAGCTCGACGTGTACGACTTCCCGGGCGGCGGCGTTGCGATGGCGATGTACAACCTCGACGCCTCGATTCGCGACTTCGCTCGCGCGTCGCTGCGCTACGGCCTCGACCGCGGCTACCCCGTGTACCTGTCTACTAAGAACACGATCATGAAGCGTTACGACGGGCGCTTCAAAGACATCTTCCAGGAGATCTACGAGGCCGAGTTCAGGAGCGACTTCGAGGCCGCGGGGATCACGTATGAACACCGCCTGATCGACGACATGGTGGCGGCGTGTCTGAAGTGGGAGGGCGGCTATGTGTGGGCGTGCAAGAACTACGACGGCGACGTGCAGTCGGACACCGTGGCGCAGGGCTTCGGCTCGCTCGGGTTGATGACGAGCGTGTTGATGACCGCCGACGGCAAGACGGTGGAGGCCGAGGCGGCGCACGGCACGGTCACGCGTCACTACCGCCTCCATCAGCAGGGCAAGCCGACGTCGACGAACCCGATCGCGTCGATTTTCGCGTGGACGCGCGGACTCGCCGCGCGCGGGAGGATGGATGGCACACCGGATGTGACCGGCTTCGCGGAGACGCTCGAGCGCGTGTGCGTCGAGACTGTCGAAGGCGGCAGCATGACCAAGGATCTGGCGTTGCTCGTCGGACCCGATCAACCGTGGCAGACGACGCAGGAGTTCCTCGCGTCGATCGATGACAACCTCACCCAGGAGATGAATCTGTGAGCAACCCAGTACGAGTTACCGTCACCGGCGCAGCCGGTCAGATCGGCTACAGCCTCGTGTTTCGTATCGCCAGCGGACAGCTGCTCGGGCCCGAGCAGCCCGTGGACCTGCGTCTGCTGGAGATCCCACCGGCGATGGGCGCGCTGGAGGGAGTGGCGATGGAGCTGATCGACTGCGCGTTCCCGCTGCTCGCGAACCTCGACTTGCACGACAACCCCGACGACGCTTTCGACGGCGCCAACATCGGTTTGCTGGTGGGATCGCGCCCGCGGACGAAGGGGATGGAGCGCGCGGAGCTGCTGTCGGAGAACGGCAAGATCTTCACAGTTCAAGGAAAGGCGCTCAACGACCACGCCGCATCCGACGTGAAAGTGCTCGTGGTCGGCAATCCCGCGAACACGAACTGCCTGATAGCGATGAACAACGCGCCCGACGTTCCGCGCGAGCGCTTCACCGCGATGCTGCGCTTGGACCACAACCGTGCTGTGGCGCAGCTTGCCGCCAAGCTCGCCCTCCCCGTCTCAGCCGTCACCGAAATGGGCGTGTGGGGCAACCACTCGCCGACGATGTACCCCGACCTCTTTCACGCGCGGGTCAACGGTGAGCAGGCTGCCGCGGCGGTCGACGATCAGGCCTGGATCGAAGACGACTTCCTGCCGAACGTGGGCAAACGCGGCGCTGCCATCATCGAGGCGCGCGGCGCCTCCTCGGCCGCCTCAGCGGCGAACGCGGCGATCGACCACGTGTACGACTGGGTCACCGGCACCGACGGTGGCTGGGTCTCGATGGGCGTCCCCTCCGATGGCTCCTACGGCGTCCCCGAGGGCCTGATCAGCGGCTTCCCGTGCACCTGCGCGGGCGGCGAGTACTCGATCGTCCAGGGCCTTGACATCGACGCCTTCTCCCAGTCCAAGATCGACGCCACCGTCGCCGAGCTGATCAGCGAGCGCGACACCGTCTCGAGCCAGGGTCTGATCTAAAAACCGCAGAAGTTCGAAAGATGCGAAAAGGGGGGCGTGGTCATCGACCACGCCCCCCTTTTTCAAACTGAAACGACGAGGCTAACCCTTGGGGTGCCAGCCGCGGCCCTTCTTCTCTACCTT
>DASUPL010000129.1:0-11401 GCA_036281155.1 Solirubrobacteraceae bacterium | reverse complement strand
GGATCGAAAACATGCGCTTGCCGAGCGGCCGCGCGCCGCGCCTAGACATGTACGGCCACAACCCCTTCAGCAACCGCGCTCCCAACCTCGCCAACCCACCGAGCAGGGAAAACATCATCGATTTCTCCGACCTCGCACGGCTGACGCGGCTGGTCGAGCGTAACCTCGGCACGCCGCACAACCCGCGGCCCAAGCTCTTCATCTCCGAGTGGACGGTCCCCACCAAGTACGACCAGGAGTTCAACTTCTGGGTCGATCCGCCCGTCCAAGCCCAGTGGATAACGGCCGGCCTGGAGATCGGCAGATGGCTGTCGAGCATCTACGCGGTCGGCTGGATCCACCTCTACGACGAACCGCCCCTCAGCTACGGCGGCCTGCTCGAAGTCGACGGCGCGAAGAAGCCCGGGTATCTGGCCTGGAAGGACGGCTGAGCGCATCTCGCTCTCGATCTGTCTCATCACCGCGGATCCAGCGCCGCGGGTCGCGAGCATCCTCGAGCCGCTGCGAGCGCATTCCGAGGAGATCCTCATCGCCGCGGACGCGCGCGTGGACGAGCAGACCCTCGCCGGCTACGGCGCGATCGCCGACCGGCTTTTCAGGATCGAGTTCTGCCAGGCCGAACGTCACCTCGCATGGCTGCTGGCCCAGTGCGACTGCGACTGGATCATGCGCCTCGACGGCGATGAGGTCCCCAGTCGCGCGTTCCTGCGGCGCCTGCCCGACATGCTCGCCTCGCGCGCCGCGCAGCAGTTCTGGACGCCCAACGCGTGGCTGTTCCCCGACGCGGCGCGCTTCCTCCGAGGGGCTCCGTGGGCGGACGACTTCGCTTGTCGCCTGATGCGAAACGGCGGCACGTTGCGCGTTCCCGGCATCCAGCACGTGCACACCGCGCCAGTAGCGCCGCGTGAGTACGTGGCGGAGCCGTTCTACCACCTCGATCTGCTCACCACAGACCTGCAGAGCCGCCGCGACAAGGCCATCCGCTACGAGGTCGCGCGACCGCACATGCTGGCGGCTGGCGGCGGGCGGATCAACGAGGCCTTCTACCTTCCCGAGCTGCGCGACTCGCTCGATCTGCACGCGGTGCCCGAGGAGGACCGGCCCGCGATCGCGCGGGCACTCGCCGACCAAGCCGTCGCCGCAAAGAGGGCTCCTCTCGAGACCGTGCCGTTCATCTCCCTGGTGGAGATGGACCGTGTGTGGGAGGGACGCGCCGTGAGCGAGGACGCCTATCGTGCGCGCATCGAGCCGCGCGAGCGGACCTCGACGCTGGCGCCTTCCGAGCAGCGACACGTCTTCTTCGCGGTCAGCAACGAAGGCACCGAGCGCTGGCCCGCGAGTTTGGATGCGGACCCGCCGATCAGGCTCTCCTATCGCTGGCTGAACCCCGACGCGAGCGTCCACGTCGAGGACGGCCCACGTTCGCCGTTCTCGCGCGTGGTCGATCCAGGCGAGAGCATCCTCACGCCGCTGCACGTCGATGCCCCGCCCGATCCCGGCGACTACATCCTCGAGGTCGATGTCGTCCACGAGCACGTGCGCTGGTTCGGGTGCTCGTGCCGCGTCCCCGTCCGAGTGGAGCGCACTCGTGGCCTGCCCGCCACAGGGATACGCCTGAAGCAGACTCCACCTCCCCGCGGCAAGCGCTGGCGCAGGACGCGGATCCCCCGCACGATCCACAGGGTGTGGCTCGGCGAGGAGCCGATGCCCGCCGAGCACGAGCGCTTCGGCGAGACGTTCGCCCACAGCCACCCCAGCTGGGAGTTGCGCCTGTGGAGCGATGAGGATCTACCGGGGCTCGACATCACCGCGGCTGAGCGCGAGCGGGCTCGCACTCCGTCGGAGCTGTCGAACCTCGTGCGCTATGAGGTGCTGCGCCGCCACGGAGGCGTGTACGTCGACACGGACGTCGATTGCCTGCGGCCCCTGACGCCCCTGCTGCGCGGACTCGACGCTTTCGCCGCGCTGGAGCGCCCCGGACGCGTCGGCAACGCCGTGCTCGGCTCGGTCGCGGGCCATCCAGCGTTCACACGAGCCGCGCGGCTGGCACGACGAACGCTCGGCATCGGCGCGCACTCCCCCGACGCGAACGGACCGTATTTCTTGAGCCTGATCCTCGAGCAGGAGCCCGCCAACGTGGCGATCCTCCCCGCACGCCTGTTCTATCCCTACCTGTGGGACGAACTCGAACGCCGTCACGAGAGCTTCCCGGACGCCTACGCGGTTCATCATTGGACGCTGAGCGGGGTGAGGAAGAGCCAGCGGGGCAGCTGACCCCGACACCTGACCCCTACACTTATCTGCAGCAATGAGGCGGTGGGTGCGCAACTCACCCGCCGTGGGGGCGTTCCTTAATAACGGATGCCCCAGGACACCCGCCACGAACGTCCGGATGCCATGAGACGCAATCTCGTCATCGTTCCCGCCTTCAACGAGGTCGACGCGATCGTCTCGACCGTGGAGGCGATCCACCAAGCCGCGCCCGACTTCGACGTGCTCGTGGTCGACGACGGCTCGGTAGACGCCACCGCCGAGCGAGCCGCCACGACTGACGCCGCGGTGCTGCGCATGCCCTTCAACCTGGGGATCGGCGGCGCGATGCAGAGCGGCTACATCTATGCCCTGGAGCAGGGCTATGAGGTGGCAGTACAGGTCGACGGCGACGGCCAACACGACCCACGCCACATCCACCATCTGCTCGAGCGCCTGCGCTCCGATCCCGAGCTGAACATGGTCACCGGCTCTCGCTTCCTCGACTCTGCCGGCGAGGGGTATCGCTCGTCGGCGACCCGACGGATCGGCATCCGCGTGTTCTCGTGGGTGGTGTCGCTGATAACAAGGCAGCGCGTGACCGACCCGACGTCGGGCTTTCGGATGACCAACCGGCGCGGGATCGAACTGTTCGCGCACGACTACCCTCACGACTACCCCGAGGTCGAGGCGATCCTGCTGATGCACGCGCACCGACTGCGCAGCTGTGAGATACCGGTGCTGATGCGACCACGGCTGACTGGTGAGTCAGCGATCTCCTCGAGCCAGTCCGTCTACTACATGGTCAAGGTGCTGCTCGCCGTGTTCGTGGGGCTCTTCCGTCGGCGCCCGACCGTCGAAGCGCCGCAGCGCTCCACGCTAGCCACGGAGCCGACGTCGTGATCGCCGTTACGAAGGTCTCGCTTCAGCACGGCCTTTCGATCGCCGTCACGCTGTCGCTGCTGCTGGTGGTGTTCGAGCTCGTGCGCCGCAAGCGCCTCTCCGAGCGCTACGCGATCCTGTGGCTGCTCGCCGCCGCCACGCTGTTCGTGCTGGCGGCGTGGAAAGGATTGCTGACGACACTCTCGCACGATGTTGGCATCTCCTACCCGCCCTCCGCGCTGTTCGCCGTGGCGATCGGATTGATCGCCATGATCCTGCTGAACTTCTCGCTCGCCGTCTCGCGCCTGTCCGACCAGAACAAGATCCTCGCCCAGCGCCTGGCGCTGTTGCAGCAGCAGCTGGAAGCGGCCAACACGCACGGAGACGTCGCAAGCCCGACCGTGGCAGATCCGCGACTGGTCGCACCCGAAGAGCTCTCGAGCAGCCGCTGAGCGCCTTGGCAGAGCGCGCCTGCGACGCGATGGCCGTGGTCGTCGTCACACACCAATCCGCCGAGCACCTGCCGAGCCTGATCGCCGCGATGGAGGAGCAGCTGCAGGAGCGCGACGAGCTCCTGATCGTCGACAACGCATCCAGCGACGGCACAGCTGCGGTCGCGCGGTCGCTCAGCGAGCGGGCTCGCGTGATCGAGACCGGGGAGAACCTCGGTTTCGCAGGTGGCTGTCACGTCGGCGCCGGCGCGGCCGGAGCGCCACTTCTACTGTTCCTCAACCCCGACTCTCGACCTCAGCCGGGCTGCCTGGAGCGTCTGCGCGAGGCCGCCCATGCGCATCCCGACTGGGGAGCGTGGCAGGCCGCGGTGCTGCTCGAGGACGGGCGCATCAACACCAGCGGCGGGGTCGTCCACTACCTCGGCATCGGCTGGGCCGGCGATTGCGAGCGTCCGCTCTCCGCACTGCCGGAGCGCGACTGCGAGATCGCCTTCCCGTCGGGCGCCGCGATGGTGCTCAGACGCGAGGCGTGGGTCGCGCTGGGCGGCCTCGACCGCGAGTACTTCATGTACGGCGAGGATCTCGACCTCGGGCTGCGCCTGTGGCTCAGCGGGCGCCGCGTCGGCCTCGTCCCGGCCGCGCGCGTATTCCACAGCTACGAGTTCGACAAGGGTCAGTCGAAGTGGTTCTGGCTCGAGCGCAACCGCTGGCGTACGGTGCTCTCCGTCTATCCAGCTGCGTTGCTGCTGCTGCTCGCGCCCGCCCTGCTTGCGGCCGAGTTCGGCCTGATGGCCATCGCAGCACGCGAGGGCTGGCTGGGAGCGAAGCTGCGCGCGCAGGCGGCTGGCATCCGCGGGCTGAGCGGAACGCTGGCGCGGCGGCGGGCAGTACAGCGGGAACGGAGCATCGACGTGGGAGTGTTCGCCGCGCACCTGACCTCCTCGCTGGACAGCCCCTTCCTGGCGGGGGCCCAGAATCCCTTGCTGCGGGTGCCGCAAGCGGGCTACTGGCGACTAGTCCGCAGGGCTCTCTCCACGATGAGCCGCTAGTGCGCGTCGGGCTCGACCTCCTTTTCCTCGTGCCCGGGGAGACCGGCGGGCGCGAGACCTACGCCCGGGAGCTCGTGAGGGCGATGCTCGAGAGCTCCGCCGAGCTGGATCTCGTCGCGTTCGTCAACCGCGACGCCGGGGCCTGGCTGGCCACCGAGATCGGACACGAGATCCGCTCCATAGTGCTCCCGATCTCCGCGCGAAGCCGGGTGCAATGGGCGCTCGGGGAGCTGGCTTTGGTGGCCGTGGCAGCGCGTCGCGAGCGCGTGGAGGTGCTGCACTCGATGGCCAACTTCGCGCCTGTGCGGGGCCGGTTTCGGCGCGTCGTCACAATCCATGATCTCCAATACCGAGCACTGCCCGACCTGCTGTCGAGTACCGCCCGCGTGTCGACTGCGGGCATGATCAGGCTCGCTGGACGTCGAGCAGAGCGGGTCATCACCGGATCTCACACCACCGCGCGCGAGATCGTCGAGGGTCTCGGCGTCGATGCCAGCCGGATCGACGTGATTTCCCACGGCAGTGGTTCAACGCCCGGAGCCGAGCAGCCAATGGCGACAGAGCTGCGCCGCCGTCATGGACTGGCCGACCGGCAGGTGATCCTCTGTCCGGCCAGCAATCTTCCCCACAAGAACCTGCCGGCGCTGCTGCACGCACTCGCGCTGCTGGAGCCCGTGAACCGTCCGGCGCTCGTGTTGGCTGGCCATGGCACCGAGTCCGCCGACCTCCAAACCCAAGCACGTGCGGGGGGCGTCGACGAGCACGTGCGGGGCCTGGGCACGGTAAGCACCGGGGAGCTCGAGGGCCTCTACGCGCTAGCCGCCTGTGTAGTGCTGCCCACGCTCTACGAGGGCTTCGGACTTCCCGTACTAGAGGCGATGGTGCGAGGCGTGCCCGTTGTATGCTCCGATCTGTCCGTGCTGCGTGAGGTCGCCGGTCCGGCTGCCCTTTACTTCGACCCAAACGACCCGGCCGACATAGCGAGCAAGATCGACCGGCTGCTCGCCGACGTTGGCTTGGCAGATCGGCTGCGCGAGCTCGGCATCGCTCGCGGGGCTGACTTCAGCTGGTCGGCCGCTGCCGCAGCGACTCTTGCCAGTTATCGACGGGCGTTGGAGAACGGGTGCTCCGAGCCGACCGCTCGCAGAACGCCTTCATAGCGCGAGATGACTTCCCCCCAGGTGTAGTAATGCACCGACGCGGCGATCTCGTCTGCTCCGACCGGCGCCCCGGATAGCGCCCATCGCAGCGCCTCGGCCAGCTCGGCGGAATCCTCGGGATCGCGCAGGAGCGCTCCCGTCTCTCCATCGCGGACCGCTACGGCGGCGCCCGCGAGCTTGGTGGTCACGGCCGGCAGTCCGCTGCCGAGCGCCTCGACGATCACGAGACCCCACGCCTCGTAGCGGGTTGGCAGTACGAATACGTCACTCGCTGCATGCAGGAGCGCCACGTCGTTGGAGCTGCCAGCCCACTGCAGGCGGTCGGCCAAGCCAAGACGCTCGACCAGCGAGCCGTACGCGTCTGGTGCGACGCGCCCCGCCCCCAGGAGCTTCACCGTTGGATCCTCGAGTAGTGCGATTGCCTCGAGCAGCACGTCGAAACCCCTACGCTCAAGCTCGTTTCCGACGAACAGCAGGACACGGTCCCCTTCCTCATAGCCAAACCGAGCACGCGCCTCGCTGCGACCTCGCTCCCTATCGCTCGAATTGACGTCTCGGGATCGAAACCGTACGCAAGTACGTCGATGTGATCCTCGGGGACGCCATAGAAGCGCATCACGTCTGACTTGACATCAGCAGTCAGCGCCAGCAGACGGGCGTAACCGCCAGACGCGAGCATGCTGCGCTCGAGCTGAAGACGGCCACGATGATAGGGATGCAATCGCACCGGCAACCCAGCAGCCAACGAACGCCTGGAGAGCAGAAAGTCGTAGGCGACCCGGTGGACGCTCGGAATCCAGAAGACGCTACCGAGCGGCGAAAGCGCGCTGAACGCGCCGTGCACATCGCACCCGTCGGCCGCGATTGCCGTTGCGGCACGACATCTGAAACCCACGCCGAACGTCACGTCGACGTTCGCGGGAACCACGATGTCGCGCACATGAACCGCATCGTCGAGCACCGCTCGATCGATGCGCGCGCCGTAGGCGGTCACATGATGCCCCCCCGAGCCAGCCGGTTACTCGCTTCGACCGCAACCCGCTCCACCCCGCCGACTAGGTTGAAGTCGGGGCTCGACAGCGCGATTCGCATGCCCGGAAGGGTCGACTCGGCAGAATGCGGCATCTCGGTCATTTCCCGCGGCGGACGAGGGCGCCCACAACCTCCATAGGAATCACTTTGAGCACATACAGCAGCGGGAAGTAGACAGCAGCGAGCGCCACCAGCCGGATCAACTCGGAGGAGACGGGCAGCAGATAGGCCACCGCGAGGCTCGCGGCGAGACTGATCGCCAGCCCTGGAAGCACTCTTAGGGAGATGCGCAGGCGGGCCTGTCCGCGGGCGAGGATCACCGCGTATGCAAGCCCCAAGCATGCCTCGGCGACCGTCGGAGCGATTGCGGCGCCGCTGGCGCCATAGGCCGGGATCAGCACGAACGAGAGGACAGTGACGACTATGACGGCCAGCGCGTTGGCGCGAAGCAGCGGACCGTACTGCCGTAGCGATAGGAGCGCGTAGCCCAATATCGCGGCGACGAAGCTAGTGACGATCGCGAGACCTTGAATTTCCAGCACACCGATCGAGGCGTGGAACTTGGGGCCAGCCACCACGTCGATCCCGAGCCGAGCACCCACCAACGCCGACGCCGACATCCACGCCCCGAGGATCAGCCCAACCTCGAACAGCCGCTGTACCGCGTAGCGCAGACGCGCGGAGTCGTCACGCGCGGCTCGGGCGAGAATCGGCAGTCCCGAAGCAGCGAGGATCCACGGCACCGCTGTGAGCACCTCGACGATCTTGAATGCGGCAGAGTAATAGCCGGTCTCGCGCTCGCTGGAGATGAAGGACATGATCACGAGCGCCTCGCGGAAGTAGACGATGCCCACGGCGGCCGCGGCCGCGAACGGCAGGGTCTCACGCAACAACCGCCGCCAGACCTGCCGATCGAAGGCGGGTACGATCGAGACTTCGCCGCGAACGAGCACGGCTGTGCCGATCAGCAGGACGCCCGAAGCGACGATGGTGACTGCGAGCAAGGGGATGACGCCGGCCCCAGCCAACACGAGGACCACGTAACCAGCACAAAGGGTGACGTGGTAGGCGATGCCCGTGACGGCTACCCAACCGAGGCGCAGCTGCACGTTCAACGGGATGCCGAAGTTGTCGCCCATCAGCCTCACCATCAGCCCAGCGCCGGCGACAACCATTCCGAGCACCACGACCGTGGGCGAGCCCACCGCGACCAGGACAGTCGTCGCAACGAGCACGCCGAAGGTGGTCGTCGCCAGGCGTAGCCCGATCAGGTTACGCAGCAGTCGTGCTCCCTCCGCCCTGGGCAGATTGGAGTACTCGCGCACGCCGAGGCTGGTCAGTCCGGCCTCGGTAAAGCCGGCGACGATGAACACGATCGCGGTCACCGCAGCGAAGTGCCCGTAGTCGGCGGGACCGAGATGACGGATCACGAGCGGCACCGCGACGAGGCTGAGTAGCAGGTTCACTATGTACGCCGCGGTGAGCGAAACGCCTCCGCGAATGAACTGTGCGCCCGCACCGCCGGAGTCGAGGATGTCCGTCGAGCTGGGTGCGGGATCCGCAGACGCGCCGTCCACGACTTGCTCGGCGGGTGGGACCACGAGCGATATCGTAGGCGACCCCAGCGCACGGCCGCTCAGACCGGGGGACGCGCTTCCGATAACTTGCGAGCCGTGTCCGAGGACGATCAGCGGGATGATGCGGCCGCGACATCGCGTCCGTCGGTGGTGCTGCTGAGAGGCCACAGCGCCAACACCTGGGATCTGCGCCCGTGGGAGAAGATCGGGGACGCCTACGAGGTCAGTGCATTAGTCACATCTAGCAACGAACACGACGTCAGCGCGCTCGCAGTCGAGCAGCGTAAGGTTCGCGCCGTCAGGGACTTCCTTCCCGGGGGGAGGATCGGCAATATCCTCGCGTACGCCGCTGGCGATCGCTATCTGCAGCTGAAGCGGTACCTGCGGGGAGCGGACATCGTGCACACCGCGGAGCTGCACACGTGGTTCAGCGCACAGGCAGCGCGGCTGAAACGGGAGCTCGGTTTCAGACTGGTGATGACCGTGTGGGAAACGCTTCCATCGCTCGACGCCTATCGCCTCCCGAGGGAGCGGCGCTATCGCCGAGCGGTGATGGAGGCAGCCGACATGCTTCTGCCAGCGACCGAGCGGGCGAGGCGGGCGCTGCTGCTGGAGGGCATCGCCGACGACCGGATCAGGGTCTGCCCGCCGGGCATCGACACCGAGCGGTTCGTCGCCGTCGGCGAGCAAGCCCCACTGGAGGAGCACTTGCTCCTGTCGCCAGGGCGCCTGGTGTGGGAGAAGGGGCATCACGATGCGCTCCGGGCAGTGGCGGCGCTGCATCGGGGACTGCTCGGCAACGCTCCTCCAGTGCGGCTTCTAATCGTGGGCGCCGGGCCGGAGGAGGGACGTCTGCGCCAGCACGCGCGCGAGCTTGGGATCGGCGGCGAGGTGGAGTTCAAGCGACACGTCGCCTACGATGAGATGCCGGCTCTCTACCGCGGATCGTCCGCGATGGTGCTCGCGAGCCTCCCCCGACGCGGATGGGAGGAGCAGTTCGGCATGGTGCTGGCGGAGGCACTCAGCTCGGGAACCGCGATCTGCGCAGCCCGCAGTGGCGCGATCGCCGAGGTACTCGGCGACGACGGTGCGCTGTTCGAGCCGGGCGACTGGTACGGACTGGCCCAGGCGCTGCGTGACGGACCACTCGCAAGAGCGCCCGCCGAACGCGTGGCGCACTCACCCGAGCGTGTGCGGCAATATTCGACGCAGGCTGCGGCGGAGCGCATCTGCAGCGCCTACGAGCGCATGCTGGCGAGCTAGCGAGGCGGCTCAAACCCAGGCCGCTGCGCTGGCCGACTCATGGCCTCAAGCCCAGCCGCCCGCGACGCGCGTCGGCGAAGCCCGCATGCACCGCGCTCAATGCCGCGCGACGGCCGGAGCGAGTGAGGGCGTGCAGCGAGAATGTCGCGAGGATCGCGGCGCGTCTCAGCATCGTGCCGAAGCGCCCGAGCGGGCGCCGTCGCTCGAGCACGGTCACGGTGTTGCGCACGCCGTAGTAGAGCGTGTGCGTCGAGGAGGCCTCGCCGCCGGTCGAGGCTGACACGCGGTGCCATGCGCGTGCGCCCGGCGCGAACACCACCTCTAAGCCGGCGTGTCGCACGCGCAGTGCCCAGTCGACGTCCTCCACGTAGGCGAACAGATCGTCGTCGAGCAGCCCGACAGCCTCGAGGGCCTCGCGAGAGATCGCCATCAGCGCACCGACGGCGCGGTCGGTCGGCTCGACGTGTTCGTAGCGCGGCCCGTCGCGTCGTCCGTAGCCGCGAGGTCTGCCCGAATAGCCGACGAGCTCGCGCACGCGCTGCCCCGCGAACCAGATCGTCTGCGGCCGGTCGGCGAAGTAGACCTTGCCGGCGAGGATCCCAGCGCGCTGGCGCTCGTGCACGGCCACCGCGAACCCAGTGATGACGTCCGCGGCCACGGTGGCGTCGTTGTTGACGAGCACCACCCAGTCGGCTCCACGCTCCAACGCGTGGCGGATGCCGAGGTTGTTGCCGCCGGAGTAGCCGAGGTTGGCACCCGCCTCGATCAGCGCGACCCCAGGGAAGCGCTCGCGCACGGCCGCCTGAGAGCCATCGGTGGACCCGTTGTCCACGCACACGACCTCGAGCGCTGCGTGCTCTACGCGGCTCAGCGACTCCAAGCAGCGCAGCGTTTCCTCTCGCCCGTTCCAGCTCAGCACGACCGCGTGCCACGCCTGCTGCGTGGCGGCATCGTGCGCATCCTCGGCGGAGGCCATATTCGGACAGTATGGCCTTGAGCGCGCGTTCGCCTGGGACGCACCTGGCCGCGTCAGGACCGACCGAGCCGCTATAGATGCCCGCTTGACCGGATCTTTCCTCAGCGCCTGGATCCTGTTCCCGCTCCTGTTGGCAGTGACGAGCACTGGGTGTGGACTGCTGGTGCGCAGGCTCGCCGCGGGCGAGCTCTCGACCCTGTTGGTGATGCCTGTGGGCTTCGCGCTCGTGGTCGTCATCTGCGCGTTCGCGACCTCGTACGGATGGCTCGCCCCAGCCGCGAAGCCGGCTGTCGTGGTCGCGACGCTCGCCGGCTTCGCGCTGGAGATTCGAACACGCTCGCTGCGACGACCGGCCCTCAGAGTTGGATCTTGGGTGTGGCCGGTCTTGGCGGCGCTGATTGCGTTCGCGGCCATCGGTGGTCCGGTCTTCCTGACGGGGAGCGTCGGCTGGACGGGCTACACGCGGATCGTGGACATCGCGTTTCAGTTCGACTTCGCGCAGCATCTGGCGGACGCCGGCCGGGTCACTCCGGCGAACGGCGACTCGTCGTACAACATCGTCACGGCGAAGCTCATCGGGATCGGCTACCCGGGCGGCTCGCAGGCGACCCTGGGCTCGGTCGCGGGCCTGATCGGCACGAACGTCGCGTGGTGCTACCAGGCGTTCCTGGCGTTCGTGGCGGCAATGGGCGCGATGGCGATCTTCTCGACGCTGGGCCGCGTGACCCGCAACGGGCCGATGCGCTGCCTGGGCGCGGTC
>DASUPL010000128.1:0-12034 GCA_036281155.1 Solirubrobacteraceae bacterium | reverse complement strand
TCGACGAGTCGCTCATAGATCCCGCTGCCGGCGGGCCGCGCGGCCCCCCTCCTCGCGGCGAGGCAGCGCGACCACGTCAGCGAGACCCGCCTGCTCGTCCTGTTCGTCGGCCTTCGACGCGCCCTCGCTCGACGCTCGTGGCGGGGCGGCGGGCATCGCCCCGGTCAGCGTGCCCAGCAGGCCGGTGTCGCCGCCCATGATCTTGCCGATCCGGCGTATCCCCTCGCGGATCTCCTCGTCGGGAACGCCCGCGAAGTTCAAGCGCATCGAAGAGCTGCCACTGCGCCCGTCCGTATAGGCGGCGCGGCCCGGCACGAACGCCACGCCCTCGCTGCGCGCCATCAGGTCGGTCGTGTCGACGTTGCCCTCGAGCGTCGCCCAGATGAACAGGCCCCCTTCGGGGCGCGTCCAGCTGGCGCGTCCGCCGAAGTGCTCCTCCAGAGCCTCCAGCATCACGTCACGGCGGCGGCGGTAGAGGTCGCGGAGCCGTTGCACGTACTCGATCCACGCCGGGCCGCCGTCGGCGGAGCGCTCCTGGAAGTAGCTCGCCACGAACAGCTGCGTCATCGGCGAGCTGCACAGGTCGGCGCCCTGTTTGCCGAGGTTCAGCTTCTCCAGCACCGGTCGCGGCGCGACCGCCCAGCCGAGACGCAGCCCCGGCGAGAGGATCTTCGAGAACGTTCCCAAATAGATCACCAGATCCGACGCGCCGTTCTTGCCCGCGTTGGACGCATCGAGCGAATACAGCGTCGGCAGCGCCTCACCCTCGTATCGCAGCAGCCCGTAGGGGTTGTCCTCCAGCACCAGCAGCTCGCGCTCGCGCGCCACCTCGACCAGGCGCCGGCGGCGAGGCAGCGACATCGTCACCCCGCCGGGGTTCTGGAAGTTGGGGATCGTGTAGATGAACTTCGGCCTGCGCCCTTCGCTCGCCAGGCGGTCGAGCGTGCTCTCGAGCTCGTCGATCGGCATCCCGTCGCCGTCCACCTCGATCTGCACCACCTCCGCCTGGTACGCGCTGAACGTGGGGACCGCCCCTGGGTACGTGGGCGCCTCCGCGACGATCACGTCGCCCGGGTCGATCAGCGTCTTGCACACCAGGTCGATCACCTGCTGACCGCCCGTCGTCACGATCACATCCGCCGGGTTGACCGACGTTCCCTCCTCGGCCATCACTTCCACGATGCAGCCCACCGTGACAGCCATCCCCTCCGTGGGGCCGTACTGCAACGCTCGCGCGGTCGACTCCGCCGCGACCTTCGCCATCAGCTTCGCGTACAGCTCCGGCGCGAACGTCGTCGTGTCGGGCAGGCCGCCCGCGAGCGAGATCACGTCCGGGCGCTCCGTCAGCGCCATCATCTCGCGCATCGCCGAGCTTTTCATCCCGCGCGTGCGCGACGCGAACAGGGCCTCGTAGCGCGCGAGCTCATGCGCGGTCGCCCGAGCGCGTCGTCTATCGTCCTGACCGATCTGGAGATCGTCCAGCATCCCCGCACGGTAGCGCACCCCCCACGGACACTCTGCATGCACGGAATCTTCTTCGACATAGGACTCGGCATCGGCCTCGCCGCCGCATGCGGCCTGCGCCCTTTCCTGCCGGTGCTGCTCGCCGGCGCGCTCGCTTCCTCGAGCGCCCTGGGAGTGGCCTTCGCTCACGGGCACTTTCGTTTCCTCCAGGACGGCTGGTGGCTGCTCGCGGTGGCCGCCGCGCTCGTGATCGCCTACGCGCTGCAGCTGCGGCTGAGGCTGGCGCCGACGCTCGACCCCGCCGCCGAGCGCTTGCGGGGCTCCAGCAGCGTCGACCCGCTCGCGGCGGCGATCGCCGGCATCGCCTACGGGACCGGCGCGCTGCTGTTCGCGGGCACGCTCGCCGCGCACGGAGACGCGTGGTGGCCGGGGTTGCTCGGCGGCTTGGCGGTGGTGGGCGTCGTGCAGCGCTCGTGCGCTCCTGTAATCGCCCGCGCCCGCGCCCGCCTCACCGATCGCTCCGCGCGCGAGGCGCTGAACGTGTACCTCGACGCCGTGGCCCTGCTGCTGGCGGTGCTCGTCGCGGCGCTGCACCCGCTCGGCTATGTGGCGCTGGCGCTGCTCGCCTGGTTCGCGTGGCGCGGCCGCGGACGCTCCGATCAGAAGTACGCCGGGCTGCGCATCCTGCGTCGCTGATGGTCGCCCCCGCATGAGCGCCTCCGCGCCCAAGCTGGTCCTGTGCGTGATCGACGCGATGGCGCCCGCGGCGCTCGAGCGGGCGATCGCGGCGGGAGTGGCGCCGACGCTCGAGCACCTCGTGCGCGGCGGGCGCTACGTGCCCGACTGCGTCGCCGCGTTCCCGTCGGTCACGCCCGTGTGCGCCGCGTCGATCGTCACGGGAGCGCGCCAGGACGCCCACCTGATCCCGGGCATGAACTGGTTTCACCGCGAGGAGAGCCGTTATGTGGAGTATGGATCGAGCTTCCGCGCCGCGCAGCGCTTCGGCATCGCGCGGCAGCTGACGGACACGGTCTACAACATGAACCGCGCGCATCTCGCCGGCGAGACGCTGACGGTGTTCGAGTCGCTCGACGACGCCGACGTGCGCACCGCGGGGACGACCTACCTGATGTACCGCGGCCGCCACCGCCACGAGCCCCAGCGCGACACGACGCTCACGCGCGTCGCCTCCGCCCTCATCCGCCACCCCGTGATGGGTCCGCGCGAGCTGTTCTACGCGGACATCTTCGCCTCGCGTCGCACCGGCTGCCGCTCCGGGCTGGGGATGCCCGGCGTGCGCGACCGCCACTCCGGCTGCGTCTCCGCGTACCTGGTCGAGCACGACCTGTTCGACTTCCTGCTGCTGTCGCTGCCCGACAACGACTGGCACTCGCACAAGCGCGGCCCCGACGCGCAGGTGCAGTCGATCGGCCAGGCCGACCTGCAGCTGGCGCGCGTGATGAACGCCGCCGGTGGCGTGGAGGAGTTCCTGCGCGAGCACGCGGTGATCGTGATGGCCGACCACTCCCAGGCGCCCGTCACCGCGTCGATTGCCCTGCAGGACGAGCTCGCGGAGCTGAACGTGCTCGCGCCGACACGCTCCGCCGAGGTCGGCGACGACGACGGCTCCCGGATCGCCGTGTGCCCCTCCCAGCGCGCCGCGATGGTCTACGCGCTGCACCCAGCCGAGCGCGACGCGATGCGCGCCTCGGTCGTCGCCCGCGCGCTCGCGATCGACGGCGTCGACCTCGTCATGTGGCTCGAGCGCGACGCCCACGAACAGCCGCGCGAAGGCGTCATCGCGAGCGCCCGCCACGGCGAGCTGCGCTTCGCCCCCGACGGGCCCGTGACAGACCTTCGCGGCGCCTCGTGGAACGTGGACGGCGCGCTTGCGGCGATCGACGGAGACATCGAGGACTCACGACTGTCGAGCCCCGACTACCCCGACGCGCTCGCCCGCGTGTGGGCGGCGCTCGCGTGCCCCACCTCCGGAGACGTGCTGCTGTCCGCCGCCCCGGGCTATGAGTTCATCGACTGGGGCCGCCAGGCCCACGTCGGCGGCGGCAGCCACGGATCGCTGCACGCCAGTGACTCGCTTGGCGCGCTCGTGCTCAGCGGCGTGCGGCTGCCCGACCCCGAGCCCGCCCAATGGGGGATCGCGGATGTCGCCCCGCTCGTGCTCGCGCACTTCGGGGCTGCGCACGCCGGGCGTTAACCTCGCCTCGTGCGCCGATCGCCGGTAACCCTCGCCTGCGTCCTCGCGTGTGTGCTCGTCGGCCCTCCCCCCGCGATCGCCGGGACGACCGCGCCCAGCGCGAGAAGCGCTCCTGTCGCCTCGACCGCGACCAGCGCCTCCAAGTCCAGCTCGACGGCCTCGACATCGACCAACTCGGACACGCCGGTCTCCGTCGCCGCCTCGAACACGCCGCCGCACGGGCGCAAGCTGTCATCCAACCGGGTGCTCGCGATCGCCGCCCGCCTGCCGAAGATGCGCGCCGTGCACAAGCAGTACCGCGGCTCCTACAGCGGCGCGTATCTGAAGGGCGCGTTCCACTGGCAGGTGAGCTACTTCTCGCGCGGCGGCAAGAAGGAGATCGGCCAGGTGGCGATCGACGACGCCACCGGGCGCGTGCTCGAACAGTGGACCGGCTTCCAGGTTCCGTGGACGATGGCGCGCGGCTACAAGGGGGCGTTCGGCCGTAACGTCAACGCCCTGTACGTGTGGCTGCCCCTGTGCGTGCTGTTCTTCGCGCCGTTCTTCGACTTCCGACGGCCGTTCTCGCTGCTGCACCTCGACCTGCTCGTGCTGCTGTCGCTCTCCGTGTCGCTCGCGTTCTTCAACCATGCGCACATCTACGCGTCGGTCCCGCTCGCCTACCCGCCGCTGCTGTATCTGCTCGCGCGCATGCTCGCCCTGCTGCGACGCGACCGCGGGGATGGTCACGGCGGCTCGCCCCGTCCGCTGCGCCTGCTGATCCCCGCGCCATGGCTCGCGATCGGCGTGGTGTTCCTGATCGGCTTTCGCATCGGCCTGAACGTGACCGACTCCAACGTGATCGACGTCGGCTACGCGGGGGTCATCGGCGCGCAGCGCGTGGTTCACGGCAAGCCGCTGTACGGCGGCTGGCCGGCCGAGAACGAACACGGCGACACGTACGGACCGTTCAACTACGAGGCGTACGTCCCCTTCCAGCAGATCTTCGGCTGGAGCGGGAAGTGGGACGACCTGCCCGCCGCGCACGCGGCCGCGGTCGTGTTCGACCTGCTGGCGGTCGCGCTGCTGTTCCTGCTCGGCAGGCGCATGCGCGGTCCGACCCTCGGCGTGGCGCTCGCCTACGCGTGGGTCTCCTATCCGTTCACGCTGTTCGCGCTCGAGAGCAACTCCAACGACACGCTCGTGGGCGTGCTCGCGCTCGCGGTCCTGCTCGCGGCCAGCTACCGCTCGACGCTCGCGCCCGCCGCGCGCGGCGCCCTGGCCGCGCTCGCGGGATTGACGAAGTTCGCGCCGCTCGCGCTCGTGCCGCTGCTCGCCACCGACGGCCTGCGCCAGATCGCCGCGACGCGGCGCCCGCGCGCGTTCGCGCTCTTCCTGCTCGCCTTCGCGGCCACCGCCGCGATCGCGTTCGTACCCGCGCTGACGCACGGCTCGCTGCACACCTTCTACGCGCGCACGATCGACTACCAGGACAACCGCGGCTCGCCGTTCTCCGTGTGGGGCCTCTACGACCTACACGGCTGGGAGCAGGCGGTCGAGCTCGCCGCGGTGGCGCTCGCACTTGTCCTCGCCGTCGTCCCCCGCCGCGCCGACCTCGTCGGCCTCGCGGCGGCTTGCGCGGCGGTGATCCTCGCGCTGCAGCTCGGGATCGAACACTGGTTCTACCTGTACATCCCCTGGTTCCTCCCGCTCGTGCTGATGGCGCTGCTGGGACGCTTCAGCGCTCCGACGGAGTACCCGTCGGGCGTGGCATCAGAATCTGCTCGATCGAGTCTGCCCGCAGCGCTCGCGAGCAGCTGATCAGCGCGCCCATCAGCCACGGGTCCTCCTCGGAGGTCTCGAAGCGAACGGGCATCTGCGTCAACAGCGACTCGATCGCCTGCTCGCGCTTGACCCCGATCACTCCCCCCCGCGGGCCCGTCATGCCGACATCGGTGATGTACGCCGTGCCGCCCGGCAGCACGCGCGCGTCGGCGGTCGGCACGTGCGTGTGGGTCCCCACCACGGCGGTCACGCGGCCGTCGAGGTGCCAGCCCAGCGCGACCTTCTCGGAGGTCGCCTCCGCGTGCATGTCCACGAGGATGTGATCCGCGTCGGAGAGTTCGCCGAGGGCGACCTCGATCTCGGTGAACGCCGAGCGGCCCGCGCGCAGGTACAAATTGCCGCTGAGGTTGATCACGCCCAGGCGCAGCCCGTCGCGCTCGACCACGCACACGCCGCGGCCCGGCTGGCTGCGCAGGAAGTTCGCCGGGCGCACGATCCGGCTGTCGCTGTCCAGGTAGGGGTAGATCTCGCGCCGGTGGTAGGTGTGGTTGCCGAGCGTGATCGCATCCACGCCCGCGGCGAACATCTGGTTGGCGATCTTCGGCGTGATCCCGAGGCCGCCCGCCGCGTTCTCGCCGTTGACGACCACGAACGTCGGCGCGTGGCGCTCGCGCAGCACCGGCAGGCAGTCGAGCAGCGTGTGTCGCCCGATCCCGCCCACCACGTCGCCCACGAACAGGATGCTCGTGGCGGCGGGGACCGCCTCCGACTCAGCCATACTCTGGCAATGGAGGCAGGAGAGTGACAGGCGTCTCCGAGGAGATCCACGAGTCGCCCTCGGAGGAGACGGACGCGGCGCCGCCCAACGCCGAGGAGCAGCGGCTGACCGACTCCGAGGAGCAGACCCCGGAGTCGCCGCCGCGGGTCATCGTCGCGCGCTGGGTCCAGCTGGTGCTGCTGCCGCTCTCGCTGCTCGCGGTCTGGGAGCTCGCGAAAGCGGCTGGAAAAGTGCTCGTGATCTTCATCGTCGCGGCGGTCATCGCGCTCATACTCAACCCCGCGGTCGCGTTTGTCCAGCGCGGCAGGCTTCCACGCGGACTCGCTGTGCTGGCCGTGTATCTCGCGTTCTTCCTCATGCTGAGCGGAGTTGGCGTACTGCTCGCCAACCCTATCTCCAACCAGGTGGCCGCGTTCAGCGAGAACGTGCCGGATCTCGTCAAGCAGGCCAACCTGAGGCTGGCCGACTTCCAGAACGCGCTCGACAACAGCGGACTGCACATCACGTTCATCAAGCAGGGCGAGACCGCTTTCCAGACGCTCGGCGACAAGCTCGTCAAGAGCTCCAGCTCGATCGTGTCCTTCAGCGGCAGCCTGCTCACGGAACTCGTCAGCGCGGGCTTCGACGTGCTGCTCGTGTTCGTGCTGTCGGTGTACATGCTGCTCTACGGGCAGAGCATCGGCAAGCTGATCCGCCGATACATGCCCGACGGCGACGGCACCCCCGCCGATGACTACCCGACGCTGGTCCAGAGCGCGCTCGCGCGCTACGTCGGCGGTCAGCTGATGTTCAGCCTCGTGATGGGCGTCACGTCGGGCATCGCGCTGTACGTGCTCGGCGTGCTCGGCGTGTTCCCCGACGGGCGCAAGTACGCGGTCGTGTTCGCGGTCTTCTACGGGTTGATGGAGCTCGTCCCCTACATCGGCCCGATCATCGGCGCGCTGCCCGCGATCCTGCTCGCGCTGTTCACCGACCCCATCTCCGCGCTGTGGGTCGCGCTGACGTTCGTCGCGCTGCAGCAGGTCGAGGGGCACATCGTCGCGCCGCAGATCTTCGGTCACACGCTGCGCATCAACCCGCTGCTCGTCATCTTCGCGCTGCTGCTCGGCCTGGAGCTGCACGGCGTCGTGGGGGCGCTGATCGCGCTGCCGATCCTCTCGATCCTGCGCGAGACCGCCGTCTACCTGAGCCGCCACATCGCGTTCGAGCCATGGGACAGCGCGCCTCGCGGTCGCCCGTGAGCTCCGTCCTCGACGCCAAAGCGCTCACCAAGCGATACGGCCACCTGGAGGCGCTGCGGGACGTCAGCTTCCAGGCCGGGGCGGGCGAGATGGTGGCGGTGATCGGCCCCAACGGCGCGGGCAAGACCACCCTGCTGTCGATCCTCGCGGGCACGCAACGCGCGGACGCGGGCTCCGTCAATCGCCCGCCGAGCGAGGTCGGATGGGCGCCGCAGCAGCCGGCCCTCTACTCGAAGCTGTCCGTCGTCGAGAACCTCGAGCTGTTCGCGCGCCTGGAGAAGGTCCCCGATCCCGCCGCGGCGGTCGAGCGGATGCTCGAGCAGACTGGCCTGCGAGCGCGCTCGCGCGAGGCGGTCGGGCGCCTCTCCGGCGGTAACCGCCAGCGCGTGAACGTCGCCGTCGGCTTGCTTGCCGGCCCGCCGGTGCTCGCGCTCGACGAGCCCACCGCGTCGCTCGACCCCGCCCAGCGCGAGCGCATGTGGGCGTTCATCGCGGGGCTCGCCGAGCGCGGCACGACGGTCGTGTTCTCCACGCACAACGTCAGCGAGGCGCAGCGCCACGCAACCCGCGTGCTCGTGCTCGCCGAAGGAAGGCTGCTGTTCGACGGCGCCCCGGCCCGGCTCCTGGCGACCCAGGGACAGACCGAAGGTGGGGATCTCGAGCGCGCGCTCGTGGGATTCCTGGCGCGCCACGGCGATGAGCCGGAGGCGCAGTCGTGAGGTCGCTGCTGCGCAAGGACATCCTGATCCTGCGGCGATCGCGACTGCTGCTCGCCCTGCTCGTCGTCTACCCCGTGGCGATCGCGCTGCTGATCGGCTTCGCGCTCTCGCGCACCCCAGCGCATCCACGCGTGGCGATCTTCGACCAGACCCCGGCCGGAGCGACGATCAGGATGGGCAGCGAACACGTGGACGTCGCCCGCTATACGGAGCAGCTGTTCAACCAGGTCCAGTCGGTTCCCGTCTCATCGCGTGCCCAGGCGATAGCGAAGGTGAAATCCGGCGACGTGCTCGCCGCGGTCGTGATACCGGCGAACATCGCCGCGCAGCTCTCCTCGGTGCTCAACCACGCCAGTCTGGAAGTGCTCTACAACGGCGACGCGCTCGAGCAGTCGCTCGTGCGCTCGACGCTCGACTCCGCGCTCGCGCACGCCAACCTGGGGTTCTCCGAACAGATCCAGAAGGCCGCCGCGAGAGCCATCAACGCGCTGCTGCGGGGCGGCAACCTCGGCGGCCTCGGCGCGCCACCGAACCTCGTCGGGCTGAACCAGATCCCCACGCTGCTGCACGTCATCATCCAGCGCCAGCCGCGCGGGCACGACCGCACCGAACTGGAACGGATCGAGGCGTTCGCGGGCTTCGCCGCGCGGAACCTGTCTCTCAGCAGGAACGTCTTCTCGACCGTCGGCCAGCCGATCCGCGTCGAGAGCAAGCTCGTGCACGGACGGCGCACGCCGCTGAACAACTTCGCTGTCGTCGTCGCCGTGAGCGTGTCGCTGATGTTCGTGTGCGTGCTGCTCGCCGCGGGCGGCGTGGCGCTCGAGCGCGAGGAGCACACCCTCGGGCGGCTGCTGCGCGGCCTCGTCTCGCGCGAGGCGCTGCTCGCGGAGAAGTGCCTGCTCGCCGCCGGCTGCTCGTTCGTCGTCGCCTTCGCGATGCTCGCGGGGGTGGGCGCGTTCGTCGCGCTCGACTGGTCGCGCGTCGGGGAGTGGCTGCTAGCGCTCGCCCTCGGCGCCATCGCCTTCGCGGCTCTCGGCGTCGCGATCGGCGCGCTCGCGCGGGAGGTCCGCGCCTCTTCGCTGCTGGCGTTCCTGCTGTCGCTGCCCATGGCCTTCCTTGCGCTCGTGCCTTCGGGCGCGGTGTCCGGCGGCTTCTCCGACGCGATCGCCGCCGTCTCGTTCGTGTTCCCGTTCAAGGCCTCGCTGCAGGCGCTCGACGCGGCGGTCAACGGCGCCTCGCCGTCGCTCGGCGGCTCGCTCGTCCACCTCGCCGTCCTGACCGCCGTATTCGGAGCGCTCGCGCGCCTGGGGCTGCGGCGCGCCGAGTAGCCGCGCCACGCACGCCGAGCGAGCGCCGGTAGGCGCGGGCGGGCGGGTCCTAAATTGAGTCTCAGCGGGGTATCCTCGAAGGCGATGGCCTTTCCACAGACGCGTATGCGCAGGCTGCGGGCGAGCGCCGGCCTGCGCGGGCTCGTGCGCGAGACCGACCTGCGCGCCGGGCAACTGGTGCTGCCGCTGTTCGTCTGCGACGCAGAGCTGATCACGCGCGCAGGCGGCCAGGACAGCGCTCGCGCGCCGATCGCCACGATGCCGGGCGTCGAGCGCCTGTCGATCGCAGCCGCGGTCGCCGAGGCTCAGGACGCGGCCGCGCTGGGCGTCGCCGGGGTGATGCTGTTCGGCGTGCCCGCCGAGAAGGACGCGGAGGGCTCCGGCGCATGGGACGAGGACGGCGTGGTGCAGCTGGCCACGCGCGCCATCAAGCAGGCCGTGCCCGATCTGCTCGTCCTCACGGACGTGTGCCTGTGCGAGTACACCGACCACGGCCACTGCGGCGTGCTGCGCGAGGACGGCGCCGTCGAGAATGACGCCTCTGTGGAGCTGCTCGCGCGCACCGCCGTCAGCCACGCCCGCGCAGGCGCGGACATCGTCGCGCCGTCGGACATGATGGACGGCCGCGTCGGCGTGATCCGCGAGGAGCTCGACGGCGAGGGCTTCCCCGACACGCCGATCCTCGCGTACTCCGCCAAGTTCGCCTCCGCCTTCTACGGGCCGTTCCGCGACGCCGCCGGCTCCACGCCCGCGTTCGGCGACCGCCGCGGCTATCAGATGGACCCCGCCAACGGAGAAGAGGCCGTGCGCGAGGCGCTGCTCGACGTGCAGGAGGGCGCCGACATGGTGATGGTCAAGCCCGCGCTCGCCTACGGAGACCTCATCCGCGCTGTCAAGCAGGCCACCCGCCTGCCCGTGGCGGCGTACAACGTCAGCGGTGAGTATGCGATGGTCAAGGCGGCCGCTGCCGCCGGATACATCGACGAGCGCGCCGCCGTGCTGGAGATCCTCACCTCCCTGCGCCGCGCCGGCGCCGACACGATCGTGACCTACCACGCAAAGGACGCAGCCCAATGGCTGGCACACCAGACCTGATCGACAACACCCCCGACTCCCAGCGCGCGAGCGCCGCGATTCCGAAGCTGCGCAGCCGCAAGGACGGCGCCGCGGTGCCGCTCGACGACGTCGACCGCAAGGTCCTCAACCTGATGCAGGGCAAGTTCCCGATCGCGCCGCGGCCCTATCGGCACGTGGCGCAGCTCGGCGGGCTGGCCGAAGAGGATGTGATGAGCCGCGTGCAGCGCCTGCTCGACCAGCGCATCATCCGCCAGGTCACGCCGATCTTCGACACCCGCGCGCTCGGCTACTCCTCGATGCTCGTCGCCGCCAAGGTCGACCCCGAGCACCCCCACCGCGCCGCGCAGGTCATCAACGAGCACCCCGGCGTGTCGCACAACTACCTGCGCAACCACGACTTCAACCTCTGGTTCACAATCGCCACCGAGCCCGACTCGAAGCTCGGCCTCGAGGGCACGCTCGAGGTGCTCGCACGCGAGGCCGGCGCCGAGTCCGTGCGTCAGCTGCCCACGCTGAAGCTGTTCAAGATCCGCATGGACCTCGAGATGGAGGGCGGCACCGACGCGCTCTCCAGCTCCGCCGAGGTCGCCGACCCGATCGAGCTCGAGCCCCAGCCCTACGACGAGCTCGACATCGCCGTCATCCGCGCGCTGCAGGGCGACATGCCCGTCGTGCAGGAACCGTACGCCGCGGCAGCCGGCGAGCTGGGGATGCCACAGGAGCGCCTCCTCGACCACCTCGCGGGGATGCAGGAGCGAGGCCTCTTGCGCCGCGTCGCGGCGATCCTCTACCACCGCCGCGCCGGCTTCTCCGCCAACGGCATGGGCGTGTGGAAGGTGCCCGACGAGCAGATCTTCGACATCGGCTGCCGCATGGCCGCCGTGCGCGGCATCTCCCACTGCTACCAGCGCCCGACGTATGAGGACTGGCCCTACTCGGTCTTCACCATGGCCCACGGCCGCTCCAAGGAGGAGTGCGACGCGGTCCTCGACGCGATCGCCGAGCAGACCGGAATCCACGAGCGCGCGACGCTGTACTCCTCGACCGAGTTCAAGAAGATCCGCCTGCTGTACTTCACCGAGGACTTCAAGAACTGGGAGAGCGCGCACGCCTAGCGCGGGTTCGTGACCGCGTCGCTCACCGACACGCGCTCCGCCGAGCTTTATAGACGCGCCCTCGAGAGGCTCCCCGGCGGGGTCAACTCGCCCGTGCGCGCGATGCGCTCGATCGGGCGCGAGCCGATCTTCATCGACCGCGGCCAGGGCGCCGAGCTGATCGACGTCGACGGCAACCGCTACGTCGACTACGTCTGCTCGTGGGGACCGCTGATCCACGGGCACGCCCACCCACGCGTGCTCGAAGCGATCGAGCAGGCGGCGGAGAAGGGCACGAGCTTCGGCGCCCCGACCGCCGGCGAGGTCGAGCTCGCGAGCGAGGTCGCTCGCCGC
>DASUPL010000127.1:0-3022 GCA_036281155.1 Solirubrobacteraceae bacterium | reverse complement strand
TCGCCCGCGCCGTCCACGGCGGGGGAGACGGTGTCCTCCAACTCGTAGCCACCGCTGCGATTGCCAGCGTGCGAAAAGGGCGCCCCGCGGGGCGCCCTTCTCATGTCCGCAGACGTTGCGCTCCCTTTCTAGTGCTCCATCTCGGAAGTTCTCACCTGGAACTGCATCGGTCAGGCGGCGATCTGGTGGCGGCGTTCGAGGTCGATGAGGCGCTGGTCGCGGTGGGCGCCGTTGCGGTCGGTGATGTGGCGGGCCAGGGCGTGGTTGAAGGCGTCCCAGTCGAGGTAGTCGGAGTTCTTGACGACGAATTCGCTGATCGGCAGGAAGTGGCACTCGACGCGATTGAGGTAGCTGGCATAGGTCGGGGTGGGGACCAGCTCGATGTTGTTGGCGACGGCGAAGGCGCGAATCTCGGGCGTCCAGTTGGCCGAGAGGTTGTCCTGGATCCAGTAGATGCGCAGTCGCTTGGGGTAGCAGCCGCGGATCTGGCGCATGAACGCGAGGTTGTCGCGGCCGCGCCGGCGCGCTTTGAGGCGGGTGCGCAGGCGGTCGGCGTGGACGTCGTAGGCACCGAAGACGTAGCGCGTGCCGTGACGGCGGTGAAACGTCGCGCGCTGGCGCTCGGGGCGCTTGCGTGTGGCCCAGCCGCTGCCGGCGTGGGGGCGCAGGCTGATCGGCCCCATCTGATCGAAACTGATCACCACCCCGCCATCCGGGGCCTGCTTGTAGAGCGCGATCACGCGAGCGGCCTTGGCCTGGTAGTCGGGATCGGGGCTGGCCTTCCAGGTCCGCGTGCGCTGAAACGACAGACCCGCGGCGGCCAGGATCCGACCCAGGTGTGCCGGGGAGACCCGCACGATCTGCTCCCGGGCCAGGTAGCGCGCCAGCCGTGTGAGCGACCAGCGCGTGGCCGGGACCCCGAGCGTGTCGGGACGGGCGCCGGCCACCGCGACGATACGAGCGCGCTGCTCGTCGGTGATCCGCCGGGGCCGCCCGCCCCGCTGCTCAGGGTCCAGCGACGCGAACCCCCGCTCGTTGAACGCGTGGATGACCTTGCGCACATGCGCCTCGTCAGTGCCGACGAGCGCGGCGATCTGCGCGACCGGCATCCGCGTTGCCGACGCCCAGCAGATCAACGCGCGCTCGCGTTTGGCCTCCGAGGCCGCCTTGCGCGACAGTCGCTTGAGCCGGTTGCCCTCCTCGGGCAACAACGGCCTGACGAACACCGACGGGGGACGCATCCACACCTCCAACTCAGGGATGCGCTCAACTTCGACGAGTCAAGTCGTCTGAAGTGGTGTAGCGCTCGTCGGTGTTGTCGTAGTTGTTGTTGTTGTTGTTGTTGCTGTTCGAAACCCGAAGGGTTGTGAACAGCTTTTTCGCGCGCGCCCGCGCGCGAGCGGGCCCGGCTCAGGCGGCGATGGACTCGGCGAGCACCACCTCCTCGTCGACGCCGTGGTCGCCAAGGACGAGCGCGAGCGATTCTTCGGAGAGGTAGCGGCGGCTGACGAGCCATTCGTCGTTCTGCTCGATCAGCAGGGCGCCGGCGAGCCGGATCGCGCTGTGGTCGTTGGGGAAGATCCCGACGACGTCCGCGCGACGTCCGATCTCGCGGTTGACGCGCTCCAAGGGGTTGGTGGAGCGCAGCTTGGACCAGTGCGCGGCCGGGAAGCCGTAGAACGCCAGCAGGTCCTCCTCGGCGCCCTCCAGCAGCCCGGCGACCTTCGCCGCCGGGTGGCGAAGGCGCTCGATCACCTCGCCGCAGCGCTCGCGGGCGCTGTTGTGGCTGTCGGCGTTGAAGATCTCCCGCAGCGCCGCGGAGACCATCCCGCGCTGCGCGGGGCGGCAGTGGCGCAGCATGTCTCTGACGAAGTGCACCGTGCAGCGCTGCCACGGGCACCCGAGCACCCTGGCGATCGCGTTCTTCAAGCCGAGCTGCTCGTCGGACACGCACAGCCGCACCCCCGCCAGGCCGCGCTCGCGCAGCGAGCGCAAAAACGCGACCCAGTACGCCTCGGTCTCGATCTCGCCGATGTCCAGGCCGATCACTTCGCGCCGGCCGCTCTCGTGCACCGAGTAAGCGATCACCAGTGCCTTCGGGTACACATGCCCGCGGTCGCGAACCTTGACGACCTTGGCGTCCAGCCACAGATACGGGTGCGCGCCCTCCAGCGGCCGCCCGCGGAACGCCGCGACCTGGTCGTCCAGCGCCCGGCACAGCGCCGACACGCGATCCTTGCTCATCCCGTGAATCCCGAGCTGCTCGACGAGGCGGTCGACCTTCCTGGTCGAGACGCCGTTGACGTAGGCCTCCATCACGACCGCGACGATCGCCTGCTCACAGCGCCTGCGCGGCTCCAAAAACGACGGAAAGTACGACCCCGACCGCTTCTTGGGGATCTGCAGCTCGATCTCGCCGACCCTGGTCTCCCACCCGCGCGGCCGGTAGCCGTTGCGATGCGTCACGCGATCGGCCGACACCACGCCGTGCGCGGCGCCGATCTGCGCCGTGACCTCGGCGTCCATCAGCTGCGCGGCGACGATCGCCACCGCCTCCTTGAGAAAGTCGCCATGCTCATCGAGCAACGTCCTGCGAACGAGCTCCTGCGTCGTCATGCTCTGCGTGTCGGTCATCGTGGTGCTCCTTCATCGATCGATTGGCGTCGACCGACGAGTCTCGGAGCCCGCGATGACCGGCGCCGCACGCGACCCCGGAACCTCCGCGAACTTCCGTTACACCACTTCTACCGACGTGACCGCGCGGATCGAGCATCTCGAGCGGGGACTCGAAGGACTTCAGGATGCCGTCGATCGCCCAAACGCTCGCCGAGAACGAGAAGGTCAGCGGGCTGCTCGGGTGCACAGCGCCCGAGCACATCGCGCGTAAGCTCCGCCAGGACGCTCGAAGGCGTGGGCTGTGATGGCCGATGCGCCGTGCATCGAGGATCTCCTGGCCGACGCCCGCCACCACCGTCACCGCTTCTCGAGCCGTACAACAGTGACGATGCACTGGCAAGAGGTA
>DASUPL010000126.1:0-5246 GCA_036281155.1 Solirubrobacteraceae bacterium | reverse complement strand
GTCGCCGTATGGGAAAGCTTGATTCAGGCGCCGGGCTCCCACCACGCCTCCACCGTCGAAGCCGCTGGTGGGTCTCTGGCGAGTGGAGTGTGGCAACCGTCGGTGGCGCTCTCGAGTCCCAGCGAGCAGCCGGCTCGACTCACAACTGTGAGCCGCCACTTCAGGCGGGACCCAGGTGTCTCACAGCTCAAGAGTGACCTCGTTCCTTCGGTTGCGCTCGACGCGGGTGGGGACGCGGTTGTGTCCTGGACGCACCGAGTGCGCAACAGCTCCAGCATCCAAGCCAGCGTTCGCTCCGGTCCGGACGGAACCTGGCAGGGGCCCGTCAATCTTTCGGCCGAGGGCGAAGAAGTCGAGAACGGCGCAAAGGTGGCTGCCGACTCACAGGGCGACGTGGTCGTGGTATGGAACTCGATGAGCGCCGTCCAGGCGACCGTGCGCTCGCTGGGGAGCGGCGGTTGGCAACCCCCGGTGAACCTGTCGGCCGAAGACGAACGACCGGGGGGCCCGCAGCTCGCGATCAACTCCCGAGGGGACTCCGTCGTCGTGTGGGAAAGCCTTGTTGGCGACAGCGGCATCATGGCTGTGCCGTTCAACGCCACTGCCGCGCTCCCAGCCCAGCCTGTCAGCAAGCCCGTCATCCTGGATGCGAGCTTCACCAGCTCACGCTTTCGCGTCGCAAAGCGCGCGCCCTTCCTAGCGAGACGCGCAAACCTCACCCCAAAGAACGCGGCGAGGGCGCCGCTCGGCACGTCAGTCAGTGTCACGCTCTCCACATGGGCGAAGCTGACGATAACCGTCACTCGCTCAGTACACGGCTTCCGTCGAGGGCGCACCTGCGCTCCGCCAAGCGCCAAGCTGAGGCGGCAGCACCGCAAACGCTGCACCCGCACGCTCACCATCGGCATGAACAAATCCCTCACGGCGCCCCGTGGAACCAGCACGGAGCTGTTCGACGGGCACATCGGCGAACACGCACTCCCCCTGCCTCCCGGCCCATATGAGGCCGTCCTCACGGCCAGCAACACAAGCGGGCGCTCGCATCCCGTCACGCTCCCCTTCACAATCCTCCCATGAGACCAACTGGACGCCGCCGTCTTGTCTCACCTGGCTACGCGACGACTCGCGCGACGGGGTTTTGGTTCATGCTCGCCGCGCCGCTGATGTGGCTGAGCGGCTATCTGTTGGAGGCCGCGATCCGGCGCGGCGACGCCCCCACTGTGAAGACGGGCGGCAAGGCTGTGATCGGGATCGCTGTGGCTGGCGCGACGGTGATACCCAGGTCGGGATTTCCAGCGGCGCTGCCGATCGGCTACTGGACCATGCGCCGCGCTCGGCAGCTCGGCGGCCAAGACTCAGGCTGATCTTGCCAAGGTTTGTCGTTAGCGCCAGCGATTTCGGAATTATGGGATCATCCCATCAGTCCGGCTGAGCTATGTGGTGGGCAGACTCGCGAGCCTGGAGGAGGCATCGGGATATGGATCGGATGAAAAGCATGCCTTGTGCTGTGAATCGTCGCTGGAGTGCTCGCGGCATGGCGGCATGCGCGCTCGCGGTGAGCGTAGCCGCGTTGTCGGGATGCGCAAGCACGACGGGTGCCGCGACCGGCGCCCGGAGTGTCGAGCCCGCCGCTGCCGTCGAGGCTGCGGCAGTGCAGGTCGCGCTTCACCTGAACGTCGGGAGCTACTCGCTCGCCGCGCGCAGCACCACGATCAGTGGGACCGTCACCCCGGGTGCGTCGGTGCGCGTGAACGGACATCTCGTGCACGTTCGCTCCGGACGCTGGAGTCGGATGTTGGCGCTGCATCTCGGCAGAAACCACGTTGCCGTGACGGCCACGATGCGCGGTCGCGCTTCCGCAGGGAAGTCGATCGAGATCACGCGCAAGAGGAGCAATGCCGAACTCGAAGCCAGGAGACAGAAAGCCGCCAACGAAACGCCCGTGTGTACGAACGGCACGTACGTGAACTCAGCGGGAAACACGGTGTGCAATCCCGAGGAAAGCCCAACGGCTCCCGCGGGAGCGACGGCCGAATGCGAAGATGGCACGTACAGCTTCAGCGAATCCCGTAGCGGCACTTGCTCACACCACGGCGGCGTCGCGAGGTGGCTCTAGCCGAGAGGCGCGACCACAGACGCGCTAACCTAAAGGCATGCTCACGCAGGCAGATCGTGCGGCGGAGAAGCGTCGTGTGAAACTCGAGGACGTGCAGCGACAGCTGAAAGAAGGCTCGCTCACGATTCGCAAGATGACGGCGGAGGAGCGCAAGCGCTACCCGCCCAAGCCTGCTGACGCGCGGCGCAAATAGAGACGTTTGCGGGAGGTGGCTGGGGGTAGTAGATACCCATGGTCGTCAATGTGATCCGCGGGCAGCACCTATGAGGTCTATGTTCCGACGTCGCGAACGCGAACAGCCCACCAACGGTGGCGCGGCCGAAGAACCCGCCGAGCAGGAACGGGAACGCGCCGGACCGCCGGCAGCGCGAGAGCCAGTAGATCGACCGGCACGAGGCAGACCCCTCGCGGGCCGCGCGGGCGAAGCTGGAGCGAGCGTCGTCGGGGCGGCTGGATCGGGCGTACTGATGATCGCTCGACTCGTGAGGATGCTCGTCGGGCTGATCGTGCTGCTGATCGTGCTGGCGATCGTGCTGCGCGACGTCGACGCGAATGCGCGCAACACGATCGTCAAAGGCATCCACGAAGGCGCCAACTTCTTCGCTGGCGCATTCACCGGCCTGATCGAATTCAACGGTCATCCCAAGCGGGCGATCACCATCAACTGGGGCATAGCGGCGATCGTCTATCTGATCGCCGGCGCCGTCGTAGCCGGCTTCATCGCTCGCATCGGGCGAGGCGGACGGCGCTTCGAACGCGCCCACCGTATGGCGCCCCGCTAGAGGGACGGCTCAGCAGTGCGTGGGTGAGCGCGAGCGGCCGCGCTGTCCATGTTCAGCAGGCCAGCCCTGATCGGCCGGCGAGCGCGGCGGTTTGACCGCATACTGCGCCTGTGAGCTTCGGAACGCTCGTGGTGCTCGTGCTCGCCGGACTCGGCGGGCCGCTGGTGGGCATGCTGCAGCGCCGCTTCGTGCCGGTCGTCGTCGGCGAGATCCTCGCCGGCATCCTCCTCGGCCCCGCGGTCGCGAACGGATTCGACCCGAGCGACCCCACTATCTCCTTCCTCGCGCAGGTCGGCTTCGCGATGCTGATGCTCACCGTCGGCATGCACCTGCCGCTGCGCGACCGGCGTCTCGCCACATCGGCACGCGACGGCGCGCTGCTTGCCGTGCTGGTCTGCGTGCTGGCACTGCCCGCCGGCCTGCTCGCCGCGGCGATCGCCGGCGGCGGCCACGCGGCGGTTTACGCGGTCGTGCTCGCGTCCGGCTCCGCGGCGGTGCTGCTGCCGGCGCTCGACGAGCTGGATCTGCGCGGCGCGGCGGCGATGACGGTGATGGCGCAGGTCACGATCGCGGACGTGATCACGATCGTGTCGGTTCCGGTCGTGCTGCAGCCCGAGCGCGCCGGTCACGCAGCGCTCGGCGCGCTGCTCGTCGCGCTCGCCGCCGTGGCGCTGCTCGCGGCCGCGCGGCTCGTGTCGCTCGGCGGCTGGGTCCACCGCGTGCGCCACCTCTCGAAGCGGCGCAACTGGGCGCTCGACCTGCGCCTGTCGCTGCTCGTGCTGTTCGCGCTCGCATGGGTCGCGCAGAAGGGCGGCACGAGCATCCTGATCGCCGGTTTCGGAGCGGGTTTGATGGTCGCGATGATCGGAGGACCAAAACGCCTCTCCACGCAGATGCGCGGTGTGGCAGACGGATTTTTCATCCCTTTTTATTTTGTCGTCCTCGGCGCGCAACTGGATCTCGGCGGCCTCGTGGGCGACCCGGCGATGCTCGCTCTCGCGGGCGCTCTCGCGGGGCTGAACGTCGCGATCCACCTGCTCGCGGCGGTCGTGCTGCGCAAACCGCTCGCCGGCGCGCTCGCCGCCACGGCGCAGCTCGGCGTCCCCGCGGCCGTGGCCTCGCTGGGGCTCTCCGAGCACGTGCTCTCGCCCGTCGCGGCCACGGCGATCGTCGCCTCCGCGCTCGTCAGTCTCGGCGTGTGCACGCTCGGTGTGGAGATGCTCGCTCGCCCTCACGGCGAGGCGGATGTGGGCGCGCGGCTCGACGCCGCCGCCAAGCGGTGAGCACTCACAGCCTCCGGCGCTGTGCGTAGGCTGCTCTGGACGATGGAGCACACACAGTCGAACGAGATCGAGCGCCCGCGGTCGGTCGCGCAGATCATCGGCGAGGCGCTCGACATCTACCAGCGCTATCCGCTGCTGTTCTTCACCCTCGCGCTCGGCGTGATCGCGCCCTACGACCTCGCGGTGCTCGCCGCCACGGGTCAGGGACCGCTCGTCAGCGGCTCCCACCAGAGCGCGGAGGTCTCCTTCCTGCTGCTGCTGCTCGACACGGTGGTGGTGGGACCGCTCGTCTCGGCCCTGCACATCCACGCGGTCCTACTCATCGGCCAGCGCGACACACCGCGCCTGAGGCAGGTGGTTCTGAGCGCTCTGCGCGTGTTCCCGGTGGTCGTCGCCGCGGTCATCGTCTCCGCCGGTGGCATCGCGCTCGGGTTCCTCGCGCTCGTTCTCCCAGGCATCGTGCTCGCTTTGCGCTGGGCCGTCGTGGCGCAGGTCGCCGCGGTCGAGCACGAGGGCTGGATACCCTCGCTGCGCCGCAGCCACGAGCTCACGAGCGGGCACTACTGGCACATCTTCGTCCTGCTCGTGATCGTCGGGCTGGTGTCGGGCGCGATCACGTTCGGGGCCGCGGCCATCCCCCTCGGCAGCACTTCAGGCGCCGCCTCCGTGGCGGCTGGGATCGCCGCGAAGACGATCACCGTCTCGTTCTCCGCTCTTACGCTCGCGATCCTCTACTTCGATCTGCGCGCGCGCCTCGCCACGCCCGCGGCTAGCCTTTGAAGCGCGCCGCCTCCTCCGAGCCGCCCGTGGCGTTGCCCTCGCTGTAGGAGTGCGCGCCCGCGCCCGCGAGGCGTCCGCCGTCGACGATCAGGTACTCCTCGCGGATCGGGCGCCGCGCGAACCAGCACTCGAGGATCTCGCGCGTGCCCGCCGCGTAGCGCGCCTGCGCGGAGAGGCTCGTGCCGGAGGTGTGCGGAGTCATGCCGTGGTGGGGCATCGAGCGCCACGGGTGATCCTTGGGCGCGGGCTGGGGAAACCACACATCGCCCGCGTAGCCCGCCAGCT
>DASUPL010000125.1:0-3001 GCA_036281155.1 Solirubrobacteraceae bacterium | reverse complement strand
TCTGCGGTGTGATCGCGATGCCGAACACCAACCCTGTGCTCGACTCCGCGCCGCTGCTGCGCTCGCTGCGCGACGCCGCCGCGCGCGAGGCGCGCATACCGGTCGGGTTCCTGCCGGCGATCACGCGCGGGCTCGAGGGCGAGCAGCTGAGTGAGATGGCGGAGCTTCGCCAGGAGGGCGCGCTGGGCTTCAGCGACGACGGCAAGCCCGTGCGCAGCGCGGGGATGCTGCGCAAGGCGCTGCAGTACCAGCGCCTGTGCGGCGGGGTGCTCGCGCTGCACGAGGAGGACCCGACGCTCTCAAGCGGCGGCTCGATGCACGAGGGGGCGCTCAGCGCGGCGCTCGGGATCGCGGGGATCCCCACGATCGCGGAGTCCACGATGGTCGCCCGCGACGCCGCCATCGCCGGGTATGAGGGCGGGCGCGTGCACTTCCAGCACCTCAGCTGCGCCGCGTCGCTCGACGCGGTCGCCGACGCGAAGGCGCGGGGGTGGCGCGTCAGCGCGGAGGTCTCCCCGCACCACCTGCTGCTCACCGACGCGGACGTGAAGGGCCTCGACACGCGCATGAAGATGCACCCGCCGCTGACGACGGACGCCGACCGCGAGGCGCTCGTCGCGGGCCTGCGCGACGGGACGATCGACTGTGTCGCGACCGATCACGCGCCGCACGCGCGCGACGAGAAGGAGGTGCCGTTCGAGCAGGCGCCGATGGGCACGACGGGCCTGGAGACGTCCTTCGCCGCGCTCTACACCGGCCTCGTGCTGCCGGGCGTGCTCGATCTCCCAGTTCTCGTGGAGCGGATGAGCGCGGGCGCGGCGCTGTTCGAGCTGCCCACGCCGCGCCTGGCTGTCGGCGAGCCCGCGAACCTGGCGCTCGTCGATCTCGACGCGGAGTGGATCGCGGGCGAGCACGGCTGGGAGAGCCGCTCGGAGAACTGCTGCTTCGCGGGGCGCAGCCTGCACGGGCGCGTGCTGTTGACGCTCGCCGCGGGCGCCGTCGCGCACCGCGACCGCTCGCTGGCGCTGGTGAGCGCCTGATGAGCCTGCTCACGCTCCGTCGCGCGACGCTGATCGTCGTGGATGTCCAGGAGGGCTTTCGCTCCTACGCGGTCTTCGCCGATGTGGCCGGCGCGTGCGCGAAGCTGCTCGAGGCCGCGCGCATCCTGGAGCTGCCGGCGCTCGTCAGCGAGCAGTACCCGAGGGGCCTCGGCCACAGCGTGCCCGAGCTCGGCGTGCTGGACGAGCACGTGATCGAGAAGACCGTGTTCTCCGCGATGCGCGCCGATGGTTTCGACCTCGCCGGCCGCGAGCAGGCGATCGTGTGCGGGATCGAGGCGCACGTGTGCGTCAGCCAGACCGTTCACGACCTGCTCGACATCGGCGTCGAGGTGCATGTGCCCGCCGACGCGGTCGGCTCGCGCCACGACCTCGACTATCAGCGCGGGCTCACGCGCATGCAGAGCGCCGGCGCGATCGTCACGAGCGTCGAGGCCGTGATGTTCGAGCTGCTCGAACGCGCCGGCACGCCAGAGTTCAAAGCGATCCAAAACCTGATCCTCTGATGGCGAGCGCGACCGGCTATGTGCTGCTGGAGGACGGCACGCGCTTCGACGGCGAGGCGTGCGGCGCGACCGGGCCGCGACCCGGCCGGCGCGGCTCGCCGACCGAGGGATACGCCGTCGGCGAGGTCGTGTTCACGACGGGCATGTCGGGCTATCAGGAATCGATGACCGACCCGTCGTTCGCGAGCCAGCTGATCGCGTTCACCTACCCGCACATCGGCAACTACGGCGCCAGCGCCCAGGCGATGGAGTCAGAGCGCGCGTGGGCGCGCGCGGCGATCATGCGCGAGGCGTGCAACCGCGAAGACGCGCCCAGCGCCGAGCGCGGCTGGCTGGACTGGCTGAGCGACTGCGGCGTGCAGGCGATCAGCGGCGTCGACACCCGCTCGCTCGTCCTCCACATCCGCGAGGCGGGCGCGATGCGCGGCGGGGTGTTCCCCGCGTCGGTGTCGGAGCGCGAAGCGCGCGAACTGATCGACGCGGAGCCGCCGATGGCGGGGCAGGATCTCGCGAAGGTCGTGACGCCGAGCGAAGTCACTCACCACGGCAGCGGTGACGGTCCGCGGATCGCCGTCATCGACACGGGCATAAAGGCGTCTATGGTGCGCGAGCTTGTCGCTCGCGGGGCTCGGGTCGCGTTGCACCCCTGCACGAGCTCGGCCGCGGAACTGCTCGCGGATGACCCCGACGCGGTCTTCCTGGCGAACGGACCGGGCGACCCGGCCGCACTCGGCTACGTCGTCGAGACGGTGCGCGAGATCGTCGGCAAGAAGCCCGTGTGGGGGATCTGCCTCGGCCACCAGCTGCTGTGCCGCGCCGTGGGCCTCGAGACGTTCAAGCTGCCGTTCGGCCACCGCGGCGCGAACCACCCCGTCAGGGACCTGAGCACCGGGCGCGTGGAGATCACCTCCCAGAACCACGGCTTCGCCGCCGTCGGGCCGGACGGCGGGCGCACGATCGACAGCGACGAGCCGGTGCGCTGGGAAACGGACTTCGGCGCGGCGGCGCTGTCGCACGTGAACCTGTACGACCGCACCGTCGAGGGCCTTGAACTGCTCGATGTGCCCGGCGGCACCGTGCAGTACCACCCCGAGGCGGGGCCCGGTCCGCACGACAGCCTTTACCTGTTCGACCGCTTCCTGCAGCGGATCGCCGAGGCCGTGTAGATGCCCCGGCGAAGCGACATCCAAAAGATCCTGATCCTCGGCTCGGGGCCGATCGTGATCGGACAGGCCGCCGAGTTCGACTACTCCGGCGTGCAGGCGTGCAAGGTGCTGCGCGAGGAGGGCTTCGAGGTCGTGCTCGTGAACTCCAACCCCGCGACGATCATGACCGACCCGGAGTTCGCCGACGCGACGTACATCGAGCCGCTGCTGCCCGGGCCGGTCGCGAAGGTGATCGAGCGCGAGCGCCCCGACGCGCTCCTCGGCACGCTCG
>DASUPL010000124.1:0-10750 GCA_036281155.1 Solirubrobacteraceae bacterium | reverse complement strand
CTATTTCCGTATCGGCAAGGCCAGCGCCTCCGTGCCCAACCTCGACGGCCGCTTCAAGATCGGCGCTCTGGATCGACTCAGGTTGGGCGAGGATGTGGCGATCGTCGCGCTCGGCAGCATGGCCGGGGAGGCGGCCGAGGCGGCAACGATGCTCGCTCTACAGGGCATCAGCGCCGGCGTGGCAGTCCTCGCGAGCGTGCAGCCCGCCCCGCTCGACGATCTTGTGGAACTGCTGTCGAATGTTCCCCACGTCGCGACGGTCGAGGCTCATTACCGCACGGGCGGCCTGGGGTCGCTCGTGGCCGAGGTCATCGCCGAACACGGCCTGCGGTGTCGTCTCGTTCGCCACGCGGTGGAGACGATGCCGCGCGGGGCTGCCGGAGCATTGCCTTTCCTCAACGACCTGCACGGTCTCTCCGCACGGGCTCTGACGGAGTCGATCGCGACCGAGCTGAGCCGGGCCTATGGCTGAGCTGGAGGATCACCCGCGAACGGTCTCTGTCGTTCTACCGGTGCACAATCAGGCCGACCACATCGGCGGCGTCGTCGAGAACTACCTCGGCATCTCGCGGCGTCTTCCGCTCGAGGTCGAGCTGGTGCTCGTCGCGAACGCGTGCAGCGACGACTCGCTCGCCGTCTGCCACGCGTTGGCCGCGAGCCATCCGGAGGTACTGGTGATCGAGCAGAGCCTCGGGGGATGGGGGCGCGCGGTACGGGCGGGCCTGGCGAGCGCCCACGGCGAGCTCCTCGGATACGCCAACTCCGCGCGCACCTCACCCGAGATCCTCGCGCTCATGCTCTCCTACGCCCACGCCTACCCGCACGTGGTGTTGAAGGCGAACCGCAAGATCCGCGACAGCATCTTCAGGCGCGCGGGCTCGCTGCTCTACAACCTCGAGTGCAGAGCGCTGTTCAACATGCCGACCTGGGATGTCAACGGCACGCCGAAGCTCTTCCCACGCTCATTCCACGAGCTGCTGAAGCTGCACAGCAGCGACGATCTGATCGACGCCGAGTTCGTGCTCGCGTGCCAGCGCGCGAGCTATCCGATCATCGAGGTTCCGCTGCTGGCGACCACACGCCTCGGCGGACGCTCGACGACGAACTTTCGCTCGGCGGCAAGGATGTACAGGGGCGCCGTGGGTCTGCGTCTGCGGGAGATGAGGCGATGAGCGTGGGGGCAAAGGCGCGCTCAGAGGACCGCTGGTCTGAGGACGACGCGGCGTGGCGCGATCCGGAAGGCGTCATGTCTGGACGCCGATACCCACAGCCGATCGACCGTGAGCTCTTGGATATGAAGGTGAGCGGTGACTGGTGGGGCGTGCTCGAGCGTCTGGACGCCTGCCTGGTCGTCTCGCGTGAGTACGAGCATCTGCTGCTCGCTTTGACGATGGCGCCGGAGGGCCCGCGACAGAGCTTCATGTCGCTCCCCCACCCGTCGGGTCTCAGCTTCGACGCCCACTCCGAGCGGCTGCATGTCGCGAGCACCCGCAACCCCAACCAGCTGTATGAGCTGGCTCCCACCGTGGCCGCGGACTCCAACGGCCACGGTGCTCATGCGGGAGAGCGATCGTTGGCCCCCATGTCGGTGTCCTTCCTCCCCGGCCGCCTGTACCTACACGACATCGCGCTGATCGGGGGAGTGCTCCACGGCAGCGCGGCGGGCCTCAACGCGGTCGTGCGCTTGGCCGGATCGAGTGGCTGGGAGGTGGTGTGGTGGCCCAGCGCGATCGAGCGCGACGGCCGGCCGGATCTGTCACGCAACTACCTCCAGCTCAACTCGATCGCCGCGGGTGAGGATCTGTCCTCCTCGTTCTTCTCGGCGTCCACCGACGCGCCCTCCAAGCGCCGTCCGGGTCATCGCAACTTTCCGGTCGACCGACGCGGGGTGATCTTCTCGGGGGCGACCCGCGAGCCGATCGCACGAGGGTTGACCAGGCCCCACTCCGCGCGCCTGCATCGCAACGAGCTGTGGGTCGACGACAGCGGCTACGGACATCTGGCGAAGATCTCAGCCGGCGAGCCCTTGCCCGTCACGCGGCTGCCGGGCTGGACCCGTGGGTTGACGTTCGCGGGCGACATCGCCTTCGTGGGCACTTCGCGCGTAATTCCTCGCTTCGCGCGGTACGCACCCGGTCTCGACGTCGAGCGCAGCGTCTGCGCGGTGCACGCGCTCGACACTCTCAGCGGCGAGGTTCTGGGCAGCGCCCGCTGGCCCGCCGGCAATCAGATCTTCGACATCGCGGTGCTGCCGCGGAGCACCACGCTGGGCTTCCCCACGGTGGCGGGACGCAGACAGAGCCGACGCGCCATCGACTCGTTCTTCTTTTCATACAAGGTCCCCAACGGAGTAGGAGTGACATGATCGACGACTTCCGACTGCTGATGCTCAGCGCGATGTACGAGAACGGCGGGAACACCACGCACCGATTCTTGGACGGGCATCCCCAGCTGCACGTGTATCCGTTCGAGTCTCAAATCGGCACGGCCCACGTCAACGACGGCCTGACCTCGATGTTCCCGACGAAGTACCGCTGGCCGGAGTTCCTGCTCAGCGCGACTCCCGCGATGGACTATCACGCGATCATCGACGAGGAGGCGAAGGTGCGCAGTCGTACACCTCACGTGAGCAAGTTTCGCCACGAGCCATTCGAGATGGACGACGACGAGCGCAGGGATATCTACTGCTCGCTCGTGGAGAGCAGCGGACGCTCGCGTGGCGCGAACGTGGCGGCGTTCTTTCGCGCCACCCATCAGGCCTGGCGCGACGAGCGCGGCAGTGGAGAAGAGCAGATGTACGTCGGCTACAGCCCGGTGATCGCCGTCGATACCGCGAAGATCCTCGCCGACCTGCCGGGGGCTCATGTCCTGCACGTGGTGCGCAATCCGTGGTCCGCCTACGCGGATACGAAGAAGCGCCCGAAGCCGCTGTCGCTGACCAACTACATGCTGCGCTGGAACCTGCATCAGCATTTCGCGCTCACCAGCCGCGCCCTCGATCCTGAGCGCGTACACGTCGTTCGCATCGAGGACGTCATGGAGGATCCCTCCGGTGTCCTCGGCGAGCTGCTGGAATCGATCGGCCTGGGTGGCTCCGAAACCCTGGGAGCGCCGAGCTGGAATGGACAGCAGCTGCAGGAGGTCTACCCGTGGGGCACTCTGCGCGCGGTCAGCCCGGAAGCCAACCGCGCGACGGCCGCCGAGCTGACGGAGCAGGAGATCGCTCAGATACGCGCGCTCGCGTGGCAGTACCTCGACGAGTTCTCCTACGCCGACTTCCTGGCGAGCGCGACCGTGTGAGCTGCGCGATGCGGGCGCTGGTCACCGGTGCGGGTGGATTCGTGGGGGCCAACCTGGTCCGGCGTCTGCGCGACGACGGACATGACGTACACGCCACCGCCCGCCCCGGCGGGGACCGCAAACGCCTGCTCGGGCTGACCGGCGCCACGATCCACGATGTCGAGCTGGATCTCCCGGGAGCCCCAGGCACGCTCGTGGCGGACATCGCGCCGGAGTGGATCTTCCACCTCGCCGCGCACGGCGCGTATTCATGGCAGCAGGACGCGCGCCAGATCTGTCAGGCCAACCTGCTGAGCACGATCGAGCTGGCCGACGCGGCTGAGCGCGTGGGCGTGGAGGCGTTCATCCATGCGGGCTCCTCCTCGGAGTACGGTTTCAAAGACCATGCTCCCGACGAGCACGAGCGGCCGGAGCCGAACAGCACCTACGCGGTCGCGAAGACAGCGGCGACGATGTACTGCAGCCACCGCGCGCGCGAGGGGAAGCTGCCGGCGGCGACGCTGCGGCTGTATTCGGTCTACGGCGCGATGGAAGACCCTCGTCGTCTCGTATCGGCCCTCCTACAACACGGCCTTCACGGCGAGCTGCCACCGTTGGTCGCGCCCGAGACCGCACGCGACTTCGTCTACGTCGAGGATGTCTGCGAGGCGCTGATGCTCGCCGCCGAGAAGGCCGACGAGATAGCCGGCGAGGTCTACAACGTCGGCAGCGGCCGCCAGACGACACTGCGCGAGCTGGTCGATTGCGTGCGCGCGCTGCTCCCGATCCACGCCGAGCCCGACTGGGGCTCGCACGCGCAGCGATCCTGGGACACGAACATCTGGTGCGCCAGCACCGAGCGCGCCGCCCACGACCTGGAATGGTCCGCGACGACGAGCATCGAGGAGGGGCTGACGAACACCATCGCCTGGATGACGGCGCGGGCGGCCTACGACTTGCGTCCCGCGCGTTCGCCCAGCCACAGCCACCACGGATAGGTGAGGAACGCCAGTGCCGAGGCGATGTGGACCCGTTTGCCCACGCGCCGATGGTCAACTTTGAATACTCCGGAGTTGAGCATCCAGTCGCGCCCGTCCTCAGCGCGGCAGGCCTCCCAGATCGGGCGCGTCCACTGGCGGTTGAGATACAGCGAGATGCTGGTCGTCAGGAACACGCCGGCGGTGGCCGTGTGCACCTTGCGCGCCACTGGTGTGCGCTCTGGCATCAGGCGGCCGTACACGCGGCCGGTGGCGTACAGCCACGGTGGGTCGATCAGGAAGGACATGCGATCTCCTCGTTGTCGTTGTGGCGGGGCAGCGCGCGCCCGAGCAGGCGGAAGGCCAGGCGGGTGGCGAGCGCCATGATTGTCAGTTGCGGGTTCACGCCCAGCGCGCTAGGCACGACCGAGCCGTCCGCGACGTACACGCCGCTTACGTCGTGCAGCGCGAGGTCGCCGTCGACGACCCCGTGCGCGGCGCGGGCGTCGGCGCGGGCGGTGCCGAGCGGGTGGAACGCCATCAGTTTGAGATCGCGCACGCGGGCGCGCCGCGGCTCCACGCCAGCCGGCAGCGGCAGGTAGACCTCGCGCGCGCCGGCCGCCACGAACAGCTCGTGCAGGCGCGCGAGGCCGAGGCGGAACTTCGCCACGTCCTGCTCGCCGAGCGAATAGCGGATCACGGGCCTGCCCGCGAGCGAGCTCACGCGCCCGCGCGAGCTGTCGCTGACCATCAGCCCGAACTGCGCCAGGCGCGGGTAGTCGGCCATCGCGCGGGCGTGGCGCTCGCCGGTGAGCGGCAGCGACATCGCCGCGTACGCCGGCGGCCCCGCGACGCCCTCGAACATGACGCCCTCGTCCGCGAACTCGTCCACGTAGAAGCTCTGCGGCACGCCGCGCGCCATGTTCACCGTCTCCTCCATCAGCGCGAACCCCGCCGTGGCGGGGTGCAGAGCGAGGTTGAGCCCGAGCTGACCCGAGCCGGCGCCGAGCCGGTTGCGCGCGAGCAGCAGCGGCGTGTGGATCGTGCCGCACGCGACGACGACGCTCGGCGCGCGCACCTCCAGCGTGCCGCCGCCCGCGAGCCGCGCGCGCGCGCCGCGGGCCTCGCCGGCGGTGACGATCAGCTCGCGCACGTCCGCGCCGGTGACGATCCGAGCGCCCGCGGCAGTGGCGCGCGGGATGTAGGTGATGCCGGTGTGCTGCTTCGCGGAGGTGGGACAGCCGAACACGCACACGCCCGAGCCGACGCAGCCGCGCGCGTTGCGCCGCAGGTAGCCGTGCGACCAGCCGAGCCGCTCGGCGCCGCGACGCGCGACCGCCGCGTTCGCGCCGGCCAGCTCGGGGGTCACCTCCGCCACCGACAGCGACCGCTCGACGCGCTCGAAGCACGGCGCGAGCGTCGCCTCGTCGAGCTCCAGCCCGAACTCGCCCGCCCAGCGTTCGAGCACGCGCGGCGGGGTGCGAAAGCACGTGCCGGAGTTCACGAGCGTCGTCCCACCCACGCCGCGGCCGAGCGGCAGCAGGATCGGCGGCGTGCCGAGCGTCGTCGTCTGCCCCCCGTCGCGGTACAGGCGCGCGAGCATCTCCGGCGGGCGCGCGCTGAAGTCATCCGCGTCGTGACTGGGGCCCTGCTCGAGCACGACCACGCGCGCGCCGCCCTCGGCCAGCTCCGCCGCCACCACCGCGCCCCCCGCGCCGGCGCCGATTACGCACACGTCCGCGTCGAGGATCTCCGTCATGGCCTGCCCTCCGCGCGTCGCAGCTCGCGCCCGCGCGCGGCCACCGCGTCCGCGTCCCAGCCGAGCGCGCGCGCGAGCGACGGCTCGTCGTAGCGGCCGAGCGCGAGGATCGCGTGCGCGGCCTGCTGGGCGAGGGGAGCGCGCGCGAGCAGAGCCGCGCCGCGCGGGCGCCGCGCGAGCGCCATCAGCACGCGCATACCCGCGCGCTGTGGCTGCGGCGCCGCGGAGACGAAGCGATCGAGCCCGCCACCATGGCTGTCGGGCCTGCCGCCAAGGCTGTCGGGGACGGCGCTCATTCGAGCACCCACGCGCCCTGCGCCGCCACCAGCTCCTCGATCGCCGTCGCCGCGCGCTGCCCATCGCCGTCCTTCACCGCGATGGCCGTTCGCGCGTATAAGGCCGCCAGCTCGTCGCGATGCGCCACCAGCGCGGCGAACGCCTGCGCGTGCGGCAGGTACAGCTCGCGCACGGAGTTCATCACCAGCTGGAATACGAGGTTGCCCGCGGCCTCGACGAGGGCCGCCATGAACTCCCAGTCGGCCAGCAGCGCGGAGCCGTCGTCCTCGGCGCGCGCTACGGCTTCGGCCAACTCGACGAGGCTCTCGGCCTGCGTATCGGAGCGTCGCTCGGCCGCAAGCCGCGCCGCCTCGACGAGCAGCAGCCGCCGCGCCTCGAACACATCACCGAGAACGGACGCCCCGGCGTCCGCGTGCAGCACCAGCGCCTCCAGGCCGCCCGAGCGCCGCCAGTCGAGCACGCGCGCGCCGTCGCCGTGGCGGATGTCGATCAGGCGCAACTGCTCCAGGCGTCCGAGCGCCTCGCGGATCGAGGCCATGTTCACCCGCAGGTCCGCCGCGAGCGCCCGCTGCGGCGGCAGCCGCTCGCCCGGGCGGTAGTGGCCGGCGAGGATCGCCTCGCTGAGGCGGGCGAAGACGTGATCGGGGACGGATACACGGGGGATCGGCAGCGAGGACATTCACGAGCAGTGTACTGGTGTTCGGAACAATCGAGATGACGTCCGACTCCCCACGCCCGCCGTGCCACGCTTCGTCACAATGGGTCGATGACCCCAGCCAGCCCGAATCCGCACACCGTCTCACCGGCCGCCTCACCCGAGGAGACGGCCGCGATCGCGGCGGCGTTGGAGACGTTCGCGCGCGCCACCGCGCCGACCGTGAGCGCCCCCGTGCAGCCGCGCGAACCCTGGCGAGACGCGGCTATTCTCGAAGGGATCTCACGAGAGCCACAGGACGACGTGCCGCACCCCTGGATAAATACCTAAAAGCCGCTAGGCTTTAGACCAATAGCTCTCCCGCCCCAGCGTACAGTCGAAAAGCAGCCCGGGCTCAGCGTCCGGATCAGGAGGTTTCGCCACATGGAGCCAGGTTCCATCTCCGCCCAGCGCGGCACGCTCGAGGACCCAGAGGTCCTGCAGAACGTCCCCGGGCACGTGATCCCGATCCTCGAGCGGGAGTTCGACGACTTCAAGACCGAAGCGACCAAATTCCTCGCGGGCGGGACGCCGGAGGACGAGTTCATCAAGTTCCGCCTCAAGCAGGGCGTGTACGGCCAGCGCCAGCCGGACGTGAACATGGTCCGCGTGAAGCTCCCCTTCGGCGGGGTCACGCCGGAGCAGATGGAGTCCTTCGCGAACGTGATCGAGAAGTACGCGCCGCTGAAAAAGGGCCACATCACGACCCGCCAGAACGTGCAGATCCACCACATCCCGCTGGCGGAAATGGAGCCCGCGATCCACGAGCTGAGCGAGTCGGGGCTGTCCAGCCGCGAGGGCTGCGGCAACACCGTGCGCAACGTCACCGCCGACCCGTGGGCGGGCGTCGCGAAGGACGAGCTGTTCGACATGACGCCGTACGTGGGCGCGTACGTGCGCTACTTCGTGCGCCACCCCACCACGCAGGCGATGCCGCGCAAGATCAAGACCTCGTTCGACGGCAGCCCACGCGACCGCTCGATCAGCGGCATCCACGACATCGCATACCGCGCGCGCATCCGTGAGATCGACGGGCGCGAGGTGCGCGGCGCGGAGATGCTCGTCGGCGGCGGCACGTCGATCATGCCGCGCGTGGCGCCCGCGCTTTACGACTTCGTGGGGCTCGACGACGGCGAGTACCTGAAGATCGCCGAGGCGGTGTTCAGGATCTTCGACCGGCAGGAGTGGCTGCGCGTGAACCGCGCCCGTGCGCGCATCAAGGTGTTCGTGGACAAGTACGGCATCGAGGAGCTGCGCCGCCAGGTCGAGGAGGAGCTCGAGGGCGACTGGGTCAAGGAACGCGACTTCTCCGTCGAGCACCGCCTGTTCGTGGACGACGAGCGCGAGTCGGCGCCCGCGCCGCCGCAGACATACGGCGCCCCCAACGGTGACCTGTCGGAGTTCGAGCGCTTCCGCGCGGCGAACGTGGCCGAGCAGAAGCAGGACGGCTTCGTGACCGTCGAGATCAAGATCACCCGCGGCGATCTCACGCCCGAGCAGTTCCGCGGCCTCGCGGCGATCATGCGCTCCCACGCGGGCGGCTCCGCGCGCACGACCGTGCAGCAGAATCTGCTGCTGCGCTGGGTGCGCGAGGAGAGCGTGTACGACGTGTGGCGCGCCCTTGGCGAGCTGGGTCTCGCCGACGCCGGCGCGCGAGAGATCGACGACGTCGTCTCCTGCCCCGGCACGGACTCGTGCAAGCTCGGGATCACGAGCTCGATGGGCCTCAACCAGGCGATCCAGGAGCGCGTGGAAGCGATGGAGCTGACCGACCCGCTGACGCGTCAAATCCACATCAAGATGAGTGGCTGCCCCAACGGCTGCTCGCAGCACCATGTCGCGGATATCGGGTTCTACGGTGCGTCGATCAAAGTCGGAGAACACACGATTCCCGCGTACATCCCCCACGTGGGCGGCGTGTACGAAGGCGGCGAGGTGGTGTTCGGCACACGCCTGAAGCTGCGCCTGCCGGCCAAGCGCGTCCCCGAGGCGATCGAGCGCTGGATCCGCCACTACGAGGCCAACCGCACCGACGGCGAGGCGTGGGGCGCGTTCGCCCAGCGCGTCGGCACGGGCGAGCTGGAAGGCCTCGTGAAGGAGCTGTCGCTGCCCGTGGACTTCGGGCTGGAGACGATGAACACGTTCATCGACTGGAACCGCAACGTTCCCTTCGAAGTGATTCGCGGCGAGGGGGAGTGCGCTGTATAGATGTCCTGGAGATGTCGAAGAGGAACCAAGACGACCCGAAAGATCCCATGAGCCCACCGAACAGCCACATAGCAGCGGTCGAGATCGACCCGGCGCTGAGCCTCACGCACACGTTGCGCGAGGCCGCCCGTCACGGCGAGCGCGCCGTGCTGCTGTGCTCCTTCCAGAAGGAGGAGTCGGTGCTGCTCGACGAGCTGCTGCGGCTCGATCAAGGTACGGGCAAGTCCGTCCGGGTCGTGACGATCGACACCGGCGTGCTGTTTCCGGAGACGCTCGCCACCTGGCGCGCGTTCGAGGAGCGCTTCGGCGTGAGGATCGAGGTCCAGGACGCGAGCAGCCCTGACGTTCCGTGGAGTGGGCCCGACCACTGCTGCTCGGTCGCGAAGGTCGCCGCGCTCGAGAGCTCGCTCGCGGGCGCCGAGGGATGGATCACGGGCATCCGCCGCGAGCAGGGACCGACGCGCGCCGACACCGAGCTGATCGAACGCGACGAGCGCCGCGGCCTGTGGAAGTACAACCCGCTCGCGCACTGGACCGACAAGGACCTGTGGCGTCGCATCCACGAGCGCGACCTCCCCTACAACCCGCTGCACGATCAGGGCTACGAGTCGATCGGCTGCGCGCCGTGCACCCAGCCGGGAAGCGGCCGAGACGGCCGCTGGGCGGGAACAGACAAGACGGAGTGTGGGTTGCACGTCGAGACGTTCGGCGACTGACATGAGTGTGGCGGCGCGCCCCCAGCTGAGCCATCTGCGGGCGCTGGAGTCCGAGGCGATTCACGTGATGCGCGAGGTCGCGGCCGAATTCGAGCGGCCGGTGCTGCTGTTCAGCGGCGGCAAGGACTCGATCGTTTTGCTGCGCCTGGCGGAGAAGGCGTTTCGTCCCGCGCCGTTCCCGTTCCCGCTGATGCACGTCGACACGGGCCACAACTTCCCCGAGGTGATCGAGTTCCGCGACCGCCGCGTGGCCGAGCTGGGCGAGCGGCTGATCGTGGCGAGCGTGCAGGAGTCGATCGACAGCGGCCGCGTCGTCGAGGAGACCGGTCCGCGCGCGTCGCGCAACAAGCTGCAGACGATCACGCTGCTCGACGCGATCGCCGAGCACGGCTTCGACGCGGCCTTCGGCGGCGCGCGCCGCGACGAGGAGCGCGCCAGGGCGAAGGAGCGCATCATGTCCTTCCGCGACGACTTCGGCCAGTGGGACCCCAAGAGCCAGCGCCCCGAGCTGTGGAACCTGTACAACGGGCGCATCAAGAAGGGCGAGCACGTGCGCGTGTTCCCGATCTCCAACTGGACCGAGCTCGACGTGTGGGAGTACATCGCCGCCGAGGGGCTCGAGCTGCCGTCGATCTACTTCGCCCACGAGCGCGAGGTGTTCGCGCGCGACGGGATGCTGTACGCCGTGTCGCCGTGGGTGTCGCTGAACGGGGACACGCCGTTCACGGCCTCGGTGCGCTACCGCACCGTGGGCGACATGTCCTGCACCGGCGCGGTGCGCTCCAGTGCGGCGACGCTCGAGGCGGTGGTCGGCGAGATC
>DASUPL010000123.1:0-2076 GCA_036281155.1 Solirubrobacteraceae bacterium | reverse complement strand
AGTCGGTCAAGGCAGTGGCACAGGAGCTGATGCAGGCTGAAGTCAGCGAGCTGATTGGCGCCGAGCACGGCGAGCGCACCGAGGACCGCGCGACGCATCGAAACGGCTACCGGCCCCGGCGGTGGGACACCCGCGCTGGCGAGATCGAGCTGCAGATCCCCAAGCTCCGTCAGGGCAGCTACTTCCCGAGCTTCTTGCAGCCGCGCAAGCGTTCCGAGCAGGCGCTGGTCTCAGTGGTCCAGCAGGCCTATGTGTGTGGCGTCTCGACGCGGGGCGGGTCGTCGGGGTCGTGTGAGACGCCTGTTTGTCGGCGCAAAGCATCCTTGCGGCACCCGCGACGTCCCATCCCGGGTGAACGAAGGCTCGCCGAGGAAGCCGCCGGTCGCGCGGGTCTTTCAGTCCACGGTTTACGCCGACGGGACTGACGCGGACGCGCACCTCGGTTGCGGCCGGCTCCAACCGTGGCACGGTCGTGAGTTCGAGCACATCGGGATCGCCGAGCACCTGCTGCCGGGTCGCGGCATGGTCCGCGGGTCGCGCGGCGGCTCGGCTTGTCGGTCGGCCGCCGTTTGAGGCGGCGCTGATCATCGGGCTCTCGCGCCCGCCCGTGACCCCGCCGCCGCGAGGGAGAGAATCCGGGGATGAGCGGTCCCGCACCTCAGGATTCCTCGCTGCACGCGGAGCGCGAGCGGCGGCTGGCTGAGCGCGCGCGGCGGCGGCTCGCGCCGCGCGCGGCACCGCGCGCGCGGCGGCGCGCAAGACGCGCGCTCGCCGCCGCCGCGCTGGCTGGGGTCGTGGCGATGGCGGTGGTCGCGTTCACGGTGATCCGGGCGCGAGGCGGATACCGACTCCCGTCCGCGCCGTCCACCGGGGCCGCCGCTTCCTCGGGCGCGACCGACGGGGCCGCGCGGGTCGCGCCCACGCTCGTCGTCGGCCCGATCGTGAGCGGCGCGGCCGCACGCCGGGCGGTGATCCCCATCCTCATGTACCACGTGATCGGCGCGCCGCCGGCGGGCACGCCCTACCCACAGCTGTGGGTCGCGCCGGCCACGTTCCGCGCTCAGATGTACGCGCTCGCGCGCGCGGGCTACCACGGGGTCACGCTCACGCAGGCGTTCGCGGCCTGGCGCCTCGGAGCGCCGCTGCCGAAGCGCCCGGTCGTGATCTCGTTCGACGACGGCTACCGCTCGCAATCGACCGCGGCCGCGCCGGTGCTGCGCAAGCTCGGCTGGCCGGGTGTGCTCAACCTCGAGATCAACAACGTGGGTCCTGACGGGATATCGCTGTCGCGGCTGCGCGGACTCGTCCGCGACGGCTGGGAGATCGACTCGCACACCGTCGACCATCGCGATCTCACAACCCTCGGGCACGCCGCGCTGCGCGACGAGCTCGTGCACTCGCGCGCCTGGATCGGCCGCTGGCTCGGGATCGACACCGCGTTCTTCTGCTACCCCGCGGGCCGCTTCGACACTACCGTGGTCGCCGCGGTCCACGCCGCCGGCTACCGCGGCGCGACGACGGAGCTGCCCGGGCTCGCGACCGCGCGCGACGACCCGTACCGGCTGCCGCGAGTGCGCGTGATGGGCGGCCAGAGCGCCGGCTCGCTGCGCGCCGCGCTCACATCAGACCGCGCTCGCGGCCGAGCCCTGCGACCACCCGCTGCACCCCCCTCAGCAGACCATTGAACGCCTACTGGGCAAGCACCCATCCGGTGGACCATCGTTCGCGCGCCGAGCACTCGTCAGCAAGCAAGGCGGGATCGCGCTCGCTCGTCGTCGAATCTCCCGTTTGCGCGTGGATGCGAGCGTCTCCATAGCCGAGCCCGAAACGCCCGCTGCGGACGATCACCGGGCGTCAGCAGGGAGCCGACGCGCGACACGTCGCCGCGGGCCGCGACCCGGCGATCGCCCGCCGCCGCGACCCGTCGCGCGAGGCCTTGACGCGGATTTGGCGTGTCGTGTGAGCTCGTCGTGGTCGAGCTGCGCGGTCTCAGGCCGTCGTTAGTTCGCGCTCCGCGCGCAGCCAGTTTCCGAGCTGATCGGATCCGCCCTCTTCGAGGTGGATGAAGTAAGCGCG
>DASUPL010000122.1:0-7830 GCA_036281155.1 Solirubrobacteraceae bacterium | reverse complement strand
TGGAGAAGCGACTGCACGTGTCACCGCTGATGGGGATGGACCACGTGTACGACTGGCGCTTGACGGAACCCGGCGAGCGCCTGTCGGTGCACATCGAGTCGCGCGACCCGGACGGGCACAGCGTGTTCGACGCGACGCTCGCGCTGCGCCGCCGCGAGATGACAGCGGGCGCGATGCGCCTCGCGCTCGCCCGCCACCCGTTGCTGACGATGCGGATCGTCGCGCGCATCTACGCCCACGCGCTGCGGCTGCGGCTGCGCGGCGCGAGTTACTTCCCACACCCCGATCGCGAGGCGGCGTCGGCATGAGCGTCGCGGCCGGTGCGAGTCGTGACCTCGCCACGAGCGGTCCGCTCGGCGCGCTCACCAACCGCCTGGCTCGTCGCGTGGTGATGCGCCTTCTGCGCCACATTCACAGCGGGCAGCTGGAAATCATCGAGCGCGACGGGAGCCTGCTGTTCGGCGAGCCCGTCGGCGAGCCCCCGCTGCGAGCGGTCATCCATGTGCGTTCCGATCGCTTCTACCGCAGCCTTCTGCGCGGCAGCGTCGGGCTGTGCGAGTCCTACATGGACGGGCTGTGGGAGTGCGACGACCTCGTGGCGCTCACGCGCATCGCCGCGCTCAACGTCGGAGCGCTCGACCGCCTGCGCCGAATATTCACCCCGGTCCTCATACCGGTGCAGCGCTGGGCGCGATGGCTCGCGCGCAACACACCGCGGCGCTCGCGCAAGCGCATCGCCGCGCACTACGACCTCGGCAACGAGCTGTTCTCGCTGTTCCTCGACCCCACAATGATGTACTCGTGCGCGGTCTTCGAGCGGCCCGACGCGACGCTCGAGGAGGCGTCGTTGGCGAAGCTCGAACGGGTATGCGACAAGCTCGCGCTCGGACCCAGGGACCATGTTTTGGAGATCGGCGCCGGCTGGGGCGGCTTCGCGGTGTACGCCGCCGAAAAGCACGGCTGCCGCGTTACGACGACCACGATCTCCCGCGAACAGCACGCCTACGCGCTGGAGCGCGTGCGCGCCGCGGGTCTCGAGGACCGTGTCACGGTGCTGCTGGAGGACTACCGCGAACTGAGCGGCTCCTACGACAAGCTCGTGTCGATCGAGATGATCGAGGCGGTCGGCTGGCGCTACTTCCCCACGTTCTTTCGCCGCTGTTCGGAGCTGCTCGAGCCAGACGGCGCGATGCTGCTGCAGGCGATCGTGATCGAGGACGACGCGTATGAGGTGGAGAAGGGGAGCAAGAGCTTCATCAACACCTACATCTTCCCCGGCGGCTGTCTGCCCTCGCTGGATGTCATCGCGCGGACGCTCGCACGCGTGACCGACTTGCGCCAGGTGCACCTGGATGACATCACCGCGCACTACGCCACGACGCTCGCGCACTGGCGCGAACGGTTCCTCGCGCGCGCCGAGCGCGTGGGCGAGCTCGGCTATGACGAGCGCTTCCGCAGGCTGTGGGAGCTGTATCTGAGCTATTGCGAGGGTGGATTTCGCGAGCGGCGGATACAGGACGTGCAGCTGCTGCTCGCGAAGCCCGGAAACCGGGAGAAGCCTGCGCCGGTAGTGTCCCTCGCAGCATGAAGCGCAGCCTGTTCGACGATCTCCACGAAGACTTTCGCGCGAGCTTTCGCACGTTCCTCGAGCGCGAGGTCCTCGGCGAGGAGGGCCGCTACGGCGAGTGGGAGCGCGCGGGCATCGTCCCGCGCGAGGTGTTCGCGAAGGCCGGCGCGGGCGGCTTCACCGGCATGGCCGTCCCCGAGGCGTATGGCGGCGCGGGCGCGGAGGACTTCCGCCTGAACCTCGTCATCGGCGAAGAGACCCAGCGCGCGGCCGTCGGCAGCTTCGGCCTCGGGATCACGCTTCACAACGACATCTGCCTGCCCTACTTCCTCACCTACTGCGACGAGGCGCAGCGCGAGCGCTGGCTCGGCGGGATCGCCTCGGGCGAGCTCATCACCGCGATCGCGATGACCGAGCCCGGCATCGGCTCGGACCTCGCCGCGATGTCCACGACCGCCATCCGCGACGACGATCACTACGTGGTCAACGGCACGAAGACGTTCATCACCAACGGCATCAACGCCGACCTCGTCATCACCGCGGTCAAGACCGATCCGTCAGAGCGCCACCGCGGCATCAGCCTGGTGGTGATCGAGCGCGGCATGGACGGCTTCGAGCGCGGTCGCAACCTAGAGAAGATCGGCCAGCACGCGCAGGACACCGCCGAGCTGTCGTTCGCCGACGTGCGCGTGCCCGTCGAGAACCTGCTCGGAGCCGAGGGCGAGGGCTTTCGCCACCTCGTCTCGAACCTCCCCCAGGAGCGCCTCTCGATCGCCGCCTCCGCGGTCGCCGCCGCCGAGGCCGCGCTCGGCTGGACGCTCGAGTACGTGCTCGAGCGCAAGGCCTTCGGCCAGGCGATCGGCTCGTTTCAGAACACCCGCTTCACGCTCGCGGAGATCCGCAGCGAAGTCGACGTCGCGCGCGTGTACGTCGACCGCTGCGCCCAGGCGCTCAACGACGGCGATCTGACGGCCGAGGACGCCGCGATGGCGAAGTGGTGGTGCACCGACCTCCAGGGCCGCGTCGTCGACCGCTGCCTGCAGCTGTTCGGCGGCTACGGCTACATGCTCGAGTACCCCATCGCGCGAGCGTTCGCCGACGCCCGCGTCACGCGCATCTACGGCGGCGCGAACGAGATCATGAAGGAGATCGTCGGGCGCTCGATGGGGTTGTAAACGCGCTCAAGCCTCATCGCCATGCGGTCGATGGATGGACATCGGCTCATCTTCGATCCGCATCAGTACCCATTTCTTCATCGCCCTGGCCGTGCTGCTCGTCTCCTTCGTCGCGGTCGCCTCGCTCGGGCTGGTGGGGCTTCGCGACGTCCAGCGAGCCAACGACCAGGTCTTCTCCGACAATCTGCTGACCGTCGAAGCCACGAGCCAGCTGGCGGTCGACCTCGGCGAAGCCGAGCGCATCGCCCTCGAGCTGACGAGCGTCGAGCGCGCCACCGAGGTGGCCGTGCTCAAAGCCCAGCTCGAGCAGATCCAGGTGCCGAGAGTCAACGCCGACATCAAACGCTTCCTCGCGCTCCACGCCGACGATCCTCGATCCGAGTACCTGAGCCTCCAGCGGATCCCATCGCAGTGGAAGGCGATCGCGCTCACCCCCGGCGGCCCGCTGCGGAACGCCGGGCGCTCATCCGCCGTCGTCCAGCGCGTGCGGGCCGCGGATGCGATCGCCGACACCATGGATCCGCTGATCCTGTTCGTGTCGGGGCGCCGCTCGATCGAGCGCCAAGCCGCGGCCTCCGCCCATGCGCGGGCGGAGGCGAGCTACCACAGCGACCAGAAGTGGCTGATCGCCGCGACCGCCATCGCGTTCCTCGCCGCCCTCTCGATGCTGTTCGTCGGAGCGGCCCTCAAGCGCATGGTCGACCATCGCACGAGGGACGAGCTGTTCGAGGCCGCCGAGAGCGAATACCTCGACGCGCTTCAACTCACGGAGAACGAGCACGAAGCCCAGGAGCTGCTCCGAGGCCAGGTCGAGCGGTCGCTGCGGGACGCGAAGGCCGTCGTGCTGATCCGCAACAACAGCGCCGATCGCCTCGAAGCCAGAACCGTGCTCACCGATCTCGATCCGCTGAGCTCGTCGCTGGTGGGCGCAACGCCGCGCACGTGCCTCGCCGTCCGTTCCGGTCATTCTCACGTCGAGAGCCCGGAGCGCGACACCCTGGTGCAATGTGAGATCTGCTCCCAGCTGCCGGCAGCCTCCACGTGCGAGCCGCTGCTCGTGAGCGGCGAGGTCATCGGCGTCGTGTTGATAAGCCACGCCGGCGAGCTCGAGCCAGGCCCTCGCCAGCGCGTCCGCGAAACGGTCGCGCAGGCAGCCCCCGTGCTCGCCAATCTGCGCAATCTGGCGATCGCTCAACGCCAGGCCGCCACGGACGCGCTGACCGGTCTTCCCAACCGCCGAGCGGCGGACGACAACCTCAAGCGCATGGTCGCTCAATCGGCGCGCACGGGCGCTCCGCTCGCCGTGCTGCTCATGGATCTCGACAACTTCAAGAACATCAACGACGTCTACGGCCACGATCGCGGCGACGAGGTCCTCGCGGCCGTCGGGACCGCGCTGCGAGACACGCTGCGCGAGAGCGACTTCGCCGGGCGCTACGGAGGCGAGGAGTTCCTGCTGCTGCTCGCCGGCGCCGACAAGCAGGCCGCGCTGCAGGTCGCCGAGAAGGTGCGCGTCGCGGTCGCCGCGGTGCGGATACCCAACAGCGACCAGATCACCGCCAGCATCGGCGTCGCGGCGCTTCCCGACGACGCCGGCGACGCGCTCACGCTCGTGCGCCTCGCCGACCGCGCGCTCTACACCGCGAAGAACAACGGACGCAACCGCGTCGAAACGATCACCTGCGAAGATCGCAGCCGGCCTACCATGGCGGCGCAGGCCGACTAACGGGCCTTGGCAAGCTCCACGAAGTAGTCCAGCGATCGCGGATTCGCCAGCGACTCGACGCTCGCCGCCTGCTCCGGCGGGGTGCCCATCAGGATCCGCTTCACCGGCACCTCCAGCACCTTCCCCGACAGCGTGCGCGGGACCTCCTCGATCTGGCGAACCTCGTTCGGCACGTGGCGCGGTGAGCAGTCCTCGCGGATGCGGCGCTTGATCTGGGCCGTCAGGTCATCGTCCAGCTCCACGCCCGGTGCGAGCACCACGAACAGAACCATCCACAGCTCGGATGAGTCGCCGTCGGCTCCCGGCTTCGGGATGTCCACCACGAGCGTGTCCAGCACGCCCGGGACCGCGGCCGCGGCGCGGTAGATCTCGCTCGTGCCCATGCGCACGCCCTGGCGGTTGATCGTCGAGTCAGAGCGGCCGTAGATCACCGCGCCGCCGCGCGGCGTGATGCGAATCCAGTCGCCGTGGCGCCAGATGCCGGGGTACATCTCGAAGTAGCTCTCCCGCAGCCGCTCGCCGGTCTCATCGCCCCACAGGAACAGCGGCATCGACGGCATCGGCTCCGTGATCACCAGCTCTCCCACCTCATCCTCCACGCTGCGCCCCTCCTCGTCCCACGCCTGCACCGCGCAGCCCAGCGCGCGGCACTGAAGTTCGCCCTCGTAAACCGGCAGCAGCGGGCAGCCCGCCACGAACGCCGTGCACACGTCCGTGCCGCCGCTCGTCGAGAACAGCCACACGTCCTCGCTCACGTCCTCGTACACCCAGCGGAAGCTCTCCGGCGACAGCGGCGAGCCCGTCGACCCGATCGCCCGCAGCGCGCCCAGGTCGTACTCGCGCGCCGGGTGCACGTCCCCCTTCTCACAGCTCGCCAAGAGGCCCGCGCTCACGCCCATGCACGTGATCCGCGCGCGCTCCGCCAGGCTCCACAGACAGCCCAGGTCCGGGTGCGCCGGGCTGCCGTCGTACAGCACGATCGCCGCCTCGCTGTGCAGGCAGCCCACCAGGAAGTTCCACATCATCCAGCCCGTCGTCGTGAACCAGAACATGCGGTCCCCCGCGCGGAGGTCCAGGTGCAGGCGCTTCTTCAACTGCTCCAGCAGGATCCCGCCCTGGCTCTGCACGATCGCCTTCGGCAGGCCCGTCGTGCCCGAGGAGTAGAGGACCCAAAGGGGATGGTCGAACGGGACCTGCTCGAAACGCAGATCCGAGCCCTCGCCGCGTTTCAGCAGCTCATCCCACGTGAGGACACTGCGAACGCCAGCGAGGCCGCCCTCCAAGGCGGCCCCATCAAAATCCTTGCCCGCCAGGTATCCCAGGACCACCGTGTGCTTCAACGTCGGCAGCTCCGCCAGGATGCCCTCCACGACCGTGCTGCGGTCGAAGTCCTTGCCGCCGTGGCGGTAGCCGTCCACCGTCAGCAGCACCTTCGGCTCGATCTGCGCGAAGCGGTCGATCACGCTGCGCGCGCCGAACTCAGGCGCCGCGCTCGACCAGATCGCGCCGATGCTCGCCGTCGCCAGGAACGCCACCAGCGTCTCCGGGATGTTCGGCATGTACGCCACCACGCGGTCCCCGCGCTCCACCCCCAGCGCCCGCAACCCGCCCGCCGCCGCAGCCACCTGCGCCGTCAGCTCGCCCCACGTGACCTCAGCCAGGTCGCGCAGCTCAGAGGTGTGCAGCACCGCCACCGCGTCCGGGTCCCGACCGGTCGAGCACACCGGGCCAAGCAGCAGGTTCTCCGCGTAGTTCAGCTCCGCGCCCTCGAACCAGCGCGCGCCCGGCATCTCGTGCGAGCTCAGCACCCGCTCGTAGCGCTTCGACGCGCGCACGCCGCAGAACTCCCACACGTCCGCCCAGAACATCTCCAGCTCGTCCACCGACCAGCGCCACAGCTCTTCGTAATCCGCGAACTCGCGGCCGTGGCGCTCGCCCGCCCAGCGCATGAAGCGCGTCATCTCCGCGCGCTCGCGCTCCTCGTCGGTGGGTCGCCACAACGGCTGCCGCTGGCCGTCGCTGGGCATGGAGGTATTCTCGCGGTTTGTGAGCCTGTCCGCGCTGCGAGCCGAGTTTCCCGTCCTGCAGCGGATCGCGTATCTCAACGCCGGCACCGACGGGCCGCTCCCAGCGCGCGCCGCCGCCGCCGCGCGCGCCGAGATGGAGCGCGAGCTCAGCGACGGGCGCACGCACGCGCACTTCCAGCGGCGCACCGAGCTCACCGACGCGCTGCGCGCCGAGTACGCCGCCCTGCTCCACTGCGACGTCGAGGACGTCGCGCTCACCACCTGCACCACCGAGGGCGTCGGCCAGGTCGTCGGCGGGCTCTCCTTCGCCCGCGGCGAGGAGATCCTCACCAGCGACGAGGAGCACCCCGGCCTGCTCGGCGCGCTCGCCGCCGCCCGCGACGTGTACGGCGTCGAGATCCGTGAAGCGCCGCTCTCCGAGCTCGCCGACGCCGTCGGCCCACGCACCGCGCTCCTCGCCTGCTCGCACGTCGGCTGGATGAGCGGTTCCTTCGCGCCCACCGAGCTGCACGAGCTCGACATCCCCGTCCTCCTCGACGGCGCCCAGGGCGTCGGCGCCGTGCCCACCGACGTGCTCGCCCTCGGCTGCGACGCCTACGCCGCCGCCGGGCAGAAGTGGCTCTGCGGACCCGACGGCAGCGGCATGCTCTACGTCAGCGCCGCGCTGCGCGAGCGCCTCGCCGTCACCCGCCGCGGCTACCCCAACCTCGCCGACCCCAGCGCCGGGCTCCACGCGCGCGTACACCAGGACGCGCGACGGTTCGACGCGCCCGCGCTCAGCGCCGAGACCGTCGCCTGCGCGCTCGCCGCCGTCCGCGTGCTCGGCGACGCCGGCTGGGACGCCGTGCACGAGCGCTCCCGCTCGCTCGCCGCCACGCTCGCCCACATGCTCCACGAGTGCGGGCGCGAGCCCGCCCCGCGCGGGGAGAGCACGCTCGTGTCCTTCCCCAGCCCCGACCCCGAGGCCGAGCGCGAGGCGCTCGCGCACGCCGGCGTCGTCGTGCGAAACATCCCCGAGCGCCCATGGCTGCGCGCGTCCGTCGGAGCGTGGAACGACGAGAGCGACCTCGACCGGCTGCTCGCGACGCTGCCCCGATGAACCACCGCCGTCTCGGGCTCGTCACGGTCGTGGCGCTCTCCGCCGTGCTCAACACCGTGCGGCTGTCCCAAAACGGGTACGCCAACATCTTCTACTCCGCCGGCGTCAAGTCGATGTTGCGCTCCTGGCACAACTTCCTCTTCGTCTCCTTCGACCCCAGCGGGCTCATCACCATCGACAAGCCCCCTTTGGCGCTGTGGGTGCAGGCCGCGAGCGCCGAGCTGTTCGGCTTCGCC
>DASUPL010000121.1:0-3070 GCA_036281155.1 Solirubrobacteraceae bacterium | reverse complement strand
TCGTGAAGCTCGAGACGCGCGCGGACGGCGTGGCGATCGCGTGGCTGGCGAACGGTCAGATGAACTCGATCTCCCCGCAGGTGGTGGAGGATCTGGGCAAGGTGTGGAGCAAGGTCAAGAGCTCAAACGTGCACGCGCTGGTGATCGCCTCCTCGAACCCGTTCCTCTACTGCGCTGGCGCCGACATCAAGGCGTTCACGACGATGGACGAAGCCGCGGGTGAGCAGCTGATCCACCAGGCGCACGCGCTGTTCCGCGAGCTGGAGACCAAGGGCGTCGCCACGATCGCCGCGGTCAACGGCCTGGCGTTCGGCGGCGGCTGCGAGCTCGCGATGTCGTGCGACGTGCGCATCGCGGCGCGCTCGGCGATCTTCGGCCAGCCGGAGATCAAGCTGGGGATCATCCCCGGCTTCGGCGGCACGCAGCGGCTGCCGCGCCTGGTGGGGACGAACAAGGCGCTGGAGATGAACCTCGTCGGCGACCCGATCCTGGCGGACGAAGCGTACGAGCTGGGGCTCGTGAATCGCCTCGTGGAGGATCACGAACTGCTCGACACCGCGCTGCAGTGGGCGCGCAAGCTGGCCGCGCAGGCGCCGCTGGCGGTGGCTCAGATCAAGCAGGTCTCCGGCGCGGGCGACCTCGACCAGGGCGTCGAGGACGAGAAGCGCGCGTTCGCGTCCGTGTTCGCGAGCGCCGACGCCAAGGAGGGCATCTCCGCGTTCCTCGGCAAACGCGTGCCGAGTTTCAAGGGCGAGTGATCTTCAGCTCCTCGCCGTACTCGGCGAGTCTCCGCAGAGCGTCCTCGAGTCGAGCCTCAGCGGCCTGCGCGCGAGCCGCTTCGCGGTGGCGTTCGCGGTGGGCGTCGCGCAGGCGCTCGGCCGTGCGCTGATCCTGCTCGACGATCTCGGCGAGGCGGTGTTCGGCGAGCGCGCGAGCGTCCTCGATCAACCTGAGCTCGCGGCGGACGTGTGGGCGGCTGAGGTCGAACTGGCGGGCGATCTCGGCGATCACGTCCGTGCGGCGCTCGCCGTCCAGCGTCAGCACGAGCGGATGGTCGCTGGGGTCGCTGCGGCTCGACAGGCCCGGCCACCAGATGCGTGCCGATTCGGGTGACAAGGCGAGCTTGCGCCCGAGACCCTCGCGCAGCTGACCGATCAGATCCTCGGCGACGAAGCGGATCTGGGTTTCGGGGCCGAGGATCGGGCGCAGCTCCGCATGCCACAGCGCGGTCTCTTCGGTTTCTTCGTAGAGCGCGATCGCCACGACCGGCTGGTTGCGCTCGGTGTACAGCAGGTGTGCCTGCATGGCGAGCAGCTCCAGCTCCTCGCTGATGATCACGGGGCGCTCGCCGGCGGGCGTCGAGCGGAGTGGCAGCGGTCCGAGATCGGCAGCGAGGGGAGATCTCATTGCGCGAGCCGATACTGACGCGTACCAGGGTCGCGTTCGAGCAGTCCGACGGACACGAGGGTGGAGATGTAACGGTGGGCGGTGCTCATATTCATGTCGACACGTCGCGCGACCTCGGTGTTGCTCAGATAGGTGCCGTCGGTTGGGAAGCAGGCGAGCAGCAGCAGGCCGGACAGCAGCGATCGCGAGAGGCGCCTGTCCTCGATCTGCTGTGGGGAGTCCTCGAGGGTCTGGCGCACGCCTCCCAGTCCGGCCATCAGCACGGACATGGTCCCCGACCCGGAGGCGCCGCGAATGACGCGGTCCACCTGAGCCTTGGTGAGCTCGATGTACACCGGTTCGGGCGCCGACTCGATGGTCGCGACGGGGGCATGATTGCGTGTGTTGGTGAGCACGATCGGGCGATGATCGCCGCAATCGAGCGCGCTGCATAGGTCACGCCTGACGGGTTGTCAATTTGGAGACAATTAGAAACTCAAGATTTACTGTTGTAGAAATGTTTTGTTCAGGCCAACCGATCGAGCTATCGCGTATCGTTGTCGCTGCCAATGGGTCTGACGGGGGATGGAGCAGTGTCGGCGGAGATGCCCGAGAAGAAGCAGGTGAGCGGTTCACCCTTGCGGGGAGCATTACTTGCGCTGCTTGTGAGCGACGGTGAGCAGCCGCTGGGCGGCTATCGACTCGGCACACTCGTCGAGCGGCGGCTGGGGCCGGCATGGCGCGTAACCAGGCAGAGCGTCTACGGAACGCTCGATCGGCTCGAGGAGGACGGGCTTGTCTCCTCCACCGCGAAGGAATCGGTGGGACGCGTCGGTGAGGGGCAGCGCGTGTATTCCGCCACCGAGCGCGCCGAGGCGGCGGTGGCGGCGTGGATGGAGACCCCCGTCGGCAAGGAGCCGATGCGCACTGAGCTGCAGGCGAAGATCGCGATGTCGAGCGCTCGCCACGCGCCGCAGCTGCTACGGGCGCTCGACGGCTACGAACGCGACTGCTTCGCGATGCTGCGCAAGACCCAGGAGGCCGAGGTGCCGATGGGCTCGTGGGCGGGCCTGGCGATGAACCTGACGCGCGCGGCGGTCGACGAGAGCCTGCAGGCCGAGCTGCGGTGGATCGTCATGGCGCGGCGCTGGATCGCGGAGTTCGTGGCCGATCAGTCGACGGGCAGGGCGCGATGAGTCTGCTGTCGCTGCAGCACGTCAGCAAGGCCTACGCGGACGGTCGCGGAGAGATCCGCGCGCTCGACGATCTGTCGCTGGAGGTCGACGAGGGGGACTTCGTCGGCGTCTGGGGCATGCGGCACTCGGGCAAGACGACGCTGCTGCGGGTGGCCGCCGCCGCGGAACTGCCCGATACGGGATCGGTCCGCTTCGATGGCCGCGACGTGGCGAGCATGTCGGCCGACGCGCGCGCGAAGCTGCAGCGCTACAGCGGTATCGGGCTCGTCTCGATGGACTGGCGGCCGGGACGCAACAAGCCCGTCGTCGAGCACGTCGCGCTGCCGCTGTTGAGCGATGGCGTGAGCTTGCGCGAGGCGAAGGAGCCGGCTCACCTCGCGCTCGAACGGATGGGCGTGTCGCGCTGCGCGTACATGGCCACCGACCGTCTCTCGCGCGTCGAGCGGGTGCGGGTCGCGCTCGCGCGGGCGTTCGTGCACAGGCCGAGA